>NZ_JANEWJ010000026.1:0-72894 GCF_028069755.1 Citrobacter sp. Igbk 16 | reverse complement strand
GTCGCCGTTATCCTTCCAGCTGCTGCCCGCTTTCAGCGTGGCGTTTGCCACCGTGACCGCCTTGTCCAGCGACGCGGATACCCCGGTCACCGCATTGTCGTTTGCATCTTTCAGCGTCACCGTCACCGTCATATCCGAGCCAGCCACATAGGTGGTGTTGTCGGTTTTGATGGCCGACTTCGCCGCGTCCGGCGTAACGCTGCTGATGGTCACCTTCGCCGGTGACAGCGTGCTACCGCCTACCGACGGTGTCAGGGTGAGCGTCTCAGCATCCGTCCCCGATGTCACCGTGACGGTGTACACGCCCGGATATTTTTTCGTCAGCGATGATACCGTGGCACTTTTCAGACCGACGGTACTGAGGGTGATATCCATTATATCCAGGTTCACCGGCTGGTTATTCCCGTCCCGCAGCGTCAGGGCCAGTACCTGTGTGCTCTTTCCGTCCGCAGGCAGGTCGCTGCGGGCAGGCGTGAAGGTGCTGTACTGTTTATTCACCTCCGGCGCCTGCACCGTCACCTGGGTGTCACTGCGGTCAGAGTGATTTCCCTTCGTGTCCACTGCCACACCACTGACCCTGTACGTGTTCACCGCCTGAGCCGCAGTCTGGTATGCCGGCAACACCACCGTATAATCACTGCCGTTCTGCACGATTTTACCGCCGGACGCGTTCAGGGCGGCGGCGTCCCAGTCAATGCGTTCCAGCCCGTATCTGCTGGTCACCGATACCCCCAGAGACTTCTGCTCCCCGGCATAGCCGGTAATCAGGTCTGTTGTATGCAGACGTATCGTCTCTTTCTTCCGGTACTCCAGCACAATATTGTTGTTACGCTCCACCAGGTCATACCGGCTGCCGGCCAGGCTGCGCATCGCCGCCACGGCGGTCGGGTCCACCTGGCTGCGCCACGGTACGCCCGGCTGGAAGTTTATGTCCACCGTCAGCCGGGTATCGTTTTTTCCGGACTGGCCCTGACGCTGCTCCGCCCCAAGGGTAATCAGCGGGACCGGGGTATAATTAATTCCGGCCGTGATGGCATGCGGGTTCTTTTGCCGGCCATCCACCCCGAACAGAGCAACTTCTTTGCCATAATACTGCTCATATGTGAGTTTGCCGCCCAGCTGCGGCAGTGACGGTACCCAGGCCTGAGCCCGGATGTCCCAGCCGTTGGCAGGCCGCTCCTGGTAGTCGGCCAGGTCCGGGGAGTCCTTCCAGCCCGTCAGGTGCATGTAACCGTTGGCGCCCAGCTTCAGGAAGTCACGCCAGTACTCCACACCGGCCCCCATACGCGCATGGTCGCGGGACAGGTCGTAGTCCCCGAACAAATTCCCGCCCAGCATGTAGCTGGGCGTAAAGTAACGCAGACCGGCACCGAGGTTAGCCTGGGTCCGGCCTTCGGTCCGGTGAAGGCTGCCCTGGGTGAACGCCAGGTTATCGCTCTGGTCATACAGGGGCAGCAGCAGGTCAAACTGTGAGTTTTTCAGGGAGAAGCTGTCATCCATATCAAGCTGTACGCGGGCAGTCCCGAAGTGGCTCAGCCACTGCTGAAGAGCCCCGCCGGCTTCCCCGGTGGCTATACCGCGCACCATGGACGCGGCGGCATCACTTTTTGAACTGCCGGCCAGGAAACTGCCCGCCTGTGTGGTATACCCGGCCACCTTCTGTGCCTGGTCATCAACGTCCTCTCCGGCAGCCTTATGTCCGGCAGAGGGCAGTACCGTCAGCGGGGATACAGGCACATCCAGCTCATCCCCGGGCAGCAGATGGTCATAACCGTGAGCAAAGGTGCGGAACTGATTGAGTTCACGCAACTGGCCGGGGGTGATGTTGTATTTTCGGGCCACCATTGCTGTGGTCTCGCTGGCCCCCAGGGTATAGACCGTCGTGGGAATGCCGTGCTGTACATCAGACAGCGGCGCAGGCTGCTGCAGGAAATGCTGTTCGCCGGCGCCAGCCATCGTTGGGGTGAAGGCTGTCGCCAGCGGAAAGACCATCTGTACGACGATGTTGAGCCAGGCCAGACGGCGCAGTCCGGGTGAAAAAGCCACATCCGCAGGCGGATGTGAAAAGCGTGAACGTTTCATTCTTATTTTATCCAGTACCTAAAACACAGATGAATTAACCGGATACTCAATGAGCAGGTTCAATACCCCCCCCACCAGGAACCGAAAATAATTAATTCAAGAAAGTAACGGGATAATAAGAGACAAATATGAGATAGATCGACAGTTAACGTCACGGGCAACTCATATTTCGGATTAGTGATCGGTATTATATCCACGGTCAATATCGTTTTCATTGTCAGCGGAAATAGTGAGCGAGGAGATGACTCCCAAATCACTTTCATCGGGCGTGTATCCATACTTCGCATTAAAACCACTCAGGCTTTTTCCTGCTGTTTTGGTATGAGCATAACCGCCGACAGTCACATTCTCACCCGCCTGAACAGATGCAGACAACGCCAATGCCATTCCTATCATCAATAAGTAGCGTTTCAAATGAAATTTTACATTAAATAAAAATCATAGCGGGTAGCGAAATCGAAATAATTCAGATAGATAAAAAATTCTAAATACCGGATTAACATGGCGTGCTAGAGTGCGATTTCCGCCAGAACTGATGAGAGGTTTACGCTATGCAGCAAATTGATTTTTTTATGATAGATGCCTTTACCACTACCACGTTTGGCGGAAACGCTGCCGCAGTATGCCCGCTCACAGAATGGTTGCCTGATGAAACACTATTAAAAATGTCAAAGCAGCATAACCAGTCGGAAACCGCTTTTTTCGTCCCGACACAGAAAGGTTTTGAATTACGCTGGTTTACGACTCAGGGCGAAATCAACCTCTGTGGCCATGCCACACTTGCTGCGGCACATGTCATCTTTGAACACCTTAATTACCCGAACACCATTATTCATTTTGAAACCCGATTTGTCGGCGCACTGTCGGTAAGTCGCAATGGCAAATGGCTGACGCTTGATTTTCCTGCATGGGAAACTGAATCTATTGTACCGCCGGCATTACTACTGCAAACGTTAGGTATCACGGAATATAAAGAAGTACGCATGGCGCGTGATTATATGGTGGTGATGGAAAATCAGCAGCAAGTTGAAGCGGTTAAACCGGATATTAATGCCATGATCCCTCTCGGGAAAATGGTTTGTATAACCGCGCCAGGTGAAGGCGAATACGACTTTGTCAGCCGTTTCTTCTGCCCAGGGGAGGCAGTGGCAGAAGACCCGGTCACCGGTTCAGCGCACACGATGCTCATCCCTTACTGGGCCAGGCAGCTAAACAAAATACAGATGCTGGCACACCAGGGATTCGAACGCGGCGGAGAGTTACGCTGCCAGCTAGTGGGTGACCGTGTGTATATAGGTGGACAGGCAACGACCTATATGATTGGCAAGGTGTTTCTGCGCTAGTACCGCGCTAAGTTCCATGAGTGTAGCCCCCCTAAGAACTTACAACTGCAAGCCGACGGGTGTAGACAGCCGTATCGGTCTGCATGACCTAAAACGGGGAATAAATCCGGTATCGCCGTTTACAGAAGATGGGAGAATGACAGCATTTCATTCTATGGAGATCTTGAGGCATTATTCGATTCCCTCGAATAACGGCCTCTGCCCCCCCTCACTTATCAAGCTATTCGTTTATTTTCATCACAACCAATCAGAATCCAAAAAAAACCACTTCTACTTTTTAAATTTATTTAAAGAAGGTCAGTGTTGCTATTTTAGGTATATATAACCTTATCGGTTCCGCTCAAAAATAAGCCACCTAATTGTCGGTGAAAATACACATACTCATATAAGTGGTTTCGCTATTGTGTCGGCGCAGGATCTCGTTGTTGTATAAAACGAACTTTTTTCACGGATGCAGGCCTATTGAGTGGTTGGTCTTGCGTTGCGTTAGGCTCATTAAATGGCGATCCTGTATAGTCGCATGGTAGCTCATAAGAATGCAGAAATGGTTTATACCGTGTAATCTGCCAGGACAAGTGCGTTGATGGTGGTCGGATTGATATTCACCCTGTGCGTCAGTGGATACAGTGATACCGCCCACCTGTTCCGCGGGCAACTGCACATTAGCTAACCTATTGAGTGTTTGGTGATTTGTATGAAAAAGCTGTTTGTGCAGTTTTATCTCTTGTTGTTTGTCTGTTTTCTGGTGATGACCCTGCTGGTTGGCCTGGTGTACAAATTCACCGCAGAACGTGCGGGTAGACAGTCGCTCGACGACTTGATGAAAAGTTCGTTGTATCTGATGCGCAGCGAATTACGCGAAATCCCACCGCGAGACTGGGGGAAAACCCTGAAAGAGATGGATTTAAATCTGTCTTTTGATCTTCGCGTAGAACCGTTGAATAAATACCATCTTGATGCTCCCACCATGCAGCGCTTACGGGAAGGCGATATCGTTGCGCTCGACGATCAGTACACCTTTATTCAACGAATTCCGCGAAGCCACTATGTACTGGCTGTCGGCCCCGTACCTTATCTCTATTTCCTGCACCAGATGCGCTTGCTGGACGTCGCGCTGATGGCCTTCATTGCTATTTCATTGGCCTTCCCTGTGCTGATCTGGATGCGTCCACACTGGCAAGAGATGCTCAGATTGGAGGCCGCAGCACAGCGTTTTGGTGAAGGACATCTTAATGAACGGTTGCACTTTGACAGCGGCTCAAGCTTTGAGCGTCTGGGCGTGGCGTTTAACCAAATGGCGGACAATATCAATGCCCTGATAGCCAGTAAGAAACAGCTGATTGACGGCATTGCCCATGAGCTTCGTACACCGCTGGTGCGATTACGTTACCGCCTTGAGATGAGCGATAACCTCACCGAGCAGGAATCGCAGGCGCTAAACCGCGATATTGGTCAACTGGAAGCGTTAATTGAAGAATTGCTCACCTATGCTCGTCTGGATAGGCCGCAAAATGAGCTAAAACTCAGTGTTCCGAACCTGCCCGTGTGGCTAACAACCCATCTGGAAGATGTACAAAGCGTCAACCCTGATCGTGCGGTACGCCTGCGCCATCTTCAGATCGGAGACTACGGCGCACTGGATATGCGCTTGATGGAGCGTGTGCTGGATAATTTGTTAAATAACGCTCTGCGATACTGCCAGTCGACTGTTCAAGCCAGCCTGCAACTCAATGGGAGTCAGGCAACGCTGATCGTCGAAGATGATGGACCCGGCATCGAGCCTGCTGCGCGCGAGCAAATTTTTGAACCGTTTGTACGTCTGGACCCCAGCCGTGACCGGGCGACTGGTGGCTGCGGACTTGGCCTCGCCATCGTCCACTCTATCGCTCTGGCTATGGGCGGTACGGTGGTCTGTGATGAAAGTGAACTGGGTGGTGCCCGCTTCTCCTTCAGTTGGCCTGTCTGGCATAACATACCTGAATTTTCAGCTGCCTGACCTACACGGCTCGGTGGTCAGGCTGGGTATCTTGTGCTATAAAAAGTATGTTGTAACTAAAATGGTAAATCTATGGCTCGCTACGATCTCGTCGAACGCTTAAACGGAACCTTTCGCCAGATGGAACAAGAACTGGCACACCTCACCGCGCAATTGCAACAGCAGACACTACTGATTGCCCGCGTGTTCTCTTTGCCGGAAGTGGTGAAAGAGGCAGAACATGCGCCACTGGAAACCATCGACGTAAAACAGCACTTGGGTAAAGAGGCGGAAACCCTGGCACTACGCCACTATCGCCACCTGTTTATTCAACAGCAGTCCGAGAATCGCAGTAGCAAAGCGGCTGTCCGCCTGCCGGGGGTACTCTGCTATCAGGTGGATACCGGCACACAAACCATGCTGGAAGAGCAAATACAACGTATTAATCAGCTTAAAACCACCTTTGAGCGCATTGTCACCGTAGAGTCTGGTCTGCCATCGGCCGCACGTTTTGAATGGGTGCACCGCCACTTACCAGGGCTGATTACGTTGAACGCCTATCGGACGCTAACGGTTGTCAGAGAACCGGCTACCCTGCGATTTGGCTGGGCCAACAAGCACATTATTAAGAACCTGACGCGTGATGAGGTACTGCAACAACTGGAAAAGAGCCTGACGTCACCACGCAGCGTGCATCCGTGGACACGCGAAGAGTGGCAGGCCAGGCTTGAGCGCGAATACCAGGACATCGCTGCCCTACCACAACAGGCAAAATTGAAGATCAAACGCCCGGTCAAAGTACAACCCATCGCCCGCGTCTGGTACAAAGGGCAGCAAAAACAGGTGCAATATGCCTGCCCGACGCCATTAATTGCGCTAATAAATAACGAAAACGGCATGACGGTGCCGGATATCGGAGGATTACTGAACTACGATGCTGACAATGTTCAGCACCGTTTTAAGCCTCAGGCGCAACCGTTAAGACTGATTATCACACGGTTGCACCTGTATGTAGCGGATTAACGACCCGGTCGCATGCTACCGACCATCAGTTCCGGGCGGACCCAACTGTCGAATTCGGCCTCGGTTAAATATCCCAGCGCCAGGGCTGACGCTTTTAAGGTCAGTCCTTCTTTATGCGCCTTTTTAGCAATCTCAGCCGCTTTATCGTAGCCAATATGGGTGTTTAGCGCGGTTACCAGCATCAGTGACTCGTTGAGCAACTGATCAATGCGTTCACGATTTGGCTCGATCCCTGTCGCACAGTGCTCGTTGAAGCTTTCCATACCATCTGCCAACAAACGAACCGATTGCAGGAAGTTATGGATAACCATCGGGCGATAGACGTTCAGTTCAAAATTCCCTGATGCCCCGCCGATATTAACGGCAACATCGTTACCCATGACCTGACAGCACAGCATAGTCAGGGCTTCACATTGTGTCGGGTTGACCTTGCCCGGCATAATGGAACTGCCCGGTTCATTTTCAGGAATAGAAATTTCGCCAATGCCGCAGCGCGGACCGGATGCCAGCCAGCGTACATCATTGGCGATTTTCATCAGCGATGCGGCCAGGCCTTTGAGCGCACCGTGGGCATGTACCAGTGCATCACAGGTGGCTAGCGCTTCGAATTTATTCGGCGCGGTGACAAAAGGTGCAGAGGTCAACACAGCCAGTTCATCCGCAACCCGCTCGGCATATTCCGGGTGGGTGTTCAGCCCGGTTCCTACCGCCGTACCGCCCAACGCCAGTTCAGCAACGTGCGGCAGACTATGTTCGATATGCTTCAGGTTATGTTCCAGCATTGCCACCCAACCAGAGATCTCCTGGCCCAGCGTCAGCGGCGTCGCATCCTGTAAATGGGTTCTGCCGATTTTGACAATGTCGGCGAAGGCATGCGATTTTTCACGTAACGTGGTGGTCAACACATTCAACTGAGGGATCAGATGCTCGCGCAAAGCCAACAGCGCGGCGACATGCATTGCCGTGGGAAAAACATCATTTGAACTTTGGCTTTTGTTGACGTCATCGTTCGGATGTATTTTTCGCTCCATTCCCCGCACGCCGCCCAACAATTCGCTGGCCCGGTTTGCCAGCACCTCATTCATATTCATATTGCTTTGCGTGCCGGAACCGGTCTGCCAGATAGCCAGCGGAAACTCATCGCGATGCTTATCTGCCAGCACCTCGTCTGCAGCCTGCATGATGGCGGAGGCTTTCTCCGCAGCCAGCAAACCCAAATCCTGGTTAACCTTCGCAGCGGCCCGCTTAGTCAGCGCCAGCGCGTGGATCAGCGAGACCGGCATTTTCTCTGTTGAAATGCGAAAATGCTCCAGCGATCGTTGAGTTTGCGCGCCCCAGAGTTTATCGGCCGGAACATCGATCGCACCCATTGAATCATTCTCGCGGCGTACCGTTACCATTACCTGCTCCTTATATTAACGATTGATTAGGTTATGTTTCGACATTGCCCACTTGCATTGGTCTTATGAGTATTAACGAGGAAAAAACTGTCGTTTGGTGGTTCGTGCGGTAAAAAAAACCGCCCCGTAGGGCGGCTGACGTTACTTAACGCAGCGTGCGCACTGCGACGTCTGAATTTGCTGGAAGAAATCGTTGCCTTTGTCATCCACCAGGATAAACGCCGGGAAATCTTCCACTTCAATTTTCCAGATGGCTTCCATCCCCAGTTCGGGATATTCCACACACTCCAGACTCTTGATACTGCCCTGGGCCAGCACGGCCGCTGGACCACCAATGCTGCCTAAGTAGAAACCACCATGCTTATGGCAAGCGTCAGTAACCTGCTGACTGCGGTTTCCTTTTGCCAGCATGATCATACTCCCGCCCGCGGCCTGAAGCTGATCAACATAGGAATCCATGCGACCGGCGGTGGTTGGGCCAAGCGAGCCAGATGCATAACCTTCCGGCGTTTTTGCCGGTCCGGCGTAATAGATTGGGTGATCCTTAACATACTGCGGCAAACTTTCGCCGTTATCCAGACGTTCTTTCAGTTTCGCATGCGCTATGTCACGTCCAACGATGATCGTACCATTCAGCGACAAGCGGGTAGAAACCGGATATTGCGACAACTGTGCCAGGATATCTTTCATCGGACGGTTCAGGTCGACACGCACGGCTTCGCCTTCGCCTGCCTGACGCAGTTCTTCCGGGATATATTTGCCAGGATTGTGTTCGAGCTTCTCAATCCAGATCCCTTCACGGTTGATCTTGGCTTTAATATTACGATCCGCTGAACAAGAAACGCCCATGCCAACCGGGCACGACGCGCCGTGACGCGGTAAGCGGATCACACGGATATCGTGTGCGAAATATTTCCCGCCAAACTGGGCGCCTAAACCAAGGTTCTGCGCTTCTATCAGCAGTTCTTTTTCCAGTTCAACATCACGGAATGCTTGACCGTGCTCGTTACCTTCGGTCGGCAGCTCATCGTAGTATTTCGCCGAAGCCAGTTTCACCGTTTTCAGCGTGGCTTCTGCGGACGTTCCACCAATCACAAACGCGATGTGGTATGGCGGGCAAGCTGCTGTTCCCAGCGTTCGCATCTTCTCCACCAGGTAATTTTTTAATTTGCCTGGTGTGAGCAGCGCTTTGGTTTCCTGGTACAGATAGGTTTTGTTCGCCGAACCACCGCCCTTGGCAATGCACAGGAATTTGTATTCATCGCCGTCGACGGTATACAGGTCAATCTGTGCTGGCAGATTGGTACCGGTGTTCACCTCTTTGTACATATCCAGCGCGGCGTTTTGTGAATAGCGCAGGTTGTCTTCGATGTAGGTGTTATAAACCCCACGCGCCAGCGCCGCTTCGTCACCGCCGCCGGTCCAGACACGCTGTCCTTTTTTACCCACGATAATCGCTGTGCCGGTGTCCTGACATGTCGGCAGAATGCCCTTTGCTGCGATATCAGAGTTACGCAGGAATTGCAGGGCGACATATTTATCGTTTTCGCTGGCATCCGGATCGCGCAGAATGTCTGCAACCTGCTGCTGATGTGCAGGGCGCAGCATAAACGATGCGTCATGAAACGCCTGGCGAGCCAGCAAAGTTAAGGCCTCAGGCGCAACTTTGACAATCTCCTGCCCTTCAAATTCGGCAACGGAAACATGGTCGCTGGTCAGCAGATAGTATTCGGTATCATCCTTTTTGAGGGGAAAAGGATGCTGATAATGAAAGGGTTTGTTTGACATTGTGCTCTCACTTACTGCTCGGTCTGGTTATTCTCTGGGCAGATGTTCCATTGCCCTGCTTCCCTGCCGCAGATCGGGTTGTAGAAGGTATGGCTTTCTGCAACCGGAATTACTCAGGGTATTAAAAGCGAGTCACCATATCCTACACATTTTTTTAACAAAAACTGAGACTAGTACGACTTTTTGCACGTGCAGGTTACTTCGTCCGGGGTTTCTTGGTTTAATAGCCAGAGATTTTTCAACATTGAAACAGGGCATTGATAATGCAAAAACTCATCAACTCAGTGCAACACTACGCCTGGGGAAGTAAAACTGCGTTAACGGAACTTTATGGCATTGCCAACCCAACCCAGCAGCCAATGGCCGAGCTGTGGATGGGTGCTCATCCGAAAAGCAGCTCTCAGGTTCAAGGGGCCGATGGCCAACCCGTTGCTCTGCGCGATGTTATCGAGCACGATAAATCCGCACTGTTAGGCGATGCCGTAGCAAAACGCTTTGGCGAACTGCCCTTCCTGTTTAAAGTGCTCTGCGCCGCTCAACCGCTTTCTATTCAGGTCCATCCGAACAAACACAACTCTGAGATAGGATTTGCCAAAGAAAACGCAGCCGGGATCCCAATGGATGCCGCTGAGCGTAACTACAAAGATCCGAACCACAAACCAGAGCTGGTTTTTGCCTTGACGCCATTCCTGGCGATGAATGCGTTTCGCGAGTTCTCTGACATCGTTGCATTGTTACAACCAGTTGCTGGCGCACACCCTGCCATTGCTCACTTTTTACAGGAACCCGGTGCCGAGCGCCTGAGCTACCTTTTCGCCAGCCTGTTAAATATGCAGGACCAGGAAAAATCGCATGCACTGGCAATACTGAAATCAGCCCTTAACAGCCAGCAAGGCGAACCGTGGCAGACTATTCGCCTTATCGCTGATGTCTACCCGAACGACAGCGGTCTTTTCTCCCCACTGCTGCTGAATGTGGTGAAGCTAAATCCTGGCGAAGCGATGTTCCTGTTCGCGGAAACGCCGCACGCCTATCTGCAAGGTGTGGCACTTGAGGTCATGGCAAACTCTGATAACGTGCTGCGTGCTGGGCTGACACCAAAATATATTGATATTCCGGAGCTGGTGGCCAACGTTAAATTTGTCGCAAAACCGGCGAACCAACTGTTGACCACTCCGGTCAAAACCGGTGGTGAACTCGACTTCCCGATCCCGGTTGATGATTTCGCCTTCTCCCTGCATGAACTGTCTGCCGGGGAATCCGTAATTAGCCAGCACAGCGCGGCGATTTTCTTCTGCATAGAAGGTGAAGCGCTACTGAGCAAAGGCGATCAACGTCTGGTACTAAAACCGGGTGAATCCGCATTTATTAGTGCGAATGAATCGCCAATAAGTGTCAGCGGCGTCGGCCGTTTAGCGCGTGTTTACAACAAGCTCTAGCAAGATACTGATATTTTTAACAACTCTTGCTAAGCTAGTAGAGAGTTAAAAACATGTCACTCCTCCAGGCGTCTTCAAACGCCTGGTTTTATTTTATGGATATCGAAATGAAAAAATCGCTGGTAGCTGCGGGTGTGGTGGTTGCGCTGGGTATCGTCTGGACGGGCGGCGCCTGGTACACCGGAAAGAAACTGGAAACGCATCTCGCCGAGATGGTGACGCAGGCAAATGATCAGATCAAACGCTACTCACCTGAGGCAGGAATTGAACTGAGTTATCAAAACTACCAGCGCGGCGTGTTCAATAGCCAACTGCAACTGGTAGTGAAACCCATCGCCGGACAGGAAAACGCATGGCTGAAAGCAGGCCAAACTATCGTTCTGGATGAAACGGTGGATCACGGCCCTTTCCCGTTAACCCAGCTTAAGTCATTGAACCTCATTCCTGCTATGGCTTCGGTGAGAACAACACTGGTGAATAACGATGTCACTAAGCCATTGTTTGATATAGCCAAAGGCGAGTCTCCTTTCGTTATCAACTCCCGAATTAGCTATAGTGGTGACACCCGTTCAGACCTCTCCCTCAAACCGTTGAACTACGAGAAAGGCGACGAAAAAGTTGCCTTCAGCGGTGGGGAATTCCAGTTCACCGCAGATAAAGACGGTAACGCGGTTTCCCTGACGGGCGCTGCGCAAAGCGGTCAGGTTAATGCAGTCAACGAATACGACCAGAAGGTGCAAGTTACCTTTAATAACCTGACAACCGAAGGATCCAGCAGCGTCGCCAGTTTTGGTGAACGCATCGGCGACCAGAAGCTGTCTCTCGATAAACTGTCGATATCAGTCGAAGGCAAAGAGCTGGCCGTGCTGGAAGGCATGGGAATTGATGGTAAATCCGATCTGATTAACGATGGAAAAACCGTGAACAGCCAGCTGGATTACACCCTGAACAGCCTTAAATTACAGGGTCAGGATTTGGGTAGCGGTAAGCTGACGCTGAAAGTGGGTCAGATTGACGGTGAAGCCCTGCATCAGTTCAGCCAGCAGTACAGTGCCCAAACCAAGGCGCTGATGTCGCAGATTGATGTCGTCCAAAACCCAGAGCTTTATCAGCAGAAAGTGACGGAAGCGTTCTTTAATGCGCTGCCCATTCTGATGAAGGGTGAACCCGTAATCACCATTGCGCCGTTAAGCTGGAAAAATGCGAAAGGCGAAACGACGTTTGACCTGTCGCTGCTGCTCAAAGATCCAACTGCGACCAAAGAAGAGCCACAAACGCTGGCTCAGGAAGTGGATCGTTCCGTCAAATCACTGGACGCGAAGCTGACTATTCCTGTGGATATGGCGACTGAGTTCATGACACAGATAGCCAAAATTGAAGGCTATCAGCAGGAGCAAGCCGCGGGTCTGGCTAAACAGCAGGTCAATGGTCTGGCAGCGATGGGGCAGATGTTCCGCATTACCACGATGCAGGACAACACCATCGGTTCCAGCCTGCAGTACACCAATGGCCAGGTAACACTCAACGGGCAGAAGATGCCGCTGGATGAGTTTGTTGGTATGTTCGGTATGCCGACCCTTGGCGAACCGGATGCTCCGGCAGTTCCACAACAGTAATGATGCTCTGAACCAAGCCCGATAATACTGCTTATCGGGCTTTTGCTTTTCGGCAAGCTACTTCTGCGTGACCAGTCGGGCGGAAAGCGTCAGATTGCGGGAATGGCTGTCATCATGACCAATGCGCTGCAGTATACGTTCAGCCAGGGTGTAACCCATTTCGCGTGCCGGGGTACTGGCCCAGATAATGGGAATGTCATCCAGCGCGTTTTCCGCCACATCCGCAAATCCAGCCAGTGAAACTTGCTGTTCAAAATAGCGATCGACGCCAATTTCGCCGCTCTGACGCCCCGCTCTCATCAGACCAAACCAGGCGCCAACAGCGATGGTTTCGTTGTAACACACAACGGCGCTGATCGTCGGGTTGCGGCGTAACAGTGCAGTAACGGCTTCGGCTGCCTGTTTTTGACTGGATGAACACTCCAGAACCCAATCACTATGAAACGGTAAACCATATTTTAGCAGCGTCGCACAATAGCCGCCGACACGCTCTGCGCGGGTTAAAGAAGAACTCTGTCCTCCCAGCCACGCGATTCGCTGGTGACCGTGCCGAATAAGATGCTCAACCAACAATTGCGCTGCCTGCATGTTGTCGGGTCGGACCGTGTCGACGTCATCCAGGTAACTGGCTCGTGAAGCAAATACGACCGGAATCCCTTTTTCTTCAGCCAGCTGTCGCAGTGCATCACTGCTGTCAGCGGCACCCGCAATGACTACACCATCCACGCCCTGATTGAGTAGCATCGCGAAACGCTGCGCCAATTGCTCACCGTCTTTACCGCCGTGTAAAAGAAAGACCATCCGACCCTGTGCTTCTAATGCTTCCGTCAGACCTGCCGTCAGTTCAGCATAAAATGGCGCAGACAGATCGCGTACAATCAGCCCGACCACACCACTCTGACCGCCACGCAGTACCGATGCCTGACGATTACGTACGAACCCCAACTGCTCAATGGCAGCGTTTACCCGCTCCCCGGTTGCGGATGAGATACGCCCTTTTCCACTAAGCACCAATGAGACTGTACTGACCGAAACTCCCGCAGCCAGCGCAACATCATGGATGGTTATTTTTTTGGCTATAGCCATAAAAACAGAAAACTCCCTGATAACGTGACGGATAAAACGTTTTATCAATCGGTTATAGTTATACCCCCTATTATCATTCGATAATGTGATTTATACCGCACTAAAATTAGGTAAAACGTTTTATCTTCTCGCCATCATTAGTCACCGAGCTTTCACGAGGAGTCGTTAGATGACGACGAGAACCACACCAAAAATAACGTTATGGGAATTTTTCCAGCAGTTGGGCAAAACCTTTATGTTGCCCGTGGCTCTGCTCTCCTTCTGCGGGATCATGTTGGGGATCGGCAGTTCGTTAAGCAGCCATGATGTCTTAACGCTGATCCCCGCATTGGGTAACCCGGTGCTTCAGGCTCTTTTTACCTGGATGAGTAAAGTCGGCTCTTTCGCCTTTAGTTTCTTACCCGTGATGTTCTGTATTGCTATTCCTCTCGGTCTGGCGCGCGAGAACAAAGGTGTGGCGGCATTTGCTGGGTTTGTTGGCTACGCGGTCATGAACCTTGCCGTTAACTTCTGGTTGACGGCGAAAGGGATTTTACCCACCACTGATGCGGCAATCCTGAAGGCCAATAATATCCAAAACATCCTGGGGATCCAGTCGATCGACACCGGGATCCTCGGTGCAGTCATCGCCGGGATCATTGTCTGGATGCTGCATGAGCGCTTCCACAATATCCGTCTGCCGGACGCATTGGCTTTCTTCGGCGGCACCCGTTTTGTCCCCATCATTTCTTCACTGGTCATGGGGCTGGTTGGATTAGTTATCCCTCTGATCTGGCCTGTATTTGCGATGGGTATTACCGGGCTCGGCAATATCATCAACAGCGCAGGTGAATTTGGTCCGATGCTGTTTGGTACCGGTGAACGCCTTCTGCTGCCTTTTGGCCTGCATCATATCCTGGTGGCCCTCATTCGCTTTACTGAAGCGGGCGGTACCCAGGAAGTGTGTGGTCATAGCGTCAGTGGCGCACTCACTATTTTCCAGGCGCAGCTGAGTTGCCCAACCACGCAAGGCTTCTCTGAAAGCGCAACCCGCTTCCTGTCTCAGGGCAAAATGCCGGCATTCCTCGGCGGTTTGCCGGGTGCTGCATTAGCAATGTATCACTGTGCTCGTCCTGAGAATCGACATAAAATTAAAGGGCTATTAATTTCTGGTCTGATTGCCTGCGTCATTGGCGGTACCACTGAACCACTCGAGTTCTTGTTCTTGTTTGTTGCCCCGGTTCTGTACGTGATCCACGCCTTGTTAACCGGCCTCGGCTTTACCGTGATGGCGGTGCTCGGTGTGACTATTGGCAACACAGACGGTAACCTGATTGACTTCGTGGTGTTCGGGATCCTGCACGGGTTGTCCACCAAGTGGTACCTGGTCCCTGTTGTCGCGGCCATCTGGTTTGCGGTGTACTACGTTATCTTCCGCTTCGCGATCACCCGCTTTAATCTGAAAACACCGGGCCGTGATGTCGAAGTTGCCAGCAATATCGAGAAAGTGATGGCAGGCACACCCGGTAAATCTGGCTACAATGTCCCGGCAATTCTGGCGGCACTGGGCGGCGCAGAGAATATCGTTAGTCTGGATAACTGCATTACCCGTTTGCGTTTGTCGGTCAAAGATATGTCACGCGTAAATGTCCAGGCACTGAAAGACAACCGGGCCATTGGCGTGGTACAGCTCAATCAGCATAACCTTCAGGTCGTTATTGGCCCGCAGGTCCAGTCAGTGAAAGACGAAATCGCGGTTCTGATGAATACAGTACAGGCGTGAGGACAACGACATGTTTGATTTTTCAAAGGTTGTGAACAGGCAAGGAACATGGTGCACCCAGTGGGATTATGTCGCTGACCGTTTTGGCACTGCCGATCTGCTGCCGTTCACGATCTCTGATATGGATTTTGCAACGGCCCCTTGCATTCTGGAGGCGCTGACCCAGCGCCTTTCACACGGTGTATTAGGATACAGCCGTTGGAAAAATGACGAATTTCTGGCGGCCATTAGCCACTGGTTTCTAACTCGTCACAATACCCGGATCGATCCTCAATCGCTGGTATATGGCCCCTCAGTTATCTATATGGTCTCTGAACTCATTCGCCAGTGGTCGTCTGCTGGCGACGCGGTCGTTGTCCATACACCAGCTTACGATGCATTTTACAAAGCTATTGAAGGCAACCAGCGCACAGTGCTCCCCGTCGGTCTGGAAAAGCGGAGCGACGGTTGGTATTGCGACATGGCAAAGCTGGAGGCAGCTCTCTCACGACCCGAGAGTAAAATTCTTCTGCTGTGCAGCCCACAAAATCCAACGGGCAAAGTGTGGACGCGCGAGGAACTGGAAACCATGGCTGACTTATGCCAGCGACATGGTGTCAACGTCATTTCCGATGAAATCCATATGGATATGGTGTGGGGAGACCAACCGCATATTCCGTGGATCAATGTCGCACGCGGCGACTGGGCGCTACTCACCTCCGGCTCCAAGAGTTTCAATATCCCGGCATTAACCGGCGCGTATGGGATCATCGAAGACGCTAATAGCCGCAACGATTATCTCAGTGCGCTAAAGGGACGCGATGGGTTGTCTTCTCCTGCGGTGCTGGCGCTCACCGCACATATTGCCGCCTATCAGCAAGGTGAGCGCTGGTTGGATGCCTTACGAGATTATCTTGCCGGCAACCTGCATTACGTTGCTGATGAACTTAATACCGCGTTCCCTGAACTTAACTGGCAGATCCCACAATCCACCTATTTGGCCTGGATAGACTTACGTCCGCTCAAGGTTGATGACCAGGCGTTACAAAATGCGCTTATCCACCAGCAAAAAGTGGCGATTATGCCGGGATCGACTTACGGAGAGGAAGGGTGCGGTTTTGTACGCCTGAATACCGGATGCCCCCGTTCAAAACTTGAGAAAGGCGTTCAGGGATTAATTAACGCCCTACGCTCTCTGCGCTAACTAAAGTTGCGCAATGAAATTAATCATTGCGCAACATAGATTTTTATCCCGATTTATTCTTATAATACTGCGCACTTTACCTAAAAACATGAGTGCGACCATGATTGATACTTCCCTTCCTTTAACCGACGTCCATCGCCACCTTGATGGGAACATCCGTGCCCAAACGATCCTGGATCTTGGTCGTCAGTTTAATTTAACGCTTCCTGCTCAAACACTTGAAACGCTGATCCCTCACGTGCAGGTAACGTCAACTGAGCCTGATTTGGTCAGTTTTTTGTCAAAGCTTGACTGGGGTGTGAAAGTGCTGGCATCGCTGGATGCCTGTCGTCGCGTCGCATTTGAAAATATTGAGGATGCCGCACGTAATGGTCTGCATTACGTTGAATTACGTTTTTCTCCAGGCTACATGGCTATGGCGCATCAACTCCCCGTTGCAGGTGTGGTTGAAGCCGTTATTGCCGGCGTACGCGAGGGCTGCAAGACCTTTGGCGTTGAAGCCCGTTTAATTGGCATTATGAGCCGTACCTTCGGCGAAGCCGCCTGTCTGCAGGAACTGGATGCACTGCTAGCGCACCGTGATCACATCACAGCGCTGGATTTGGCCGGCGATGAACTCGGTTTCCCGGGCAGTTTGTTCCTGTCCCATTTCAACCGTGCGCGCGACGCAGGTTGGCATATCACGGTTCATGCAGGTGAAGCGGCAGGCCCGGAAAGTATCTGGCAAGCTATCAGAGAACTGGGAGCAGAGCGTATTGGCCACGGTGTAAAAGCCGTCGAAGATCGCGCCCTGATGGATTTTCTCGCCGAGCAGCGTATCGGTATTGAATCCTGCCTGACATCGAATATTCAAACCAGTACCGTCGCCTCACTGACGACGCATCCGCTGAAAACATTCCTTGAGCACGGTGTACTGGCCAGTCTGAATACGGACGATCCGGCGGTTCAGGGCGTGGATATTATTCACGAATACACCGTAGCCGCCCCGGCTGCAGGATTAACGCGTGAACAGATTCGCCAGGCGCAAATCAATGGTCTGGAAATGGCGTTCCTGAGCAATGTAGAGAAACAAGCACTGCGTGAGAAAGTCGCCGCAGCGTAGTGGTTTTATTGCCGGATGCCGCGAACGCTTATCCGGCCTACGTTACAATGTAGGCCGGATAAGATGCCTGGACATTATCAGGCAAGGCACAGCGTCGAACGGTGTTTCGCCGATTCAATGCCCAGCTCAATCAGTTCCATGATTTGGATGGCTTGTCTGGCTGGAACCGGGTTCTCGCCGTTACCATTCAGCGCATCACGGATACCCGCATAGTACGCCGGATAATTGCCTGGCACGGTTAGCCAGGTTTCTTCCACCTGCTCATCGCCTTCCATGCGTGTCAGTACACCATCACGCATGTCGTAACCCCAGTCTTCCTGCGGCAGGCGTTCACCATTTTTAAGACGTTCCTCTTGTGGGTCCAGACCATACTTCACATAGCTGCCACGCGATCCGTGAACGATATAACGAGCAGACTCAGCGGCTGCCAGCATCGTTCCGTGCAGAATCACCCGACGCTGCGGATACGTCAGGATGGCATGGAAGTAATCTGTTGACTGCGCCCCCGGGCGGAGCTGTGCCAGATCGACCGTCAAACTAACGGGTAAGCCAAACAGGTTAATTGCCTGATCTAAAAGATGCGGCGCTAAGTCATACCAGATACCACTCCCTGGGCCACCCTGTTCACGCCAGCGGTCACGGACCTGCGGGCGGAAGCGATCGAAATGAGATTCAAAATAAGCCACCTCACCCAACGCGCCATCAGCCAGCAACGCTTTCAGCGTCAGAAAATCGCTGTCCCAGCGACGGTTATGGAAGACAGAAAGCAGGCGACCTACGCTTCTGGCCAGCGCATCCAGCTCGCGCGCTTGTGACAGTGTCACAGTGAAAGGCTTATCAACAACCACATGCTTACCTGCTTCCAGCGCCGCTTTCGCCAGCGGGAAGTGTGTATCATTGGGTGTAGGGATCACAATCAGGTCAATACTCGGGTCGTTAAACAGGTGTTTAGGCTCAGTAACAACTGCCACTGAAGGCCAGTCCGCCTTCACTTTTGTTTCATCACTACTGGACACCGCAACCAGTTCCAGACCCGGAGTGCCCACGATCAGGGGGGCATGGAAAGTTTTACTGGCATAACCGTAGCCGATTAGCCCAACGCGGATGTTGTCACTCATGTTTTTGCCTCTCAATTCAGATCTGGCCTATTTCACACCATAGATAGTAGCGCCACAATAGTTTAATAACCTTTGTGCTACAAAGGCTGTTGCTTAACTTAAGTCAAACATATGCCACTTAGAGTTAACTTGCCGCGAAAAAGTCATCGAAATCGTTCCCAATGCTCTTGCTGTATTATTTATTGATAAGTAACATTTGCTACCTGTGTTTATGGATAAATCAAAGCAAATGTCGTCAGTAATGAATCGTCTTATTGAATTAACAGGTTGGATTGTTCTCGTGGTCTCCGTGATCCTGTTGGGTGTTGCCAATCATATTGACAACTACCAACCACCGGAACCCGTCGCTGCAGTACAGAAAAAATAAATATACGCAGCCCGTTATAGCCTGGCAGTTAACTCCGCGATGGTTGCTGGGTAGGGCTGTAAAAGATCAGTTTTTGTCAAAAAAAAAGCGAATTATGCCGCATCCCGCTCCAGCGCGTATTGCCTGCGATCGTGAAGCGCGTTACCCTTTCCGCAGGCGCGAATAGCGCCTGGTTTCCCACAGGGTTGAAAACTCTTCTTACATTTGCGTGCAAATTCGCGTTTACCTGTACAACGTTGGTTGTTTTTTAATATTTACTACTCCGTTAGTATTATTTTATTAATATGGATTGCCTTTTATGACTGTTCAGGATTACTTATTAAAATTCCGCAAAATCAGTTCGCTAGAAAGTCTGGAAAAATTGTTCGATCATCTTAACTACACACTTACTGACGATAGCGACATTATCAATATGTATCGCGCTGCAGACCACCGTCGTGCCGAGCTCATTTCGGGCGGTCGCCTGTTCGATGTCGGTCAGGTGCCAAAATCCGTCTGGCATTACGTGCAATAAACAAGAAAGTAGCGTCTGACGTTAAAAGCTTTATAATAATTGCCCCAAAATAAACGGCACGTCTGTTCGCGCGCGTAAACCTGGAGATGAAATGACTACAACACCGGCACAACGTATCGGAGGCTGGCTACTTGGGCCATTGGCCTGGCTGTTAGTCGCGTTGTTAAGTGCTTCGCTGGCGTTACTGCTGTATGTCACTGCGTTGGCCACACCGCAGACATTCCATACGCTGAGCGAGCAAAGCACGACGAATTTGCTGCTATGGGGCGTATCCTTTATTACCGCTATCGCCATGTGGTACTACACGCTGTGGCTGACCGTCGCGTTTTTCAAACGCAGAGCCTGTGTGCCAAAGCACTATATTATATGGCTGCTGATCTCAGTGTTGTTGGCGATTAAAGCGTTTGCATTTTCTCCTGTTCCGGATGCATTTGCCGTGCGTCAACTGCTGTTCCCATTGTTGGCGGCTGCGCTGCTGGTGCCCTATTTCAAACGCTCGCAACGCGTTAAGACAACGTTTGTGAACCCGTAATAACCCTACAGTTAACCTGTTGTCGCCTGTTGTAGATTGTCAGATAATAGGCGGCTTTTTTATTTCAGGCCGAAAAATGACTGATTACCTGCTGCTGTTTGTCGGAACTGTACTGGTCAATAACTTTGTACTGGTCAAGTTTCTGGGCTTATGCCCCTTTATGGGCGTTTCCAAAAAACTGGAAACCGCAATGGGTATGGGCCTCGCCACGACCTTTGTAATGACGCTGGCATCCATTTGCGCATGGCTGATTGACACCTGGATCCTTATCCCTCTCGATCTCATCTACCTGCGCACGCTGGCGTTTATTCTGGTCATCGCCGTGGTAGTGCAATTTACCGAGATGGTTGTACGCAAAACCAGCCCTGCGCTGTATCGCCTGCTGGGGATCTTCTTACCGCTGATCACCACTAACTGCGCGGTTTTGGGTGTGGCGTTGCTGAACATCAACCTCGGGCATAATTTTTTACAGTCGGCGCTGTACGGTTTTTCCGCCGCCGTCGGCTTCTCACTGGTGATGGTTCTGTTCGCCGCAATTCGCGAACGCCTCGCCGTGGCAGACGTTCCTGCCCCGTTCCGCGGTAATGCGATTGCGCTGATTACCGCTGGTTTAATGTCTTTGGCCTTTATGGGCTTTAGTGGTTTGGTGAAGTTGTAATGAATGCTATCTGGATTGCCGTTGCCGCAGTGAGTCTGCTGGGTCTGGCGTTCGGCGCTATTTTGGGTTATGCCTCTCGTCGATTTGCCGTCGAGGATGACCCGGTCGTGGAGAAAATTGATGAAATTCTCCCGCAAAGCCAGTGTGGACAGTGCGGTTACCCGGGCTGCCGTCCTTATGCTGAAGCGATTGGCTGTCAGGGCGAAAAAATCAACCGTTGCGCCCCAGGTGGCGAAGCGGTGATGCTAAAAATTGCGACCCTGTTGAACGTCGATCCGCAACCTATTGATGGTGATGAGCAGGATGCTACCCCCGTTCGTATGCTGGCGGTAATTGATGAAAATAACTGTATCGGCTGCACGAAATGTATTCAGGCCTGCCCGGTCGATGCCATCGTGGGCGCGACGCGTGCCATGCACACGGTGATGAGCGATCTGTGCACCGGATGCAATTTGTGCGTTGATCCGTGTCCGACCCAATGTATCGAATTACGCCCGGTCGCCGAGACACCTGACAGCTGGAAGTGGGATTTAAACACTATTCCTGTGCGCATCATTCCTGTGGAACAACATGCTTAAGTTATTCTCCGCATTCAGAAAAAATAAAATCTGGGACTTTGATGGCGGCATTCACCCACCAGAAATGAAGACCCAATCTAACGGGACACCGCTGCGGCAGGTTCCGCTGGCTCCGCGCTTTATTATTCCGTTGAAGCAGCATATTGGCGCTGAAGGTGAACTGTGTGTCAATGTGGGCGATACCGTGCTGCGTGGTCAGGCGCTGACCCGTGGGCGCGGCAGAATGCTGCCCGTGCACGCCCCAACATCCGGCACCGTTGTTGCCATTGCCCCGCACTCCACCGCGCATCCTTCGGCTTTAGCTGAACTTAGCGTCATCATTGATGCGGACGGTGAGGATCGCTGGATTGAGCGTGACGGCTGGGCAAATTATCGTGCCCACAGCCGCGAGGAGCTCATAGCCCGTATTCACCAATTCGGTGTTGCCGGACTCGGCGGCGCAGGTTTTCCAACTGGCGTAAAACTGCAAGGTGGCGGTGATAAAATTGAAACACTGATCATCAACGCCGCTGAATGTGAACCCTACATCACCGCCGATGACCGCTTAATGCAAGATTGTGCGGCTCAGGTAGTCGAAGGTATCCGCATACTTGCTCATATTCTTCAACCGCGTGAAGTTCTGCTGGGTATTGAAGATAACAAACCGCAGGCCATCTCCATGCTGCGCGCTGTGTTGGCTGATTCTCACGATATCAGCTTACGTGTCATCCCCACTAAATACCCGTCAGGCGGCGCCAAGCAACTGACGCAAATTCTGACCGGTAAGCAGGTTCCTCACGGTGGACGTTCCTCCGATATCGGGGTGCTGATGCAAAACGTGGGGACTGCCTATGCTGTCAAGCGGGCCGTTATTGACGGCGAGCCAATCACAGAGCGAGTGGTCACGCTAACGGGCGAA
Source organism: Citrobacter sp. Igbk 16 (assembly GCF_028069755.1). Classification (NCBI taxonomy): domain Bacteria; kingdom Pseudomonadati; phylum Pseudomonadota; class Gammaproteobacteria; order Enterobacterales; family Enterobacteriaceae; genus Citrobacter; species Citrobacter sp. Igbk 16. The sequence goes on along the minus strand of NZ_JANEWJ010000026.1, from coordinate 50,430 downwards.
GCAGTCAGTCGCCCAGGCAATGTTTGGGCGCGATTGGGTACACCTGTTCGTCACCTGCTCAACGATGCAGGTTTCTGTCCTTCTGCTGACCAGATGGTGATCATGGGCGGTCCGCTAATGGGCTTTACCCTGCCCTGGCTGGATGTCCCAATCGTGAAGATCAGCAACTGCCTTCTTGCGCCTTCTGCCAGTGAAATGGGTGAACCGCAGGAAGAGAAAGGCTGTATTCGCTGTAGCGCCTGTGCCGATGCCTGCCCTGCCGATCTTCTGCCGCAGCAACTTTACTGGTTCAGTAAAGGCCAGCAACATGATAAAGCGGCAACCCATAATATTGCTGACTGCATTGAATGCGGCGCATGTGCATGGGTATGCCCAAGCAATATCCCGCTGGTACAGTACTTCCGCCAGGAAAAGGCGGAGATTTACGCCATCAGTCAGGAAGAAAAACGCGCTGCAGAAGCAAAAGCACGCTTTGAGGCCCGCCAGGCCCGGCTTGAGCGTGAAAAAGCGGCACGTCTTGAACGGCATAAAAGCGCAGCTGTACAACCTGCAGCGAAAGATCATGATGCCATCGCTGCCGCACTGGCTCGCGTAAAAGAGAAACAGGCTCAGGCGATGCAGCCGGTTGTCATCCAGGCGGGTGAAAAACCTGATAACAGCGCAGTGATTGCCGCACGTGAAGCGCGAAAAGCGCAGGCTCGCGCCGCACGCAGTGAAAATCTGTCAAAAGAAGAGGACAGCAGCGCGGGTACGGATCCACGCAAAGCCGCCGTCGAAGCTGCTATTGCCCGCGCCAAAGCCCGCAAGCTTGAGCAACAAGCCACCACGGAACCCGCCGAGCCGGTTGACCCGCGCAAAGCTGCCGTCGAAGCCGCAATTGCCCGCGCCAAAGCCCGCAAGCTTGAGCAACAAGCCACCACAGAACCCGCCGAGTCGGTTGACCCGCGCAAAGCCGCCGTCGAAGCTGCTATTGCCCGCGCCAAAGCCCGGAAACTTGAGCAACAAGCCACCACAGACCCCGCCGAGCCGGTTGACCCACGCAAAGCCGCCGTCGAAGCCGCTATTGCCCGCGCCAAAGCCCGGAAGCTTGAGCAACAGGCCACCACAGAACCCGCCGAGCCGGTTGACCCGCGCAAAGCTGCCGTTGCGGCCGCTATTGCACGCGCTCAGGCCAAAAAAGCCGCACAGCAGCAGGTTGTAAACGAGGAATAAATGGTATTCAGAATAGCTAGCTCCCCTTATACCCATAACCAGCGTCAGACATCGCGTATCATGATGCTGGTTCTGATTGCTGCATTACCAGGAATTGCCGCTCAATGGTGGTTCTTCGGCTGGGGTACATTGTTCCAGATAGCGCTGGCATCGGTCAGTGCCATCGCCGCAGAAGCGGCCGTGCTTAAACTACGGAAACAGCCCGTAGCCGCGACCCTGAAAGACAACTCCGCCCTGCTGACAGGGTTGTTGCTTGCCGTCAGTATCCCCCCCCTGGCTCCGTGGTGGATGGTGATTTTGGGTACCGTATTTGCCGTTATCATTGCCAAGCAACTGTATGGCGGTCTTGGGCAGAATCCATTTAATCCGGCGATGATTGGTTATGTCGTTCTGTTGATCTCATTCCCGGTGCAGATGACAAGCTGGCTGCCACCACATGAAATTGCCGCTACGGTGCCCGGCTTTTTTGATGCTTTAAACGTTATCTTTACCGGACATACCGCTGGCGGCAGCGATATGAACACGCTCCGTATAGGGATTGACGGTATCAGTCAGGCAACACCGCTGGACACCTTTAAGACCTCCCTGCACGCGGGACATACTGTTGAGCAGGTGATGCAATACCCTATCTACAGTGGCATGCTTGCAGGCGCTGGCTGGCAGTGGGTAAACCTTGCCTGGCTGGCGGGCGGCATCGTGTTGTTATGGCAAAAAGCAATTCGTTGGCATATCCCGGTTAGTTTTCTGCTGTCACTTGCCGTTTGTTCAACGTTAGGCTGGTTTTTCTCTCCGGCGTCGCTGGCATCACCGCAGTTGCATCTGCTTTCCGGTGCTACCATGCTGGGCGCATTCTTTATTCTTACCGATCCCGTTACGGCATCAACAACCAACCGTGGTCGCCTGATTTTTGGCGCGCTTGCGGGTCTGTTGGTCTGGCTGATTCGTAGTTTTGGGGGATATCCTGATGGCGTGGCCTTTGCCGTGTTACTGGCAAATATCACCGTTCCGCTGATTGATTATTACACCCGTCCTCGTGTGTACGGACATCGCTAAGGACAACGCATGCTGAAAACGATTCGTAAACACGGTATCACTCTGGCACTGTTTGCCGCGGGCTCTACAGGGTTAACGGCGGCGATTAATCAGTTAACCAAGTCTACCATTGATGAACAAGCGGCTCTTCAACAAAAGGCGCTGTTTGATCAGGTACTACCTGGCGATCGCTACAATAACAATCTGCCAGAAAGTTGCTATCTGGTGAATGCGCAGGCATTAGGTAAAGGTACACATCGTGTCTATATTGCCCGCCAGGACGACCGTCCGGTTGCGGCAATTCTGGAGGCCACGGCACCCGATGGTTATTCCGGTGCAATTCAACTGCTGGTTGGTGTAGATTTCAACGGTACTGTGCTGGGTACGCGGGTGACGGAACATCATGAAACACCCGGCCTCGGTGATAAAATTGAGTTACGTCTGTCAGACTGGATCACCCACTTTAGCGGCAAAACGATTAATGCGGAAAACGACCCTCACTGGGCGGTGAAAAAAGATGGCGGCGATTTTGATCAGTTCACCGGCGCGACCATAACGCCCCGAGCAGTGGTTAATGCTGTGAAACGTGCTGGCCTGTTTGCGCAGACTCTGCCTGCGCAACTTCCTCAACTTAGCGCCTGTGGAGAGTAACCATGAGCGAAATTAAAGACGTCATTGTTCAGGGACTTTGGAAAAATAACTCCGCCCTTGTACAGTTACTCGGCATGTGTCCGTTGCTGGCCGTTACCTCTACCGCAACCAATGCGTTAGGTCTGGGGCTGGCGACTACGCTGGTGTTGACCCTGACAAACCTGACTATTTCAGCGTTGCGCCGCTGGACGCCACCCGAAATCCGTATTCCAATTTATGTCATGATCATCGCCTCCGTGGTGAGTGCGGTACAAATGCTTATCAATGCCTACGCCTTTGGCCTGTATCAATCACTGGGTATCTTTATCCCGTTGATTGTGACCAACTGCATTGTCGTTGGCCGTGCTGAAGCCTTTGCTGCGAAAAAGGGCCCCGCTTTATCCGCTCTCGATGGTTTTTCTATTGGCATGGGTGCGACCGGTGCCATGTTTGTTCTCGGATCGCTGCGTGAAATAATAGGTAACGGTACATTGTTCGACGGTGCAGACGGACTGCTGGGCAATTGGGCCAAAGTCCTGCGCGTGGAGATCTTCCATACTGACACACCATTTCTGCTGGCCATGCTACCGCCGGGTGCATTCATTGGCCTTGGGCTGATGCTGGCTGTTAAATATCTGATTGATGAAAAGATGAAGAAACGTCGTGCCGAGGCCGCTATGGCAGCAGACCCGGCGGGTGAAACAGGGAATGTGTAATGAACAAAACGAAACGGCTGGAAATACTGACGCGCCTGCGTGACAACAATCCGCATCCCACTACCGAACTCAACTTTACGTCACCGTTTGAACTGCTGATTTCGGTCTTGCTTTCCGCGCAAGCCACCGATGTCAGCGTCAATAAAGCAACGGCTAAGCTATACCCCGTCGCCAATACCCCTGCTGCCATGCTCGAGCTCGGTGTTGAGGGGGTTAAGTCGTATATCAAGACGATTGGTCTGTTCAACAGCAAAGCTGAGAACGTGATTAAGACCTGCCGTATCCTGCTGGAACAGCATAATGGCGAAGTACCGGAAGACAGGGCGGCACTGGAAGCGCTGCCAGGCGTTGGTCGTAAAACGGCCAATGTGGTATTGAATACCGCCTTCGGCTGGCCAACGATTGCCGTAGATACCCATATTTTTCGGGTCTGCAATCGTACACAATTTGCCCCAGGTAAAAACGTCGAACAGGTCGAAGAGAAACTGCTGAAAGTCGTCCCCAGTGAATTTAAAGTCGATTGTCACCACTGGTTAATTCTTCATGGTCGCTACACCTGCATAGCCAGAAAACCACGCTGCGGTTCCTGTATTATTGAAGATCTTTGTGAATTCAAAGAGAAAGTCGATATCTGACAGTATGGGGCCATAACGCTGGCCCCTATTCCATAACGATTAGTTATGCACTTCTCAATCGTTCATTTCCCGACAATGATGCCGTACCTTCCTACATATCTAATGCAATATTCTTGTGAACTAACACCTGAGCAGGTTAATCGTTTTTTTAATAGTAGAAATTTCTATCCATCCGTGATCAAGATCACCCTGATAACATTATGTAAAATATTTATTATTTTGCAGTTAAAATGACAATCAGATGACCTGACAGGCTCGTTTCGATACAAAACATTACACTGGCTATTTTTCAGATAATGGGCTATATCACTACCTTCAAGCCAAAATAGCAGAACATATCGCCACATTCCCATTTTCACCCTATCCTGACAGTGTAAAAATCTGCCATTCTTCAAATGAAGAAATTTAACGCTGGATAACATTTCTCAGCCCCGACGATTTCACCACCTGAGTTATATGTAACAGATTATTACAAACCCCTTGTCTGAATGGTCAAGATAGTGAACATTACTTGCCGTTTCCCCTCCCACTATAACAATCGGACGGATGAACTTGACTCATCACGTACCAGAACACCCCCGTTGATATGGGATGTAAAAAAAGAGGTAAAAGTGTCTACTGCAAACAATAAACCAACAGAAAGCGTCAGTTTAAACGCCTTCAAACAACCAAAAGCGTTCTATCTCATTTTCTCAATTGAGCTGTGGGAGCGTTTTGGTTATTACGGCCTGCAAGGGATTATGGCCGTCTACCTGGTGAAGCAACTGGGTATGTCAGAAGCGGATTCCATCACTCTTTTCTCCTCCTTTAGCGCCCTGGTATATGGCCTTGTTGCTATTGGTGGCTGGTTAGGTGATAAAGTTCTGGGCACAAAGCGTGTGATTATGTTGGGTGCCGTTGTCCTGGCTATTGGTTATGCACTGGTTGCATGGTCTGGTCACGATGCGGGTATCGTTTATATGGGTATGGCGGCCATCGCGGTCGGTAACGGCCTGTTTAAAGCAAACCCATCCTCTCTGCTTTCTACCTGCTATGCCAAAGATGACCCGCGTCTTGATGGTGCATTCACCATGTACTACATGTCCGTCAACATCGGTTCATTCTTCTCTATGCTGGCAACACCGTGGCTGGCAGCACGTTACGGTTGGAGCACCGCGTTCGCCCTGAGCGTCGTGGGTATGCTGATCACCGTTGTTAACTTCGCATTCTGCCAGCGTTGGGTTAAACAGTACGGCTCCAAGCCTGACTTTGAACCTATCAACTTCCGCAACCTGCTGTTGACCATTGTTGGTGTTGTGGTTCTTATCGCTATCGCAACATGGCTGCTGCACAACCAGGGCATCGCACGTATGGTTCTGGGTGTTATCGCCATGGGTATCGTGGTTATTTTTGCGAAAGAAGCGTTCTCTATGCAGGGTGCTGCACGTCGTAAGATGATCGTCGCCTTTATTCTGATGCTGGAAGCCATTATCTTCTTCGTGCTGTACAGCCAGATGCCGACGTCCCTGAACTTCTTCGCGATTCGTAACGTTGAACACTCTATTCTGGGTATTGCTTTCGAACCAGAACAGTATCAGGCACTGAACCCGTTCTGGATCATCATTGGTAGCCCAATTCTTGCCGCTATCTATAACAAGATGGGCGACACTCTGCCAATGCCTACCAAGTTCGCTATCGGTATGGTGCTGTGCTCAGGCGCATTCCTGATCCTGCCGCTGGGTGCGAAATTTGCGACCGATGCGGGCATCGTTTCTGTTAACTGGCTGATCATCTGCTACGGTCTGCAAAGTATTGGTGAGTTGATGATTTCTGGTCTGGGTCTGGCGATGGTGGCACAGTTGGTTCCACAGCGTCTGATGGGCTTCATTATGGGTAGCTGGTTCCTGACAACTGCGGGTGCAAACATCATCGGTGGTTACGTGGCTAACATGATGGCAGTTCCAGAGAATGTGACTGACCCGTTGATGTCCCTTGAAGTCTACGGTCGCGTGTTCCTGCAGATTGGTGTTGCTACCGCAGTTATCGCCGTTCTGATGCTGCTGACTGCGCCGAAACTGAACCGCATGACGCAAGATGACGACGTCAGTGAGAAAGCCTCTAAGGCCGCAACAGCGTAATTCTCAGGGAAACTTAATTTCAGGCCGCTAACTGTTGTTAGCGGCTTTTTTTTTGTTCCAGGTAGCACTACCATACGGTATACCTCAGCCAAAAGGAGTTACCGATGAAACTGTTCTACAAACCGGGCGCTTGTTCTCTTGCTTCCCACATCACACTTCGTGAGAGCGGTAAAGATTTCACGCTGGATGGTGTTGATCTGATGAAGAAACGTCTGGAAAACGGCGACGATTTTTTCGCGGTAAACCCGAAAGGACAAGTTCCCGCACTGTTGCTGGATGACGGTACACTACTGACAGAAGGCGTTGCCATCATGCAATATCTGGCAGATACCGTTCCAGACCGTCATCTCCTGGCCCCTACCAGCAGCCTCTCCCGCTACAAAACTATCGAATGGCTTAACTATATCGCTACAGAGCTACATAAAGGTTTTACCCCTCTGTTCCGACCGGATACGCCAGAGGAGTACAAACCAACCGTTCGCGCATTGCTTGAGAAAAAAATGCAATATGTGAACGAATCGCTGAAAGACAACCCGTGGATTTGCGGCGCACGCTTCAGCATTGCTGATGCCTATCTGTTTACCGTGCTACGTTGGGCGTATGCAGTTAAGTTGAATATGGCAGGATTAAGCCATATCGAGGCGTATATGACGCGCATGGCTGAGCGTCCGGCAGTTGCCGCAGCGCTTAAAGCGGAAGGGTTAAATTAATTGTTGTTACCGGGTAGCGCTTGCGCTTACCCGGCCTACAGAAAAACGTAGGCCCGATAAGCGTGAGCGCCATTGCACATTGATTACAGCTGAGTGGCGCTAAAGTAGTGTTCTGGTTTCGCGATACGATCCTGGGCGGCAACCACCTGCAGTTCATACTCCTGCATCTCTTTGGTGGCGATCATAATTTCGTACACCGCCGCAGTCACATGCTCCAGCGCCTGCTGCAATGAAGCCCCCTGCAACAGTTTAACCAACAGCAAGCCACTGGTGACATCACCAACGCCAACCGGTTGGCGTGCGCCAAAATCGACAAGCGGACGGCTGATATGCCACGCCTGATCTGCGGTAACCAACAGCATCTCAAAACGATCTGCGCTGATACCTGCACGGGCAAGATGCTTAACCAGCACAATTTCCGGTCCCTGAGCAATCAGTTCACGGGCAGCCATCACCGCCTCATCAACATTGTTAACCGCATGCTCGCACAGAATTTCGAGCTCAATCAGATTTGGCGCGATAATATCGCTGGCCGGAAGTGCATGACGAACATGAAATTCCGCAACGCCAGGTGCCACGATGCAGCCTTTTTCAGGATGCCCCATCACTGGATCGCAAAAGAATTTCGCCTGAGGATTTGCCGCTTTCACTTTGCGCACAATACCCAGAATATGCTCGCCCTGCTCTGCGGATCCCAGATAACCACTCAGCACCGCATCGCAGGTCTTAAGTTTATCGATATCAGCAATACCCTGAACAATTTCAGTCAGGTGGCTGGGCGGCATAACACAGCCGGTCCATTTACCGTACTGCGTGTGGTTAGAAAACTGAACGGTGTTGAGCGGCCAGACATTCGCGCCAAGACGACGCATCGGAAATTCGGCAGCACTGTTGCCGGCATGGCCAAAAACAACGTGGGACTGGATGGCGAGGATATTCTTCATTTTACTTACCACAACCCTAAAAAATAAAGGGGCGTAGTTTCCCACGCCCCTGCTGATTTTTACTTATTTCCAGCAAATCAGACAGTAGTTCTTTTTGCCACGGCGCAGTAAGGTGTAGCGGCCGAACAAAATATCACTGTCCTGGAAGAAATATTCCGGGTCAGATTGTTTCTCACCATTAATGGTGACCGCATTAGACGCAATGGTCTTACGCGCCTGACCGCGCGAAGGCTGCAGTTCAGAATCCACCAGCGCCTGCATCAGGTCGGCACCCTTGTCCATTTCGATCATTGGTACACCATCCTGCGCCAGCTGTTCGAAGTCCGCTTCGCTCAGATCGCTCAGGTTACCATTGAACAGGCTTTCGGTAATGCGTTTCGCCGCCACTAAACCTTCTTCGCCGTGAACCAGACGCGTTACCTGCTCAGCCAGAACATACTGGGCACGCGGTGCTTTACCGCTGTTCTTATCTTCTTCTTCCAGCGCATTGATCTCTTCAATGTCCATAAAGGTGAAGAATTTCAGGAAGCGATATACGTCCGCATCAGCCGTGTTGATCCAGAACTGGTAGAACTTGTATGGACTGGTTTTCTTCGGATCCAACCAAACTGCGCCACCTTCCGTTTTACCGAACTTGGTACCGTCAGCTTTAGTGATCAGCGGAACCGTCAGGCCAAATACCTGGTTCTGATGCAGACGGCGGGTCAGATCGATACCAGAGGTAATGTTACCCCACTGGTCAGAACCACCAATTTGCAATGCCACGCCATGCAGTTTATTCAGGCAGGCAAAATCATAACCTTGCAGCAGGTTGTAAGAAAACTCGGTAAAGGAGATCCCCTGATCGTCACGGTTCAGACGCTGCTTAACCGCTTCTTTGTTGATCATCTGGTTTACGGAGAAGTGTTTGCCGATATCACGCAGGAAAGTCAGTACGTTCATACCGCCAAACCAGTCGTAGTTGTTCGCAGCAATCGCCGAGTTGTCGCCACAGTCGAAATCGAGGAACGGTGCGACCTGTTTGCGGATTTTATCCACCCACTCTTGCACGGTATCTTCGGTATTCAGTTTACGCTCGGCGGCTTTAAAGCTCGGATCACCAATCAGACCCGTTGCACCGCCTACCAACGCAACAGGCTTATGGCCTGCCTGCTGGAAGCGTTTCAGGCATAACAATGGAACCAGATGCCCCAAATGCAAGCTGTCAGCGGTAGGATCGAAGCCGCAATAGAGCGCGATCGGGCCTTGCGCCAGTCGCTCTGCTAACGCTTCCTCGTCCGTCACCTGGGCCACCAGCCCCCGCTCTTGCAATTGTTTAATCAAGTTACTGCTTGCCATCAAAATCTCCATGTATAAAACGACTGCACCTTTGCCGGTACACGACTTTTCGCCTGATGCGAAAGAGACATAGAATAAAGCGCCGGATTCATCAGCACCAGCGCTTAAAACAAGAATTTTGCATCTTTAGGGGGCCAGGCGGTCAATTTTCCACGCGTCATCTTCACGTTGGTATAAAAAACGGTCGTGCAAACGGTTTTCGCCACCCTGCCAGAACTCCATTTGTTCAATGCTCACGCGAAATCCGCCCCAGAAACTTGGCAACGGAACTTCCCCTTGCTGAAACTTCTGCTTCAGCTCAAGAAATTTACTTTCCAGAATTCCACGTGCGGAGATCCGACTGGACTGCTTAGAAACCCAGGCGCCAATCTGGCTATCGCGCGGGCGACTGTGGAAATATTTCACCACCTCAAGCGTGGACAAGCGTTCGGCCTTGCCGATAACCATCACCTGCCGTTCCAGCGTATGCCAGGGGAATAACAGGCTGATGCGCGGGTTGTTCTCGATCTGGTGCGCCTTACGGCTGCCCATGTTGGTATAAAACACCAGCCCTTTGTCATCATAATGTTTGAGCAACACGATTCGCTGGTACGGCTGACCGTGTTCATCGACTGTTGCGACGACCATAGCGGTAGGGTCTGCCAGTTTGGCATCACAGGCTTGCCCCAACCAGCGCTCAAACAGCGCGAGGGGTTCGGCGGGAAGATCGCGGCGGCGAAGACCGCCTTTCGTGTATTCACGGCGCAGATGCGCGATTTGCTGCAATTCGTCGTTATCAGACATGATGTTGGGCTACGGATTGTCAGTGGGTGACGCTATTGTGCGCCGCCCAGGTGAAAATCTCAACGCTTCGGGTTCTGTAACTGACAGTTATTCAGCACAATTCTGTCTCGTTTATATACCGTCGCGTTGTCTCCTTTAGACCAGAAGACGTAGATACCATCTGTGTAGCGTGCACCCGATGCCGACACGCCCTGTTTGAGATTCAATAGTTGATTATCATAAACAAAGCTCGCTACCTGTCGGGTATTATTCAATTTTACGGTAAGCGGTTTTTCATCACAGCGATATTCGAGCGTATCCGTTTGCATACGCTCGACAAATTGGTTGTACACACTACAACCGGTAAGCAATACGGGCAGACACACTAATAACAGTTTTTTCATAGCCATATCCTGAAGACTTTCCTGGTCCCGGAGGGCAAAAACACCCTCCCTAACATCCCTAGTTTATCGGTATACCGCCTGGAATAATTTCAGTTAACTCTGAGTTCGTGGATTGGCGGGAAAAATAGCCCCTAAAACGCTGGGCTCAGATGCGCCGGTCACAGAAGGCAGGTTCCCCGGCAGTCCCGCGAGTGTACGCCACGCCAGCCAGGCAAAGGCTAACGCTTCCATATCATCACCACTGATCCCTGCTTCATCGGTGGAGGTCACTTCCGTCCCCGGCAGCAGCGCCGCCAGACGCATCATAAGAAGTGGATTGCGACTACCACCGCCACATACCATCAACCGTTCACACCCTCCGCTCAGCAGAACCTGTTCGGAAATCGTCACGGCCGTCAGTTCAGCCAACGTCGCCTGTACGTCTCGTGGGCTAATGCCCGGGAACTGCGCCAGATGGCGTTCAATCCAGCCATAATTAAAATACTCACGCCCCGTACTCTTTGGCGCTGGTGCTGAAAAATACGGGTCGTTAAGCATCGTTTGCAACAGCGGCAGAATCACTGTCCCCGAACAGGCCCATTGCGCATCTTTATCATAAGGTTGACCACATTGCCGCCAAATCCAGGCATCCATCAGCATATTGCCCGGACCGGTGTCATATCCCCGAACCGGTTGTTTTGGGATGAGCAGTGACAGATTGGCAATACCACCAATATTTAACACCATCCGGCGCTCCGTTGGATGCGCCAGCAACGCCTGGTGAAAAGCAGGAACCAGCGGTGCCCCCTGTCCGCCTAACGCGATATCGCGCCGACGAAAATCACCGACCACCGTTACCCCGGTACGCGCAACAATCTGGTTGTTATCACCAATTTGTAGCGTGTGTGGCGCAATTCCTGTCGGTTCATGCCACACGGTTTGCCCATGACAGCCGATCGCAACAATATCCTGCGGTTTTAATTTTTCCTGCTGCAGCAACGCATTGACCGCATCGGCGAACAAACGCCCCAACTGCGTGTCCAGTTGACCGTATTGGGAAAGCGTCAGTTGCTGCCCCTGGCAGATATCCAGAATGGCCTGTTTTACATGAACGGGGATGGGCCATGTCAGACTTGCCTGCTGCGCAACCATCGTTTCATCTATCGCCGCCAGCACAACATCCACACCATCAAGACTGGTTCCAGACATCACTCCGATAAAACGGCCCGATTTCATACGTCATCCTTTTAAGCAAATTAGCCTTGACACTCCACCATAAAGTGTCGACTAATTCCATGCTTCCTTAATGATTTTTGTGGGTTAATCTTTCCAGTAACCCCTAAATTCCATTAACGTGATGAATGATTCGTTTATACTCGGTTAACCCGATTTCGGTTAAGATTTTCATATTGTTCCAGTAGAACATGTGACCTTAGACTCACAAATGCCATATAATTTAGCCATGAGGAGTGCTTTATTAGCGTTTCGTGGTGACAAAGGAGATTTGTAAATGATTAAACGTGTGCTGATTGTTTCATTAATGGGCGTATCTTTAGCGGGCTGCGTTAACAATGATAGCCTTTCAGGTGACGTGTATACCGCATCCGAAGCGAAACAAGTTCAGAACGTTACCTACGGTACGATTGTTCATGTTCGTCCGGTGCAAATCCAGGGTGGTGACGACGCAAACGTGATTGGCGCTATTGGTGGTGCTGTGCTGGGTGGGTTCCTCGGTAACACAGTAGGCGGCGGTACCGGTCGTTCATTAGCGACAGCTGCAGGCGCGGTTGCCGGTGGCGTAGCAGGCCAGGGCGTACAAGGCGCGATGAATAAAACCCAGGGCGTAGAACTGGAAATTCGTAAGGATGACGGTAATACCATCATGGTGGTTCAGAAGCAGGGTGCGACCAAATTCTCTGCAGGTCAGCGCGTTGTTATGGCTAACAATGGTAGCCAGGTTACCGTGTCTCCACGTTAATCGAATTCACGTGTGGTCAGCCTCTGGCCACACGTCGTTTTGATCGCTTTAGCCCTGCGACTGCAGTTCAATGATATTGTGTTCCAGTCTGGCGACCAGTTTTATCAGCAGATCAATTTCCTCAGCGGAAATCCCTTCCAAAATTTCGCCGCGCGTTTTGTTGATAACCGCTTCCATATCAGCAATCAGCGGTTCGGCCTTCTCCGTTAATTTAATTCTCTTTGCCCGACGATCGCTGGCGCAAGTCTGTCGTGAAATGAGTCCCTTTTCTTCTAACTGGTCGAGCGTACGCACCAATGAAGGCTGCTCAATACCAATCGCTTTAGCCAGCTGGATCTGTGATTGATCCGGTGGCAACTGATGAATGTTGTGCAGCGTAACCCAATGCGTCTGCGTCAACTCCAGAGGTTTCAGGCGATGGTCAATCAGAGCACGCCAAATGCGCACCAACCGTGCCAGATCAGAACCTAATGGCGATTCCAATTTCATCTCCTTATAATTAGCTTGCTAAGTTATTGTGCTGATTTTAGAATAGTGTGCAGCATTTGTATTCCCAAAACAAATGTATTGCCAAATTTGCTTACCGGATGACATTTTTTCAGACATTATGCCTTACAGAGACACATTGTCCCTTTTTTTGCTAAACCTATAGCAACGCTCTTTTCGCCAAGGATTTTGCCCGTGAAGTTTATGTTTAATGCAACAGGATTGCCCCTACAAGATTTAATGATCGGAGCATCTGTCTACTTCCCCCCTATTTTCAAGGCGTTTGTTGCAGGATTTATCCTCTGGCTAGTTGTTCATCGCCTGCTACGCGACGGGATCTATTCTGGCGAAATCTGGCATCCCCTGTTAATGGATCTGTCCCTCTTTACGCTTTGCGTGTGTCTGGCCTTTGTCATGTTGATTGCGTGGTGATTATGTCGCTTAAAACCATTAAATACTTCTCCACTATTATAGTCGCTGTTATTGCCGTCCTCGCCGGGTGGTGGATGTGGAATTACTATATGCAATCGCCATGGACGCGTGACGGAAAAGTCCGCGCTGAACAAGTCAGCATCACTCCGCAGATCTCTGGCAGCATTAGTGAACTCAACATTAAAGATAATCAACTGGTTAACAAAGGCGATGTTCTTTTTGTTATCGACAAGACCCCTTTCCAGATTGCTGAGCTGAACGCACAGGCTCAGTTGGCCAAAGCGCAGTCCGATCTGACCAAAGCCAATAATGAAGCCAAACGTCGCCGCAATTTGTCGCAAAATTTCATCTCGGCCGAAGATTTGGACAGCGCACTGCTCAATGTAAAAGCCATGCAGGCGACCGTTGCCGCAGCCCAGGCCAGTTTGCGCCATGCTCAGTGGCAACTGGCGCAAACGGTAGTCAAAGCCCCGGTCACAGGCTGGGTCACCAATCTATCAACCCGTACCGGAGACTACGCCTCAACGGGTAAACCTCTGTTTGCCCTGGTCGACAGCCACTCTTTTTATGTCATGGGCTATTTCGAAGAAACCAAACTACGCCATATTCAAGACGGGGCACCTGCTCTTATCACGCTCTACAGCGGCAATATTAAGTTACAGGGTCACGTTTCCGGCATTGGTCGCGCCATTTATGATCAGAGTGTGGAAAGCAATTCCGGTCTGGTTCCTGACATCAAACCAAACGTTCCGTGGGTTCGTCTGGCGCAGCGGGTTCCCGTTCGTATCGAATTTGATACCCTTCCGCACGATGTTACGCTGGTTTCTGGGACAACCTGTAGCGTGTCCATCGGTCAGCAAAAATGAAACTACCCCGCCTGACACCGGCCAGTCTGCCGTGGTTTAAAGCCACGGGTGGACAGTGGCGTTACGCGCTGCGTAATACTATCGCGATGTGTCTGGCGTTAACCTTCGCCTATTACCTCAATCTGGACGAACCCTACTGGGCGATGACATCAGCGGCGGTAGTCAGTTTTCCAACCGTTGGAGGCGTGATTAGCAAAAGCCTGGGGCGTATCGCGGGCAGTTTACTCGGTGCAACGGCCGCATTGATTATAGCCGGCCATACCCTCAATGAACCCTGGCTGTTTCTGTTGAGCATGTCAGTCTGGATCGGTTTTTGTACCTGGGCGTGTGCACATTTCACCAACAACGTGGCCTACGCTTTTCAACTGGCAGGCTATACCGCGGCGATTATTGCCTTTCCAATGGTGCATATTACAGAGGTTACGCAACTGTGGGATATCGCCCAGGCACGCGTGTGCGAAGTCATCGTCGGGATCCTCTGTGGCGGCCTGATGATGATGATCCTGCCCAGTACATCCGATGGCACCACGCTGCTGACCGCTTTGAAAAATATGCATGCACGTTTGCTGGAGCATGCCAGCTTGCTCTGGCAGCCAGAAACCACAGATGCTATCCGCACCGCCCATGAAGGGGTGATCGGTCAAATCCTGACAATGAATCTGCTACGTATTCAGGCGTTCTGGAGCCACTACCGTTTTCGCCGTCAAAATACCTTACTCAATGCGTTGTTACACCAACAGTTGCGGTTGACCAGCGTTATTTCCAGTCTGCGGCGGATGCTACTGAACTGGCCTAATCCTCCGGCTAATACCCGGGATATCATCGAGCAGTTACTGACCGTGTTAGTCAAACCTGATACCGACAGCTACGCCGTCGCGCGGATTATCGCCCCGCTGTGCCCCGTCGATCAGCATGACTATCGGCACGTCGCCTTCTGGCAGCGTCTGCGCTATTTTTGCCGTATCTATCTGCAAAGCAGTCATTATCTGGGCTTACTGGAAAAGGGCGTCACGGCCGATCGTATCAATATTGAGCGTACGCCGGGTCTTGCCCGTCATACCGATAACGCGGAGGCTCTCTGGAGCGGATTGCGTACCTTCATTACGCTGATGTCCATCGGCGCGTGGAGCATTGGTGCACAATGGGAGTCAGGCTCCGGGGCTCTGACGCTTGCCGCCATCAGTTGCGTGTTATATTCCGCCGTAGCGGCCCCATTCAAATCACTCTCTTTGCTGATGCGCACGCTGGTCCTGCTGTCGCTATTTAGTTTTGCGGTGAAATTCGGTCTGATGGTCCAAATTACCGATCTCTGGCAGTTCATTCTGTTTCTCTTCCCGCTGCTTGCCACCATGCAGTTGTTAAAACTACAGATGCCGAAACTGGCGGGACTTTGGGGACAGCTGATCGTCTTTATGGGATCGTTTATCGCGGTGACCAATCCTCCTGTCTATGATTTTGCAGGTTTTTTGAATGACAATACGGCGAAGATCACCGGCGTCGCGCTGTCGTGGCTGGCTTTTGCTATTCTACGGCCAGGTTCTGATGCGAGAAAAAGCCGCCGCCATATTCGCGCGTTACGGCGTAACTTTGTCGATCAACTTAGCCGCCATCCTTCACTCAGTGAAAACGAGTTTGAGTCGCTGACCTATCATCATGTCAGCCAGCTCAGCAACAGCCAGGATGCACTGGCGCGACGTTGGTTACTACGCTGGGGAGTGGTGTTACTGAACTGCTCACACGTCGTATGGCAACTTCGCGTCTGGGAGGCGCGATCAGATCCGCTGGCGCGCGTCAGGGATGTGTGTATCTCACTGTTACGCGATGTAATGAGTGAACGTGGCGTGCAGCAACGTCCGCTGAATGCCACGCTTAATGAACTCCAGCGCATCTGTGATGCACTGGCCCATCATCATCAGCCCGCAGCGCAGGAGTTATCGGCCCTTATCTGGCGACTACACTGCTCACTTTCACAACTTGAGCAAGCGCCGCCACCGGGCACGCTGAGTCGCTGATTACTTGATAACACCACAGGCGTAACGTGCCCCTCCGCCGCCAAGTGGTTTCGGCTGATCGGACATATTATCGCCACCAACGTGGATCATCAGCGCCTTACCTTTAATTTCATCAAGTGATTTCAACCGGGGGGCTGTCACTGTCGTCGTGGCATTCCCTTCGTTATTTACCACCAGTAAAGGCAGGTCGCCCATGTGGCCTGCACCTTCCGGACCTTCATGCTTGCCAGTTTTATGCGGGTCATAATGACCGCCAGCCGATTCTGCTGCCGAGGCTTTCCCCTCTTTAATAGCGGGCTGGCAACTGCCGTTAGCATGCACATGAAAACCATGTTCACCCGGCGGCAGCGCTTTAAGATCAGGCGTAAACTCCAGCCCTTTTGCGGATTCGGCAATGGTGACAGTACCAATTTCCTGGCCAACGCCCTGCGACGTCACCAGATTCATCACCACTTTCTCACTGGCAGCCTGTGCACCTGCACAGGCCAGTAATGTGATGATGGCTAAACTCAAACGTTTCATACAACCTCCGTCATCCAGGTGTCTGACTGATAAGTGTAATCCAGTGACACAAATTTGAACGACGGAACGCTGAATACGTGATTAAGGTACGTCGTAACCGAGCGCCGCTTTACGAATACGGAACCACTGCTGGCGAGACATGTTCAATGACTCTGATTCAATTGCAGCACGCACACGTTCGATTTTACCCGAGCCAATAATCGGCAGCGGCTGCGACGGTAGACGCAGGATCCACGCATACACCACCTGCTCTATGGACTGCGCATTCAGTTCTTCTGCTATCACGGCCAGTTCATTGCGCAGCGGCTGGAAGGCGTCATCATTGAACAGACGCCCACCGCCCAGGCAAGACCAGGCCATTGGGCGGACACGCAGTTGTTGCAGCTGATCTAACGTCCCATCCAACAGAAGAGGTTGATGCACCGGTGAAATTTCGACCTGATTGGTTGCCAGAGTAAAAGGTAATCGCGATTGCAGCAGTGAAAACTGTGCTGGCGTGAAGTTAGAGACACCAAAATGGCGCACCTTACCGCTATGATGTAATGTCTTGAAAGCTTCCGCCACATCATCTGCATCCATTAACGGATCGGGGCGGTGGATCAACAGCAGATCAAGGCGATCGGTTGCCAGCAGCTTCAGCGACTGTTCGGCACTGGCAATAATATGGGCGCTGTCAGTGATGTAATGACCCAGCGCGTTTTCCTCTTTCGCTGTCGTGGCAATACCGCATTTGGTAACAATCTGCATTTTTTCACGCAGGTGCGGTGCCAGTTTCATTGCCTCGCCAAACGCCGCCTCACACTGGTATCCGCCATAAATATCCGCGTGATCGACAGTCGTGACACCCAGATCGAGATGTTCCTCAATAAAGCTGACTAGCTGACGCGCGGACATATTCCAGTCCATCAGACGCCAGTACCCCATCACAAAGCGCGAAAATTCCGGGCCTTGCGGCGCAATAGTAATACGCTGAACCATAGCAGCTTCCTTATAAGTGAATGTGCATCGAGTATACGCAATAACGCTTTTAAAAGAGTGAAGGTTGTTGCGGTTCTTCCGGCGGGTTGGATTTGTTTGCGCGTAATTTACGCATCAGACGCTGGCGACAGAGTCGCAGCACCTCCTGCTTTTGGGCATCGCTCATTTTCTGCCAGTTAAAACGCTCATCCCGACTGCGAAAACAGCCACGACAAAAACCGCGATCGTCAGACTGACATATACCGCGGCATGGGCTCTGGACGGGGAAAAACTCCAGCTGTTCGGCCACATCCCCTCCTTTTGTAAGATTGATATACCTATTGAAGACGGTAACTGAAAATCTGGCAAGCGCTATTGCATTAGACCGACTGGTCTATTACACTCCTCGACATGAACAAAGTAACTGAACACGATACACGCGAACATCTTTTGGCGACCGGCGAGCGACTGTGTATGCAGCGCGGTTTCACCGGTATGGGTTTGAGCGAGCTACTGAAAACCGCGGAGGTTCCCAAGGGTTCGTTTTATCACTATTTTCGCTCAAAAGAAGCGTTCGGTGTGGCGATGCTGGAGCGCCATTACGCGAGCTATCATCAGCGACTGGCTACGCATTTTGAGACGGGCGCAGGAAACTACCGCGACCGCATTCTGGCCTACTATCAGGAAACTCTGAACCAGTTTAGCCAGCACGGCATCATCAGTGGCTGTTTAACCGTGAAATTGTCTGCCGAAGTGTGCGATCTTTCCGAAGATATGCGTACAGCAATGGACAAAGGCGCCCGGCACATTATTACGCTGCTGGCGCAGGCGCTGGAAAAAGGTCAGGCGAATCATTGTCTGTCGTTTGTTGGCGAACCTTTGCAGCAAGCGCAGGTGTTGTATGCGCTGTGGCTGGGTGCCAACCTGCAGGCCAAAATGTCGCGTAGTGCCACGCCGCTGGAAAACGCGCTGGCTCACGTCAAAACCATCATTGCAGCGCCTGTCGTTTAACAGGCGTTTTTATTTAATTTATCACTAGACGACCGGTCTATTCAGGAGTGTAACATGTCATCTGAAAAACTCTTTTCCCCGCTTAAGGTGGGTGCGATCACTGCGGCAAACCGCGTGTTTATGGCCCCACTTACGCGTTTGCGCAGCATCGAACCTGGCGACATCCCTACTCCGCTGATGGCCGAGTACTACCGTCAACGCGCCAGTGCGGGTCTTATCATTAGCGAAGCGACACAGATTTCTGCACAGGCGAAAGGTTATGCCGGAGCGCCAGGTTTGCACAGTGATGCACAAATTGCTGCGTGGAAAAAGATTACGGCGGCTGTACACGCTGAGCAGGGCCATATTGCTGTTCAGCTGTGGCATACCGGGCGTATCTCCCACTCCAGCCTGCAGCCAAACGGTCAGGCTCCGGTTGCCCCGTCCGCCATCAGTGCCGGAACCCGAACTTCACTACGCGATGAAAATGGACTGGCCACACGTGCCGATACCTCAATGCCACGTGCGCTGGAAACCGAAGAAATCCCGGGTATCGTGAATGATTTCCGCCAGGCGATTGCCAATGCGCGTGAAGCCGGTTTTGACCTGGTCGAGCTGCACTCTGCTCACGGTTACTTACTGCACCAGTTCTTGTCGCCAACTTCAAACCAGCGTACCGATCAATACGGCGGTAGCGTTGAAAACCGCGCTCGTCTGGTACTGGAAGTCGTCGATGCAGGTATTAAAGAATGGGGTGCTGATCGCATTGGTATCCGTGTTTCCCCTATAGGTTCGTTCCAGAACGTCGACAACGGTCCGAATGAAGAGGCTGATGCTTTGTACCTGATCGAACAATTGGGCAAGCGCGGCATTGCTTATCTGCATATGTCCGAGCCAGACTGGGCTGGTGGCGAACCGTATTCAGACGCGTTTCGCGAGAAAGTTCGCGCACGTTTCCACGGTCCGATTATTGGTGCGGGTGCCTATACACCAGAGAAAGCTGAATCACTGATCGAGAAAGGTCTAATCGATGCAGTTGCCTTTGGTCGTGCTTACATTGCTAACCCGGATCTGGTTGCACGTCTGCAGCGTAAAGCCGAGCTCAATCCACAGCGTGCGGAAAGTTTTTACGGCGGCGGTGCTGAAGGCTATACCGATTACCCTACCCTGTAAGGTCCTGAGAATTGCCAATCGATTTCTAATCGTTCATTGATAGCGGCGTTATAACGCCGCTATACTAAAACAACATTTTGAATGTATTAGCCATTTTTGAAGGGGAAGAAAGATGCGTTTACTTCATACCATGCTGCGCGTGGGTGACCTGCAGCGTTCCATCGAGTTTTATACCAACGTGTTGGGCATGAAGCTGCTGCGTACCAGCGAAAACCCTGAATATAAGTACTCTCTGGCATTCGTCGGATACGGCCCTGAAACCAGCGAAGCCGTGATCGAACTGACCTATAACTGGGGCGTTGACAAGTATGAATTGGGTACCGCATATGGCCACATTGCCCTGAGCGTAGATAACGCGGCAGAGGCCTGTGAACGTATTCGTCAAAACGGCGGTAACGTGACGCGTGAAGCCGGTCCGGTAAAAGGCGGTACGACGGTCATCGCGTTTGTTGAAGATCCAGATGGCTATAAAATTGAGCTGATCGAAGAAAAAGACGCCGGCCGCGGTCTGGGCGACTAAACTCTCCTCGGGCGCAGATCGTCTGTGCCCGTAGTTTTATACTCATCATTTTGCCATAATACGCGCTGCAATTTTCCCGTATTAAGAGACCCAGATGTCCGATAACGCTCAACTTTCCGGTCTGTGTGACCGTTTTCGTGGTTTTTATCCTGTCGTCATTGACGTCGAAACAGCAGGATTTAACGCCAAAACCGATGCGCTGCTTGAAATTGCCGCCATCACACTGAAAATGGATGAACAGGGCTGGCTGATGCCGGACATGACGTTACATTTCCACGTTGAACCGTTTGAAGGGGCGAATTTACAACCCGAAGCGCTGGCATTTAACGGCATCGACCCCAGCAACCCGCTGCGTGGTGCCGTCAGCGAGTACGACGCGCTACATGCCATCTTTAAAATGGTGCGCAAGGGTATCAAAGATAGCGGCTGTAATCGGGCGATCATGGTGGCGCACAATGCGACATTTGATCACAGTTTTATGATGGCTGCGGCAGAACGCGCCTCTCTGAAACGTAATCCGTTTCACCCCTTCGTCACCTTTGATACGGCAGCATTAAGCGGCCTGTCGTTGGGGCAAACAGTACTGTCAAAAGCCTGCCTTGCTGCAGGAATGGAGTTTGATGGGACTCAGGCGCACTCGGCGCTGTATGACACCGAACGGACAGCCGTTCTGTTCTGCGAAATTGTTAACCGCTGGAAACGTCTCGGCGGCTGGCCTCTGCCAGTGCCCGAAGAGGCGTAACGGCGGCATAAAAAAAGCGACCTGCGGAGGTCGCTTTTTTATTTTTGCTGGTTACTCAGCGTCCGGCTCTTCGGTTTTGTATTTCGCCGCAGTTTCTTTAATCAACTGCTGCAACTCACCACGCTGGTACATTTCAATTAAAATGTCACAGCCGCCTACCAGTTCACCATCAACCCACAGCTGTGGGAAAGTCGGCCAGTTGGCATATTTCGGCAGCTCGGCGCGAATATCCGGGTTCTGCAGAATATCAACATAAGCAAAACGTTCACCACAGGCGGACAACGCCTGCACAGCCTGAGCAGAGAAACCGCAGCTTGGCAGTTTTGGGGAACCTTTCATGTACAGGAGAATCGGGTTTTCAGCGATCTGGCGCTGGATTTTTTCGATAGTGGTGCTCATTATCTTGCTTCCTTAAACTTCTTTTACGGCAGTAGTCTGACATTGTAGCGGGTCAGGCAGGTAACGGAAAATAACATTTTCATTACGCGATATTATTTTATCGCCTGTCGTTAAAAGTTGCATTCACAATCTCATTTATCCGCGTAAAGCCTGGGGATTTGATTATCTGTTCACCAATTACGCCTTGAATTGCTGTTTTTTTTTGCGGTCGGTTACGAAACGTAGTTTTAAACGAAAAAAGCTATTAACTTTCCCTCTTTCTATAGATTAGAATCGTCAAGTTTTGAAAATCACACGCAGGCACGATAGACCTGCCTTACCAGAGGACTGCTCAGTGGCGCGGATAAACCGAATCTCGATCACGCTCTGTGCTTTACTTTTTACCACACTGCCTTTTACGCCTATGGCTCATGCTTCCAAGCAGGCCAGGACGACACCTACCGCTTCCCACACCGTCAAGACGGTAGATAAAAAGAAAAGCGCAACAACCAGCCAGAAAGCAACAAAAACCAACAAGAAAACGGCGACAAAAAACACCAGTAAAACCAGTACGAAAACGGCCTCCTCCTCCAAAAAACGCACAGCGACTCCGGCAAAATCGACGAAAACAGCAAACCGTCGCAGTAAAACAGCGGCAATACAAACCCCCGCCGTCACCTGGACTGAAAAATGTACCCCGCGCAAAGGTCATAAGCCACGTTGTGTAAAAGTCAAGACGACTGCGCCAACAGCCGTTGCTGATGTGCATAAAGTGAAAGTACAGAAAGCGACCAAAACCGCCATGTCTACCCTGATGAACCAAATCGGTAAACCTTACCGTTGGGGGGGCACCTCGCCCAGAACCGGTTTTGATTGCAGCGGGCTGGTTTATTACGCATATAAAGATCTGGTGAAGTTCCGCATTCCGCGTACCGCCAATGAAATGTATCACCTGCGCGACGCTGCGCCGATTGAACGTGGTGAACTGAAAAACGGTGATCTGGTCTTCTTCCGCACGCAAGGTCGCGGTACCGCCGACCACGTTGGCGTCTATGTTGGCAATGGTAAATTTATCCAGTCTCCACGCAGCGGTCAGGAAATTCAAATAACCTCTCTGAGCGAAGATTACTGGCAACGCCACTACGTGGGCGCTCGCCGTGTGATGACGCCGAAAACAATTCGCTAAAAACTTACCCTACAGAATATGCTGTAGGGTAAGTTCTTCTTTTGCATAACCTTTCAATTTGCTACCCTATCCTTACTCACAATGAGGCTATTGTGTGTACTCAATATAAATAATAAGGAGAGAAGCAATGTCGTTCGAATTACCTGCATTACCGTATGCCAAAGATGCTCTGGCACCGCACATTTCTGCCGAAACGCTGGAATACCACTATGGCAAACACCATCAAACCTACGTGACCAATCTGAATAACCTGATTAAAGGCACCGCGTTTGAAGGTAAATCACTGGAAGAGATCGTACGTAGCTCTGAAGGTGGTGTATTCAATAACGCAGCACAGGTATGGAACCACACGTTCTACTGGAACTGCCTGGCACCAAACGCAGGCGGCGAGCCGACCGGTAAACTGGCCGAAGCGATTGCCGCCTCCTTTGGCAGCTTTGCAGACTTCAAAGCACAATTCACCGATGCCGCTATCAAGAATTTCGGTTCTGGCTGGACCTGGCTGGTAAAAGGAACGGATGGCAAACTGGCTATCGTATCCACCTCCAACGCAGGTACACCGCTGACGACTGACGCGACGCCTCTGATGACCGTTGACGTGTGGGAACATGCTTACTACATCGATTATCGTAATGCCCGTCCTGGCTACCTGGAACACTTCTGGGCACTGGTGAACTGGGAATTTGTTGCGAAAAACTTCGCAGCATAAAATGACAACGCAGAAGGGGTTCCCTTCTGCGTTTTTGTTTTTAATTCGTTGCGTTGCAGACTTCTTCCGCTTGCTTTCTTGCCGAGACAAAGACCAGCAGTAGCGCAAGTCCCGCCACAATCGCCCCCATTACCGGGACGAAACTGTAGCCCAACCCTCCGGAAATTACCGCCCCACCGGCGGCCGCTCCCAGGGCATTCCCCAGATTAAACGCGCCAATATTCACTGACGATGACAATCCAGGTGCCTCACTGGCAACGCGCATCACACGCATCTGCAGCGGCGGAACCACCGCAAACGTTGCTGCGCCCCACACCACCATACTCACGGCCGCACCCAGCTCATTACGTGCAAGGAAAGGTATCGCCAGCATAATAACCATCAGCAGCAATAAAAAGCCTTTCAGCGTACCGTTAACCGAACGGTCAGCCAGTTTACCGCCCAGATAGTTACCGATAGAGAACCCAACGCCAATCAGCACCAGCATACCGGTGACAAACGCCGGCGTAGCATGAGTAATACTGTGCAGCACCGGTGAGATGTAGGTATAAAGCGTAAACATCGCTCCGGCCCCCAGAACGGTCGTCAGTAAAGCTGACACCACTTGTGGACGCATTAATACAGACAGTTCTTTGCGCACATCAGGGCGCTCACCTGCCCCGCCTTTCGGTAACGAGAAGAACAGACTGACCATCGCGATGACGCCCAGTCCCGCCGTCGCCATAAAGGACATACGCCAGCCGATGGTTTCCCCAAGCCAGGTTGCCGCGGGAACACCGCCAATATTCGCGATCGTTAACCCCATAAACATAGTCGCAACGGCGCTGGCCTGTTTATGTTTGGGGACAACGCTTGCCGCTACAACCGAACCGAGGCCAAAAAATGCCCCGTGGTTAAGACTGGTCAAAATGCGCGACAGCATCAGCGTCGTGTAATCCGGAGATATCGCCGAAAGCACATTACCCAATGTAAAAATGGCCATCAGGAAGATAAGCGCATTGCGACGCGCACGATGGGACAGCAGTAAGGTCATCAGCGGTGCGCCAACCATCACGCCTACCGCATACGCGCTGATTAACATCCCTGCGGCCGGAATGGAAACATCCACGCCTTTGGCAATGACAGGTAGCAATCCCATGGGAGAGAATTCGGTCGTTCCAATGCCAAACGCACCTATCGCCAGCGCCAGTAAAGGATAATTTATTTTCATCTATCGACTCCGTAACGTCGAGCCTTGGCACGACACATCATAAGAGTCAAAAGCATGACATTGATCGCAAAATTAATAAAGTTAACAAAACTGCAAAAGACTTTTGCTTATTTGCAAAAAATAGGAAGGGAAAGACAAGCAGAAAGGATGAGGGAGAGTGAACTCCCTCGGGGGAAATCAGTGCAGTGCTGCAGTCAGGCCACCCGCAACAATCAGGCCCAGAACAATTATGGTCGTCACTAACGAAAATTTCAGATCGGTGCTCATCAAGTTTTCTCCTTTTTATTCCCACACAAAAAGTGATATTGCGCATTTTTACACACTTGAAAGCAAAAATCTCTCACGATTTATATTGATAACTGCTTTTAACTCTTCCCCTTTTCGTTAAGATCAGACAAAATTCCACGCTTACTTGATTAGCGTACCGGCCATTGACCCCTTCCTGACGTTCCGTGTCGTTTTCCCGGCGTGCCGCAACCCTGACGTTGCGTTGAGGGTGTGTGAAGGCAAACGTTTACCTGGAGTATTCTCAGGAGCTTAGGATATGGTCTGGAGTGAGATGTAATGGCAACTATTAAAGATGTAGCGAAGCGAGCAAACGTTTCCACTACAACCGTATCACACGTAATTAACAAAACGCGCTTTGTCGCAGAAGAAACGCGCAACGCTGTCTGGGCAGCGATTAAAGAACTGCACTACTCCCCTAGCGCAGTTGCACGTAGCCTGAAGGTGAATCACACCAAATCGATCGGTTTGTTGGCAACCAGCAGTGAAGCTGCCTATTTCGCCGAAATTATCGAGGCTGTTGAGAAGAATTGTTTCCAGAAAGGCTACACGCTGATTCTGGGCAACGCCTGGAACAGTCTTGAAAAACAGCAGGCCTACCTGTCTATGATGGCGCAAAAGCGCGTCGATGGCCTGTTGGTAATGTGTTCAGAGTATCCGGAATCACTGCTTTCCATGCTCGAAGAGTATCGCCATATTCCAATGGTGGTCATGGACTGGGGCGAGGCAAAAGCTGACTTTACCGATACCGTCATTGATAACGCTTTTGAAGGTGGTTACATGGCAGGCCGGTATCTGATTGAACGCGGTCATCGTGAGATCGGCGTGATCCCGGGTCCCATGGAGCGTAATACCGGCGCAGGCCGCCTGGCTGGCTTCATGAAAGCGATGGAAGAGGCTCTGATTAAAGTTCCCGAGAACTGGATTGTCCAGGGTGATTTCGAACCTGAATCCGGCTATCGCGCTATGCAGCAAATCCTCTCCCAGTCGCATCGCCCAACCGCCGTATTCTGTGGTGGCGATATTATGGCGATGGGTGCGCTGTGTGCCGCAGACGAGATGGGACTGCGCGTACCGCAGGATATCTCAGTTATCGGTTACGACAACGTACGCAACGCCCGATACTTCACCCCTGCGCTGACAACCATCCATCAGCCAAAAGATTCACTGGGTGAAACGGCCTTCAACATGCTGTTAGACCGAATCGTGAATAAACGTGAAGAATCGCAGTCTATCGAGGTGCACCCACGCCTGGTAGAACGTCGTTCCGTTGCCGACGGTCCATTCCGCGATTATCGTCGTTAAGTCAGTTGTGCGGGAGCCTCATCCGGTTCCCGCAGCCACTCTTTATTCAGCGTCTCACTATCCCCCAGGTAGTCCAGTAACCAGCTCAGTGCAGGCGACGTATCGTTCTGCTGCCAGGTCAGGCAACAAGCGGCATCCGGGAACGGATTTTCCAGCTGTAACGCCACCCATTTTCCGCTATCGATCCACGGTTTTGCAAAATGCGTCGGTACCATCCCGACACAGAGTCCGGCTGACAAGCAGGTGGCCGAGGATTCCCAGTCAGGAACCACAACGCGTTTTTGGTTGTCCAGTAACCATGTAATACGTTTCGGCAGTGTGCGGGACGTGTCTTCGCGTACCAGCGATGGCCAGTTGCGCAACGTATCGTCACTGAGCGGTCCCGGCATTGCCGCCAACGGATGATGACTGGCTACCACGCAACTCCAGCTCAGCATTCCCATATCCCGGAACGTATAGCGTCCCCCTACCGGAATGGCCTGCGTTGCTCCAATAGCTAACTCCACACGACCATCCGACAGCGCGTCCCAGACGCCATTAAACACCTCCTGAAAGACCAGAAGTTCCACATCATCGAAATGGCGGTAGAAATCCACAATCATCTGTCGGGTCCGTTCTGGACGCACAATATTATCTACCGCAATCGCCAGCTGTCCTCGCCAGCCATTGGCAATTTGTTGACATTGCTGACGGGTGATCTGCATTTTTTTGATAACAGACCGGCCTTCTTTTAAAAACCATGCGCCAGCAGGCGTTAATTCCACGTCCCGATGACGACGTTCAAAAAGAGGCACAGCCAGCCACTCTTCCAGTTGGCGCACCGTGTAGCTTACCGCCGAAGGTACGCGGTGCAACTCCTGAGCAGCGGAACTAAAGCTACCGTTACGCGCCACTGCATCAACCACCTCAAGTGAATATTCCGACCACATGCTCTGCCTGCAAAAAATTTGAAATCAGTAAGCAAATATTAGCGTTTCACAGCGAGAATTACACTCACTACACTCAGCGGCAATGTTCTATTGCTAAAAAGAGAAACGATAATGCAACCAGGAAAAGGGTTTTTAGTCTGGCTGGCAGGTCTTAGCGTGCTGGGTTTTCTGGCAACCGATATGTATTTGCCCGCCTTTGCGGCTATTCAGGCCGATTTACAGACACCCGCCTCCGCCGTGAGTGCCAGCCTTAGTTTGTTCTTAGCGGGTTTTGCCGTTGCACAACTTTTGTGGGGGCCACTCTCCGACCACTATGGTCGTAAACCGATTTTGATGCTGGGCTTATCCATCTTCGCGCTGGGCAGCCTGGGTATGTTGTGGGTAGAAAACGCCACCGGCTTACTGGTGCTGCGCTTTATTCAGGCCGTTGGTGTCTGTGCGGCTTCGGTTATCTGGCAGGCGCTGGTTACCGATTATTATCCTTCACAAAAAGTAAACCGCATCTTTGCCACCATTATGCCGCTGGTCGGATTGTCTCCTGCACTTGCACCGTTATTAGGCAGTTGGATCCTGGTACACTTTTCCTGGCAGGCCATTTTTGCCACCCTTTTTGCGATTACCCTGATCCTGATGTTGCCGGCCCTGCGCTTAAAACCAACGGCAAAAGCACGCGATGACAGCCAGGATAAACTGACGTTCGCGACGTTGCTGCGCTCCAAAACATACCGTGGAAATGTACTGATTTACGCAGCATGTTCCGCGAGCTTCTTCGCATGGCTGACGGGTTCACCGTTTATCCTTAGTGAAATGGGCTATAGCCCGGCTGTGATTGGTCTGAGCTATGTCCCGCAAACTATTGCATTTTTGATCGGTGGTTACGGCTGCCGTGCGGCACTGCAAAAATGGCAGGGTCGCCAGCTTCTGCCGTGGTTACTTATCCTGTATGCCATTAGCGTTATCGCCACCTGGGCTACTGGCTTTATTCACCACGTTGCGTTGGCTGAAATCCTGATCCCATTCTGCGTGATGGCCATTGCAAACGGGGCAATCTACCCTATCGTTGTCGCCCAGGCGCTGCGTCCATTCCCTCAGGCAACAGGGCGTGCCGCTGCGCTGCAGAACACGCTGCAACTGGGACTATGCTTCCTGGCAAGCCTGGTCGTTTCGTGGTTAATCAGCACACCGCTGCTCACCACCACCAGCGTTATGCTGACGACAGTGCTGCTGGCCGCGCTAGGCTACAAAATGCAGTCACAGACTGACAACACATCCTTGCCGGATGAGAGCGCGCAAATTGCCCACGGTGAGTCACATTAATCATTGTTGCGGGAATTTAGTTAGCCCGCTAACAATTATCGGTTGAATAGCCAAAAATTCAGGCCTATACTGATTTTCGGTTGTTAATAAAACGATAAGATTTATAGAGTAACGGGAACAAGCAGGTTCCCGTTTATCCATGGATGGCCTTTTCGGCAAGGGTTCCTCCCTTCCTCTGTTCTACGTCGGATTATAGATTCGCGGATTAATTCCGTGAGATTTCTCACAAAGCCCAAAAAAGCGTCTACGCTGTTTTAAGGTTCTGATCACCGACCAGTGATGGAGAAGCTATGAGTTCATCATGTATAGAAGACGTCAGCGTACCGGATGATGACTGGTACCGAATCACCAATGAGTTATTGAGCCGTGCAGGCATTACCATTAATGGCCCGGCACCGGCAGATATTCGCGTTAAAAACCCCGACTTTTTCAAACGCGTGTTGCAGGAAGGATCGTTGGGTTTAGGTGAAAGTTATATGGACGGCTGGTGGGAATGTGATCGGCTGGATATGTTTTTTAGCAAAGTCCTGCGTGCAGGTCTTGAAAGCCAACTGCCCCGCCACTTCAGAGATACGCTACGTATCGCAACGGCCCGTCTGTTTAATTTACAAACCAAAAAACGTGCGTGGGTCGTTGGCAAAGAACACTACGATCTTGGCAACGATCTCTTTACCCGCATGCTTGATCCCTACATGCAATATTCCTGCGCCTACTGGAAAGATGCCGATACCCTGGAATCTGCCCAGCAGGCGAAGCTAAAAATGATTGCCGAGAAATTGCAATTGAAGCCTGGTATGCGCGTACTCGATATTGGCTGCGGCTGGGGAGGCTTGTCCCAGTTCATGGCGTCACAATACGGGGTGAGCGTGACTGGCGTGACGATTTCAGCAGAACAGCAAAAAATGGCGCAGACGCGCTGTGAAGGGCTGGATGTCACGATTTTGCTGCAGGACTACCGCGACCTGAATGACCGGTTCGACCGTATCGTTTCCGTTGGTATGTTTGAGCATGTGGGACCGAAAAACTACAACACCTATTTTGACGTTGTTGACCGCAATTTAAAGCAAGACGGTCTTTTTTTGCTGCATACCATCGGTTCTAGAAAAACTGACAATAATGTTGATCCGTGGATCAATAAATACATCTTCCCGAACGGCTGTTTACCGTCAGTTCGCCAGATTGCTAACGCCAGCGAGCCACATTTCGTGATGGAAGACTGGCATAACTTTGGTGCGGATTACGATACCACTCTGATGGCCTGGCATGAGCGTTTCATGACCGCCTGGCCAGAAATTGCCGACAACTATAGTGAGCGTTTTAAACGGATGTTCAGTTATTACCTGAATGCGTGTGCTGGCGCATTTCGCGCGCGCGACATTCAGCTGTGGCAGGTTGTGTTCTCTCGTGGCGTTGAACACGGGCTCCGCGTTCCCCGTTAGACAGCATCGCCCCCGAACTCGCGGGGGCTTTTTATTCCGACTTAAACGCCCGCTTCGCCAGTCACGTTACTCATAGCGCTTTCACGCGCGGCCAGTACACGTTCAACCGTATCAACAACGGCCTGCGTTTGCGGATCAATTTCGATATTGACTCGTGCCCCCAGTTTTTTCTTGCCCAGCGTTGTACGTTCCAGAGTTTCCGGAATCAAATGCACGCAAAAACGTGTCGGTGTTACCTCACCTACCGTCAGGCTAATACCGTCAATACCGATAAATCCTTTGTACAGGATGTATTTCATCAGCGACGGATCCTGAACTTTAAACCACACCTGACGATTATTTTCAGAGGTCAGAATTTTAGATACTTCAGCGGTAGTCATAATATGGCCCGACATCAGATGTCCGCCGATCTCATCGCTGAATTTTGCCGCACGTTCAACGTTGACCAGATCCCCGACGTTCAGGTCCCCCAGATTAGTGATACGCAGCGTTTCTTTCATCAGATCGAAGCTTATCTGGTTACCGTTAATTTCGGTCACCGTCAGACAACAACCGTTGTGTGCCACCGATGCGCCGGTCTCCAGCCCATCTAACATGTATTCAGGTAACTCCACTACATGTGTGCGAAAATTCGGTTTTTCATCAATCGACACCAGTTTCGCGGTGCCCTGCACAATACCCGTAAACATACCTGTAACTCCTGAACTCAATTAAGACATCTCTGCTGTGCACAATAGCAGGTGGAAAATCAGGTTGCCAGCAATGCGCCACTCCCGCCTATTTTTTCACTGGAGAAATACGGATTCCTCGCTACAATAGACTGAAATTTCCCCTGCATTTTCTCCTTGCTGCCATATAAGGCGGCTTTTTTAGTCTCTCAAATAACAACAATATAGTGGTGTACACGTGCAAAAGTATGTAAGTGAAGCGCGTCAGTTATTAGCTCTGGCAATTCCGGTGATTCTTGCGCAAATCGCTCAAACCGCAATGGGGTTCGTCGATACCGTGATGGCCGGCGGATACAGCGCGACGGACATGGCTGCCGTTGCTATTGGTACGTCCATCTGGCTACCCGCAATTTTGTTTGGCCACGGTCTGTTGCTGGCGCTGACGCCAGTGATTGCGCAACTTAACGGTTCCGGACGCCGCGATCGTATTGCTCATCAAATACGTCAGGGGTTCTGGCTGGCGGGGAGCGTATCCGTTCTGATTATGATTGTGCTTTGGAATGCGGGATACATTATCCGCTCGATGCATAACATTGATCCTGCACTGGCCGACAAAGCTGTTGGCTATCTGCGCGCACTGCTCTGGGGTGCGCCCGGATATTTATTCTTCCAGGTTGCCCGTAACCAGTGCGAAGGTCTGGCCAAGACCAAACCGGCAATGGTAATGGGTTTTCTCGGCCTGCTGGTGAACATTCCGGTTAACTATGTTTTCATCTATGGCCATTTAGGTATGCCAGAACTGGGCGGCGTAGGCTGTGGTGTGGCAACGGCCGCGGTATATTGGGTGATGTTTGCCGCCATGCTTTCTTACGTAAAACGCGCCCGATCAATGCGCGACATCCGTAATGTCAGTGGCTTCCAGAAACCTGACACCGTAGTGATGAAACGCCTGGTGCAGTTGGGTTTGCCCATTGCGCTGGCATTATTTTTTGAAGTCACGCTGTTTGCCGTGGTGGCGCTGTTGGTCTCCCCTCTGGGGATTGTCGACGTCGCCGGACACCAAATCGCGCTGAACTTCAGCTCATTAATGTTTGTCTTGCCGATGTCTTTGGCTGCTGCCGTCACCATTCGTGTGGGATACCGCCTGGGTCAGGGATCAACCCTGGATGCACAGACCGCTGCCAGAACAGGTTTAGGTGTCGGCGTATGTATGGCGATGATGACCGCCATTTTCACCGTCACATTGCGCGAGCACATCGCCCTGCTCTACAACAATAATCCTGAAGTTGTCACACTGGCTGCACAGCTGATGTTACTGGCTGCCGTGTACCAGATTTCGGACTCAATTCAGGTTATTGGCAGCGGGATCCTGCGTGGTTATAAAGATACGCGTTCCATTTTCTTTATCACCTTCACGGCGTACTGGGTGCTGGGTTTGCCAAGTGGATATATTCTTGCGCTCACCGATCTGGTCGTCGACCGCATGGGGCCAGCGGGCTTCTGGATGGGCTTTATTATTGGCCTGACGTCTGCCGCGGTGTTGATGATGCTGCGGATGCGTTTTCTGCAACGCCAACCGTCAGCCGTCATTCTGCAACGTGCAGCACGATAACACCGTAATAGCCGCCGGGTTAAAATGGGCTGGCATGGCAGATATTGATTTGTTCTTTGCTGATGGGATGCACCAGGCGCAATTCGCTGGCGTGTAACATCAGCCGTGACGTCTGCTCCGTGCCAGGCCACTCGCGGCCACCATAAAGATCACAGCCCCAGATCGGATGACCCAAATGCTGACAGTGAAGACGTAGCTGATGGGTTCGTCCGGTCTCCGGCATCAGTTGCACCCGCGTCAGGGGCAGTGACCTTCCATCCTTCAGTCGTTGATTGAAGCGCTCAATCACCCGAAAACGGGAACGCGCAGGCTTACCGCTAATTGCACTAATCGACATCAACGGAAACAGTGCAGGATCTTTGGCAATGGCAGCATCAATCACACCGTCATCCTGTTTAAGGTGTCCACATAACAATGCGCTGTACACCTTAGTCACCGAGCGTTGGCTGAACTGCTGACAGAGCGCAGCATTGATTGCTTTATTGCGTGCAACGACCATCAGACCTGAAGTACCGAAATCAAGCCGGTGCACCAGCGTGCAGCCCGGGTATATCTGTACCAGGCGATAGTGCACTGAGTCGAGATTTTGCGGATTTTTCCCCGACAGACTCAGTAACCCACTGGGTTTATTGATAAGCAGCAGATGTTCATCCTGGTAAAGGATCTCTATTTCATCATGGCACGGCGGAGCAACAAAGGAGTCGAGAATCGTAGACATCAGACAACCAGACTAAAAAGTGGGGGTGGATCATAACGAATTTTCAACCGGCTGGCGAATCAAGCCAGCCCTGCGTCACATTACCTATCAACAACCTGGTTACATCGTTCAACATCCACAGTTGGTAATTCTGCTGAACAGTTCTATAGTCGAGACTGCTTCTCAGTTACAGGATTCACTAATGCGATTTAACGGACTGACCAAAGGTTTCTTCATTTTCATTCTTGCCCTCGTGACCTGGGCGTTTTTCGACGTGTTGTCCCCCTACTTCTCCGCAATCTTGTGGGCTGCAATTCTGACGACTATCTTTAACCCGGTGAAAAACAAACTGCGCAGTGCGCTTGGCGAACGTAACGGTCTGGCATCGTTAATCACTATCGGGATTATCTGTTTGATTGTTTTTATTCCTCTGATGGTGATCCTGTCATCGTTGGCAATCGAACTGAATGTGGTTTACACCAAGTTGCAGCAAAACAATACACAGTTTCCGGAAGTGGTCAGTTCTATTCTTTCTTATCTTCCTGACTGGGCCAGAGGGTTCCTCGCAGAACACAATCTGGATGATGTCGCGCAGATCCAGAAAAAACTCTCCGACATTGCGCTGCAGGGCGGGCAGTACCTCGCAGGCAGTGCTTTCCTGATTGGTAAAGGAACCTTTGGCTTCGCCATCAGCTTTGGCATCATGCTGTACCTGCTGTTTTTCCTGCTGAAAGATGGACCGTATCTGGTGCGTCAGATTCTGGATTCCTTACCGCTGTCCGATTTTGCCAAGCAGCACTTGTTTGCCAAATTCGTGGGTGTCACACGGGCGACAGTCAAAGGCACGGCGGTTGTCGCTGTCGTACAGGGCACGCTTGGCGGCATTGCTTTCGCCATTGTCGACATCGACGGCAGCATTTTGTGGGGCGCACTAATGGCATTTCTCTCGCTGGTGCCCGCGGTTGGCTCGGCAATAGTCTGGGTCCCCGCCGCCATTTTCCTCTTCGCCACCCACCAGCTGTGGCAAGGGCTGTTTATTGTCGGATTTTTCGTCATTATTGTCGGACTGGTGGACAATATCCTGCGCCCGTTACTGGTAGGAAAAGACACCAAAATGCCGGACTACCTGATATTGATTACCACTCTCGGTGGGATGGAGATATACGGTATCAACGGTTTTGTGATTGGCCCGTTGATCGCCGCACTATTTTTGGCCAGTTGGAATCTGTTCTCCGGACGTGATCATGAAGGCAACGTAGAAGGTATCGATGAAGCGTTCATGGAAGAAGGAAAAACCCCTCCAGATTTATGATGGCATGACGATAACAAGGGGCGGCCTCGGGTCGCCTTTTGTTTTCACGCAAAATCATACGTTTCCTATAATTTCAATCATGCTTATTCATTAATCGTCGCAGAAGGAACGAAAAAGTGCGAATAGCCACAATCACCAACTGGGCTTACAGTGCGACGGTATGCCTGACCATTGCCTCCGGCGTTGTTATGCTGATGGCATCCGGAGCAGACAATACTGAACGTCAGGTGGTAGAGCAACGGTATAAATTTGATCAGCTAACCGAAGAGGTAGAGCTCGATGCCTGGTCATTGTCCGATTTAGCTCGCGAGTACGTGATCGCTAAAGATCCAGAGGCGCTGAACGCCTATCGTCAGAAGGCGTCGTCGCTAAAAGCGGTTGAGCTGCGGTTAACAAAATTAAAAGACGTCGGTGCGACAGGTGAAGAACTGGCGCTGCTGCATGAAGGATTACAAATTGTCGATGCACTACAGGAAGAGCAAGCAACGGCGCTCGCCAGTATGGCCCGCGGAGAAACGTCACAGGCTATCGCGCTGCTCTACGGCAAAGCCTATGAACAGGAGCTGGAACGGGCGCAGGTGCGGATAGATCATTTCCGGCAGTTGCTCGATAACCGTGTACGTAACAGCATTGACGATACCACCAGGACATCCCGCATACTGCGTACGCTCTCTGAAGTTATGGTCGGATTAACCGCGCTGCTGTTTTTGTTTGTCCTCGGCTTTATTTTGAAACGTCGCGTACTGCGTCCGGTTGTGCGTCTGAGCGACGTGGTTCACCGCCTCGCCTCGCAGGATTACGCCGTAGAGACGCCTAACTTTAATCAGATTGATGAGATTGGCGACATGGCGCAAGCCATTCGCATTTTTCGCGAGAACGGCCTTGCGCGACAGCGGCTGGAGAAAGAGCGGGATGCCGACTGGGCGATCCGCGAACTATTGGCTCGTATGACCCAGCGTTTACAGGGCTGCGAAAACTTTGCCGATGTTATCAATGTCGCACAGCTTTTTGCCCCGAACATTGCCCCAGGCGTTGCCGGGCGGCTCTACATTCTTGACCGGGAGGCCTGGCACATGCGCTGTGCCGCCGAGTGGCTCTCTCCGCAAGGCAAAGCAGACTCTTTCCATCCGGATGAATGCTGGGCTGTGCGCCGTGGGCAAAGTCATCCTCCCGTGCAGGGCGAGCCGGATATCGCCTGCTACCACCTGCCTGAGTCCTGTCAGGATCATACCCTGTGCGTACCGTTGATCGCCCAGGGTGAAGCCATCGGCTTGCTCTCATTCCAGAATCTCAGCGACAATTCTGCCCCTTCCCGTGCTTATCTGGAGCTGCTGGCCGAGGCACTTGGACTGGCATTGGCCAACCAACGTCTGCGCGATGCACTACTGGAAAAAGCGCTTTATGACCCACTGACCGGTCTGCGCAATCGCCATCACCTTGAAGACACTCTGCGTACCCAGATGAGTCAGGCTGTCCACAACCAGGAACCGATCAGTTGCCTGATGATCGATATCGATCACTTCAAAAGCATCAACGACCGTTTTGGTCATGAGGCAGGTGATGGTGTGATAAAAAGTATCGCTGCCATTATTCAGCGCGTTGTTCACGACCACGGCATGGCCTTCCGCTATGGTGGTGAAGAGTTTCTGGTTCTGCTTGCCGGTATGGATGAAGAAGCGGCCAATCGCTTTGCGACGGACATTTACAACGGCGTACGCGAGTTGACGCTCAGCTTTGGCGTCTCTGATATCGGTCACGTTGATGTATCTATTGGTGTCGCCAGCTACCCGCAGCACGCCCAGAGCGATAACCTGTTACGTGCCGCGGATGTCGCGCTGTATCGTGCAAAAGAGCTGGGACGTTCGCGAATAGTGAGCTTTGGGATGCTGGAAGCGAGCTAAAAAGCGGTGCGTAAGTCCAGACGGGTACTTCCTAAACTATCCCCCGAGGAAGTACCCCCATTAATGGGTATATTCATCGATAAGTGACTGGTGAGTTTTCTGGATTACATCCTGAATATAGGCAGTTGCCTGCTCACCTGGCACACCTGCAGAAGAGAATTTTATACAGGAGTCAAGACTGGCGTAACTGTCTTTTTTATACTGGCACCAAAGTTTCAAATTATTAGCACGTAAGCGTCTAAATTTAGCTAACTGTATTCGGCCAGGCGGTGAAACTTTGTGTATGCTTCTTATTCTGCGCAGACCTGAAAGTGCCGTGTTTCTAATTAGTGCACGCTGGGCACAATATAGCATCTGGCTGGCGCTAAATTGAAGCGTTGCACTCGCCTGATTCCAGGCAGCAATGTCGATAAGGGGATTATCTCCGAACCAATAGTGATGATTAAGTTCATATAAATTTTGTAGCAGTCGGTGGCTATATTTAAACATTATCGCATAATGCTGTAATTTCACGACGTGTTCATTCTCATGCCACCGTTCTGCCAGCGCAATCTGCTCAGCAAACTGGTGCTCCATAGCACTGGCATTCTTAATGTGCTGTGCAATAATCCAGGCACTTGCTTCTTGCTGAGCGCTCTCTGCACCCTTCATACTTACGGTGATTTTATCGTAGACGTCGCGATTTCTTATCATCGTACGCAAAAAAGGATCATTACTCCGTTTTTGATAAGGCGTTCCGTAGCCATAGGTTCCCGGCAGCAGACCACCAGCATCGACAAACGCATCCGTAACCACGGTTAATCGGCATTCTGGCAATAAAAAATCATTTGGCGAAACGGTCTGCGGATCACGTCCATCGGTAAACAGTTCCAGACCGAGTCTGGAAAAAAATGTAGCGACAAGCTCAGAACAAAATGCGCCCCGCGTTCCTTTATCAAAACGGCAGGACTCGATTGCTTGCGCAACATGTTTTGCCAGTAAATGTGGAAAATCTGGTAGCGTTATGGCCTCAAGAAGTCTTGGTACAGCAGAGTAGCTTTTATAAAAATCATTTTCTTGTAGGTCTTTCGAAGCCTGAATCATCCTGGAGAGATCAATGTTTTCGCATTCAGGATGGCGCAATAAAATCCATTCTCTCGGATTTTCGGGGATGCAAATAACCTTTTCAGCAGTGGAATGCCCCCCAGGATACAGACGCATTGGCAATAAAAAAGTAAATCCAACACCCGATGTATCCGATTCGGCAAGATATAGACTTTCAATGCCTGAATCACCACCATGAATCCAGATAGCGGCATGAGAGTATGGTCCGCCGCTCGCTTTCACAATTAGTGAACTGAATGGACTGTTTCCACAAACTAACAAAACGTCACCTGGACGCAACTTTTTCTCCCACAGCAATGGCCCACTACTTTGCAATGCTGCTAGATCGAGTTTCACAGGAACTTCTTTATGCATTGTACTTCCTTGTCGAAAGTTATCACCATGATTACAAAGGGATTTCCAAACATAACAATGGGTACCCTACCCGTAAAGCCAAAATGATGTTGCCCACCCCGACCGGGCAGAGCATTACTTTACCTCAGCGCCTGGCAGTGATATGTTGATCAGATGAATATAAAACACGATTGCAACGGTTTTAACCACCAGCGTTGGTGGCTGCCTTCTTAAAGGCGGTCAGAATGTGTTTATCCATTTTTAAATAACCGCCGAAAGGCGGTTATTTGCATTTTGAGACCCCTTTCGGTTTTATGCTTAAGGAGTCTTCTATGTACAACAAATCCATCATCCTTACCGGCGACCGTCCTACTGGGCCATTGCATCTTGGCCACTATGTAGGTTCCCTGCGCCAACGCGCGATACTGCAACACGATTATCAGCAGTTTGTTCTGGTCGCAGACCTGCAAGGTCTGACCGATAACGGCAGCAATCCACAAAAGATCCAAGATAACATACCCGAAGTGCTGGCCGATTATCTCGCTGCAGGTATTGATCCCTCACTCACCACCTTTTGTTTACAATCGGCACTACCTGCCCTTGCCGAACTCACCGCACTGTATATGAATATCGTTACCGTGGCTCGCGTCGAGCGTAACCCAACGGTCAAAAATGAAATTGCGCAAAAAGGTTTCGCCCGTTCGCTGCCGGTCGGTTTCCTGGTTTACCCGATCAGCCAGGCAGCTGATATTACGGCGTTCAAAGCCAGTCTGGTACCTGTCGGCGACGATCAGTTGCCGATGATCGAGCAAACTAATGAAATCGTACACAAGATGAATAGCCTGTTACCGGCCCCCGTTCTGCATCATTGTAAAGCTATGTTAAGCGAAACCAGCCGTCTTCCGGGTATTGACGGCAACGCCAAGATGTCGAAATCACTTGGCAATACGCTGCTCTTGTCGGCAAGTGAAGA
This sequence comes from Citrobacter sp. Igbk 16, assembly GCF_028069755.1. Lineage (NCBI taxonomy): Bacteria > Pseudomonadati > Pseudomonadota > Gammaproteobacteria > Enterobacterales > Enterobacteriaceae > Citrobacter > Citrobacter sp. Igbk 16. The sequence continues at coordinate 11,915 of NZ_JANEWJ010000026.1, read as the reverse complement.
GACTATCCATCGCGCCGTCGGCGCAATGTACACAGATCCTAACCACCTAAAAGTGTCCGAACCGGGGCAAATTGAGGGCAATGTCGTGTTTACCTACCTGGATGCTTTTCACCCGGATAAGGCCAAAGTCGTAGAAATGAAAGCGCATTATCAGCAAGGAGGATTGGGTGATCGGGCATGCAAAAATGAGCTGGAGATGTGCCTGCAAGAACTCATCGCGCCAATGCGTGAGCGTCGGGCAACCTATATTAAGGATAAAGGTATGCTGATGGCGATGCTTAAAAAAGGCAGCGAGCAGGCCTACGACATCACACAGCAAACGCTAAGAGAAGTAAAACAAGGACTGGGGCTGTCGGTATTTTAATCTGGATTGATGTCCCACCCGGCGGAAAATAACCGCCGGGTGGGATGATTCTTTTTAGGTATATTTTCCGTTATGTTTTTACCAACACTACACGATAACACTTGGCAGTGATTAAATTTCGCTCTGCTAAATGTAAATAGCGTTCCCAATTATTTACATGATCTGCACATAGCACAAATACATAATCAAAGAGAATGAGTAATCTCTATCCTTCCTCGCCTTTTCCACCCTTGTAAAGTCGATTATATAACCTTAGCGAGTTTTAAAATGATTAACCGTAAAGCCACTGCATTATCTCTGACTGCGATTAGCATTTTATTTTCATCCGTTGTTTTTGCTGATGATTCAGGCAGTGTTAGCGATCAGATGATGGTAAAACTGACCGTAGAAAAATCCTGCAAGGTCAGTGTGGATGATATGGATTTTGGTTCTCACGGCAGTAATGATGGGGCGGTTACCGCTTCAGCCAAAGCTTATGTCACCTGTACTAACGGCACCGGATATATGCTCGGAACGGATAAAACGCATGATTTCGAAATGAGTTCTAACGACACCGCCGATACCACAAAAGTAGCCTACACCCTTTCAACCGACCATCCGGGTGGCACCTCCCTGGTGGATAATGGCATTTCAGGCATCGGTACCGGTGAGCAGCAGGCACTACCTATCTTCGGGAAAGTAACGGCAAATGCCCTGAAACAGGCACCGGCTGGGGACTATACCGATACCGTAACCTTAACTGTAACGTATTAATTCATTCTTAAAGGTGCAGCATATGAAGCGGTTTATTTTATGGGCAGGCATGAGCATTGTTGGTCTGGTCTGCACGGTGAATTCATACGCTGCCACCCTGCAGGTTTACCCGGTAACGCTGGGATTCTGTGGAAAAGAATCAGCTCAGGCTATCTATGTACGAAACACCGGTAGCGCCGCTATCGGGGCGCAGATCCGCGTTTATGCGTGGCATCAACAGAACAATAAAGATAACCTGACCGAGACCCAGGACGTAATGGTTAGCCCTCCCATGACCACGATCCCAGTTTCTCGTCAGCAATTGGTTCGGGTTATCTTAGCAACGCCAGACAGTGGTGATACCGAACAGGCCTACCGTATTATCGTTGATGAACTCCCCGGCGAAAATAATATGGCAGATAAAGATGGGGTACGCTTCCTGCTACGTTATTCCATTCCGGTTTTTGTGAACTGTAAAGAGACCCGCCCTGCCAGCAGCCAACTCGCTGTATCCATCGTTCGTACCGCCCAACCATTAATGTTGAGAATAAAAAACAATGGTAACCAGCATGTTAAATTAAGTGATGTATTTCTTGTTTCGGGTACTAAGAATATTGTCATGAACAAGGGATTACTTGGCTATGTATTACCGCATAGTGAAAAGGAATGGCCGTTACCGAATGGAATAACAACCGCGTCATCTTTATCACTTAATTTGAATGACAATGCTCAAAAGCAGAACATTAACATTACACCTTAAATCCATTATTTCTTGTTTAGTGGTCTGTACTTCTGTCCAGGCAGCAGAAAATGAAACTCTGTATCTGACTGCAACGATAAATGAGCAACCGGTTAGGGGGTTTATTAAGGCCAGGAACATCAATAACAAACTCTATATTGCTGGTCAGGATATGGATAAACTTAACCTGAAAGTGTCATCTCTGCCGGAGCAAAAAGGTTATTTTGATATCAGTTCACAGGATGGCCTCAATGTTACTTTCGACAACCTTAATCAAAGCCTGACCATTACCGCCAGTAAAAACTGGCTCGACAAAGAAAGCCATCTTTCCAGCAGCAATGGTTCGCGCCTTATCCGTACGTCCGAGTTGTCACCCGAAGTGCGGGGGCTCGCGTTAAATTACGATTTATTCGCCAGCAACGAAAACGGCGTACAAGAGACTTCAGCTTATAGCGAGTTTCGCACCTTTGGCGTTGGCCCTGGTTTTTTCTCCACATCCTTCAATACGCAAGAGTCGAGCAGCAGCAACGAAGCGCAAACGGGAACACATCGCCTGATGAGCAGCTGGAACTACGAAAACGTGGATAAACTGCTCACATTCAGGCTCGGGGATGGTTATACATCCGCACAATCATGGACGAATAGCGTCCGTTTTGGTGGCATTAGCCTTGCGCATAACTACAGTACTCAACCCAACTTTAACACCTCATCGCAGGATATTCTGACCGATAGCGTCGTGCTACCGTCCACCGTTGATCTGTACGTCAAAGGAATCAGAACCTCCTCACAGAAGGTTCAGCCCGGGCAATTTACGCTTAATACAGCACCGGTTTTTACTGGCAGCGAAGGCGCGCAAGTGGTAATTACCGATGTGAATGGTAAACAACGTGTGGTGGATTTGAATCTCTACGGCACCAATCAACTCCTTTCGGATGGGCTAACAACCTGGGGCATGAGCCTGGGCTGGGTACGGGAAGATTACACTTACCGTTCTTTTGGCTATGATCCTCAGTTGGTCGGCGTGGGCGACTGGCGTCACGGACTGAACGACACCACCACCGTCGGCATGCATACCGAGCAGAGTGGCAGTCTGCATAATCAGGGGGTAGGTTGGGATTATTTGCTCTCTCCGTCGCTCGGTACACTTCATGCTAATGCAGCCGCCAGCCGTTATCAGGCGAACAGTGGCAACCAATGGGGTTCCGGCTGGCAGTGGAACAATCAGATTTTTAATTTCTCGCTCTCACACTCGCAGGCGAGTCGAGGGTTTCGCGACATTTCATCCATAGCGGATAACGACATTGCCACCCGTGAAGATTCTGCCTTTGCCAGCATATCGTTTGATAAGACGGGTACTTTCGGTGCGAGCTGGGTCAGCCAGACATTCCCCGAGTATGCGGAACGCTATCTGGGAATTTCCTGGTCAAAAAGTTTTGAAAACCAGGTCAATCTTTCATCCAGCATCACACAATCACTTGGCGACGAACACAACACCACCGTGTACGTCACATTCAGTATTCCGCTATTTCGTCATCAGGATTACCTCTCACTGCAGAATAATCATGATAAAGACGGAGATTCCGTGCAGGCCAACCTGTCGCACTCGCTGGAATCCAATAAACCGGGCTGGGGCTGGAATCTTTCTGCGCAACAAGGCAAGAATCAAAACATCCATGCCAGCCTCCAGCGCCGCAACACCTGGAGCGATCTGGCGTTAGGCTACAATCGCGATGAACAACACAATAACGACTACGGTTCAATGACCGGTGCCGTGGGTTTGTTTATGGGGCATTTCTACGCCACCCGCGAACTGGGTAGCGCTTTCGCCCTTGTCGATACGGCGAAGGTAGCCAATGTACCGGTTTATCTGGAGCATCGCCCGGTTGGTCATACGGATAATAATGGCATGCTGTTCCTGAATAACCTGAATCCCTATCAGGCAAACCATATCGATATCGACCCTCTCGGTCTCGATGAAGACTATCGCGCGCCCTACACCAATGAAATCCTGATCCCACAAACCGGGCGCGGCGCCGTCGCCAGCTTTAACATTTATCGCACGCATGCCGTTCTGCTAACCGTCACGACACCCGATGGCAAATATGCGCCCTTCTCTGCAGAAGTTAGCGTACGGGATCGTCATGGGCAGACACCTGCTCTGGGCACTGCGCAATCCATTGTCGGCTATGAAGGTAAAATTTATCTGGAAGATCCCCCGGCTGGCGGAGCGCTGCGCATTCAATGGGCATCTTCTTCATGTTCGCTAAAACTGCCGACGCAATTTAGCGCTTCTCGGGCAGTGGAGAAAATAAACGCACTATGTCAGTAATTCGTTCACTCTGGTTTCTCATCCTTTTCGTGGTACTGATATTTACATTCAGTCCAGTCGCCGTGGCAGCTAACTGCTGGAACGGCAGCCCCGCAGGGCTGGATTTTGGTACCGTCACCGCCGGACAATCTGGTGCCGCCGCAACCCGACTGTCTCTTACCTGCAATAATTACGATGGTCAGGCCGAGTATGTCCGCGCCTGTCTGAAAGTAATGGCAAACAATCCGCTGGCGATGAGCCAGAACGAACCTGCAAGCACCCCGCTCTATTTTTCGGTCTATTCGATTTACGATCAACATTCGCCGCTGAGTCAGAATAACAACGTGTATGCGCAAATCGATTTTGCCTTGTCGGCAGGCGGGACGGCTGAACATGATATACCGCTTATCGGCAAGATAAATCCCGGTCAGACGAATGTCAGCGCCGGGATGTACTATGACTACGCCACGGCAATACAAATTGCCTACACCTCAGCCAGTTCATTACAAGCGCTCCCGGCCTGTGGCGCCCTGAATGGGACAACCATTACAGACCAGATTAGCGCCTCTGCTACGGTGAAAAATGGCTGTGAGGTGGTCAGCGTGGACGATATGGCATTCGGCAGCAAAAGCCCCGCTCAGGGCGATCTGCTTCACGCGACATCCACAGCGAATATTACCGTCCAGTGCCCAACCGGGACGGACTATTCCGTCAGCATCGGTCATGGTCTGCACCCCGAGGGGAACCAACGCGCACTGTGCCATAACGGTGAGTGCGTAAGCTATGCCCTGTATCAGGATGCTGCCCATTCTATAGCGTGGACGCCGGACAACCCGGAAAAACAGTATTCCGGTGATGGGCAAGCGCAGAGCCTGGTGGTTTACGGTTCAGTCCCACCGCAGAAATGGCCATCGGCAGGCGTGTATACTGACACGGTAGTGATTACGTTAACCTATTAACTCACAAGATGATCGCGACTAATGCGCCGTTCGGTGAGTTAGCGACATATCCAGCGGATGTGAGCTTACTTAGCGGGTTAGATGTATTTGTCGACGATCAATCCAAAATGGGCTAGCGTCTAATGAATGGGCGTACTGTCTGGGAAACGCTTCGTTTCGTGCTGACTCAACCGCGTAGTTGCCATATTAGTACCCTTTACTTTCAAGGACCCACTCGCGAAGATTTGGAGCATTAGGGACAGAATCTGACAGCACTAAACCGAGCGGACTCACCTCCGCTTCTCACTTGCCCCAGCAGCACCGTGCTGTATGGCTATGCCGATGTCTAACCGGTCCTGCTCTGAGGAGTTCGCTATGACCACCTTTTATCAACTGACAGCCACCAGCCTGCACGGCCAGCTTATCTCTATGGCTGACTATGCTGGCAAGCTGGTTCTGGTGGTAAATACCGCCAGCCATTGTGGCTTCACGCCACAATACGCAGGTCTGGAAGCGCTTTACAAAAAGTACGCGGCCCGGGGACTGGTGGTCCTTGGCTTCCCCTGCAACCAGTTCGGTAAGCAGGAACCCGGCAACGCCGACGAAATCGCGCAGACCTGCCACGTCAACTACGGTGTAAGCTTCCCGATGTTTGAAAAAGTGGAGGTTAACGGTGCCGCTACACATCCGGTATTTCGTTATCTAAAAGATGAATTGCCCGGCATACTGGGGGGACGGATAAAATGGAACTTCACAAAATTCCTTATCGGTCGCGATGGCAAGCCGCTAAAGCGTTTTGCACCGTTCACTACCCCAGAAAAAATGGAAACCGTCATCATTGCCGCACTTGAAATCTAGGTATTCTTGTCATTTGAACCGTCAGCCTGGTGCCAGGAGTGGACATTCCGTACTTTTGCGTATGTGGCCAAAATAGGTATGGCACAACAATACAGGCCGGCTGTTGGAACAACCATAAAAAAGAAATACCTTTCACAGTCTGCAACTCCTTTGTAGCAAAACGCTTTTCTGTACACTTCAATTATTTTTATAAAAACATCATTCATCCTTTTATTGACTGGCTAACTGTTTGTAGAATGTGACTATTATTTTACGGTATCGATAAGTGCTGACAGCAGATTACCAAAGGTAGAGTGTGACTCAATAACGTAATCTGTTGATGCTCTATCGCGGATCTGGAAACAGTCGTCTTTGGGGTTGAATACGAACACGGACATACCATCTTGACCAATCAGCACCTTATCGGTCAGGTTTGGGTCAATATAGATTTCGTCGGTGCGGGTATCAATGTTACGGATATAGATATTTGACCATAGTAGTTCGCCATTCTCCGCCTGCGTCATACCGTACAGAGTGAGTCCGTTGTACTCCAATCCGTCCATGATGTTGAACATATCAGCGTAATCCGGGCGATTTATTACTAAACGCTGAATATCTGCGTAAACACCGCGTTTCACCTCATCCCACTCCGCTGGCGCAGAATTGCACATTAAGTCCGTCATGGTGTCAGGCGCGATGGAGTTGGCTACCGGGTAATTATTGGAAACCATCAACGTATTGAGAATACCAATCATCTTATTTGTATCGTTCATAGCGTGCTTATTTCCCTACTGGGTAAATTACGCCATTCGGCGAAGGCCATACAACGTTAGTACTAGCGTTGTATGGGAGGTCTTTGGTGATTATCGCCTGTGTCTTTGATAGCGTTGAGTGATATGGCGAGTTTTGGATTAGTATCAGATTATCCAGGGAATTTGTGCCGCTATCATCCAGGGGGATCTTGTGGTGAACTTGCCACCCGGACGGTACTTTACCATCAGCGAGACGCAGCAGATTGTTGGAATCAAACGTTGATAGTGCGTCAGGGTGATCGGAAAGCGATTTGAGGAAACTTGGGCGTACGGCGCTGTTAAAATCCCGCCGGAGCACGGCATATTCAGCGCGGTCGCGACGGACATAGTTCAGATTCGACACGTTCACATCGTCAAGCAGAACGTGTGCCTTTTTGTATTTGCCCAGATAGCTTGTCAATTCCTCTGCCGCCATTGGGTTACGTATAACCAGCAGCGAAGCCGCAGCTACCATCATCCCGGATGTAGTTTCGTTAAGAACGCCGTCATACCCCTTCATTGCATCGCCGCCCAACTGTTCGGCTGTCCGCCGGAATCCCTCAACATTGCCGTTGTAGATACCACCCGCAGCCAGAAGACGTCCGGCTGCTTTACTGTTAATCGTTTTACCCGCCTGGGCACGTTGTATAGGGGCATCGGCATAGTGATGTTTAATGGTCGGAGGCGGCTTTCTTCCCTGATGCTCGTTAAGGCTATATTCGTAGATTTGACGCACTGCCTGCTGAAAACCCTCACTGTAGGTATCCATGAAGCAGTCATAAATCAGATTACTGTCATCATCGAAATAGAACGGATTGCGGAAGTGCTCCCATTTTTCGCTGGTGTCAACGCCAACCATCCCGCCGTGTTCCAGATTCCATTTCACCTCATCATAGAGTCCGTCGTATTCAGTAAGACGCTTGCGTTTGTAGGGTTGTGTCGCGTATCGGTGGTAAACCCCTCTCTGTCGCTTCGGGACGCTGTGAGGCAGAATGCGGTTGCACTGGTCGTATTCCAGGTAATCCAGTTCATAAAAGATGCCCGCCATATCCAGCGCATCTCGTGGCGACAGAATGAACTGAATATCACCAGGAGCCAGTTCTCGCTCGGCATCCCACCTCATGTAAAGAGTGAACATTCCGTTTCTTCCTTATCCCATGTGTTTTATAAGGACTCTCTCGTTAACGCGGCGAAAAATCAAATGGTTTGGTTTTTGTGGTTGAGTTAATTTGGGACTGCCGGAGGGAGCGACCACCGCCTCTGCAGCGCAATATTGCTGCTCAAAGCCGCCTGTCGATGTCTGGTACACAGTTACTGCATAACAGGCGGCTTCGTGCCATAAACTGGCGTCGGTCATATCCGGTTGCATTAATAAATTGTGCGAACCAGCCGAAAAATTCAACACCGCCGTAAACTGCCAACCGCGTTTTCTGCGAAGGCCAGTCCTTCATCTTCCCAGCCAGTGAGTCCACCAATCATTATCTTGACTGCCAGGCCAAGCTGAGCCAGTTTCAGTGCAGCTCTATCGGCTCCGTTGCAGTGTGGCCCGGCGCAATAGACGACAAACAGCGTATCATTAGGCCATTTATTCATCATGTCTGCGGTGATCATTTTGTGTGGTAGATGAATGGCGTTGGGAAGATGGCGACGAGCAAAAGATTCCTGGCTGCCAACGACATGCAACAGCACGAAGTCCACTTCTCCTGCATTCATGGCTGCGTTGACATCCGAACAGTCTGTTTCCACGCTAAGGCGGCGGGAAAAATGACTGATAACTTCAGGGGCACTGGCGGCGGGGAGCGCTGTTACTGAACTCATGGTATTTCTCTCTTGTTGTAGTGTGGTGTACTGTGTTACCTCTTATCTCACCAGATATCAGCTACCGCCACCGCTACCAACCATGACAGAAATCGCCAGGATTATGACAACAGATCCCCGCCCGCAGGTCGTCGTTCTGGCTTACGACGGGCTATGTACTTTTGAATTTGGCATTGCCGTAGAAATCTTTGGTCTGCCACGCCCTGAACTGAAAGAAAACTGGTATCGCTTTGCTGTCGCTTCCATTGATGATGGCGAATTGCGGGCAACGGGTGGAATAAGGGTGATGGTGGATGGTGGGTATGAGTTGCTTGAACAAGCGGATATGCTGGTAGTTCCTGGTTGGCGCGGAGTTCAAACTCCGGTACCTGAAGCGCTTTGTATTGCTCTTTGCCAGGCTCACCAGCGCGGTTGTCGTATCATGTCTATTTGTTCAGGCGTGTTTGTCCTTGCCGCCGCAGGTCTGTTAAACGGACGAAAGGCGACAACACACTGGCGATATACTGACGAGTTACAGCAGCGTTACCCGGAAATAGAAGTGGTCAATGATGTGCTGTACATCGGTGATGACAATTTGATGACATCAGCTGGCAGTGCTGCTGGTATCGACCTTTGTCTTCACGTAGTGCGCAGCGACTACGGCCTTGAAATTGCCAATAATGTGGCACGCCGGCTGGTGATCCAACTTCATCGTGATGGTGATCAGTCTCAGCAGATAGCACATCCTGTCGCTCGTGCTCAGGAAAGCCGCCGTCTGGGTTTATTATTTGACTGGCTGCATACACATATCGCCGAGCCTCATACCTTAGAAACCATAGCGAATCGTGCAAGTATGAGTCCACGCACCTTACAGCGCCGTTTTCTGGAAGCTACAGGGCTAACTCCTACTCAGTGGTTGCTTGAAGAGCGGCTTAAACGTGTGCAACTAGCATTAAGAAGTAGCAGTCTAAGCATTGAACACATTGCAGAACAAAACGGATTTGGTAGCGCAGGCACGCTACGGCATCACTTTCAGAATCGATTTACTATCAGCCCGCAAGTCTGGCGCAGGCAATTCAGGTCAAGCCCTTAATGAACTGAGTTTGAGATCCTGCGATATTTCTTGCACTTCTGCCTGGTGAGTGATGTCCGCCCTACATCAATTGAAAGAACGCAGATCGATCTCTTCCTGCCAGCAAGAGAGTGACCGCGATACTGCTTTTGAGGTCAGGCGTTCAAAGGCGTCGATTGCGAGGTAAAACACGTAGTATCCCATACCTCCTGTCGGCAATTCTTCGATAATTTTTCTTACCGGTGACCGGAAAGACGGCGCTCAAGGTTGGTCTGAACCTGCGGCCACTCATCATCGATTATGCTGTACCGTATGGAGGTACGCTTTCGACCATCAGGCATAATTCGTTCATTTCTGATGATACCTTCCTGGACCGCACCAATACGGAGAATGGCAGCCTGAGAGCGCTCATTCAATACATCAGTCGTAAACTGAACGCGAACACACTTAAGTTGCTCAAAGGCATATCGCAGCAGTAACAGTTTACTCTCGGTATTTGCAGCTGTTTTTTGCCAGCTTTGTGAATACCAGGTGTGACCAATTTCGAGCTTTCGGTTTTCGCGATCAATCTTCCAGAAACGCGTTGACCCAATGACACGTTGGTCGGATGAGAGCGTTACAGCAAACGGCATGACGGTGCCTTCGGCCTGCCCCTTCAGGGCTTTCTGAATGTACGAATCAGCAGTGTCAGCAGATGGAACTACCGTAAATGACAGAGACCAAAGTTCCCCATCTTCAGCCGCATCAATCAATAGCGGAGCATCCGTCTTAAGCAGAGGACGGAGCGTTACAAGAGCCCCTTGTAAAGTAGGCGTCATATTTGTGGCCTCACAGTTCTTTTGTGTAGATGGATTGGGCTGCATAATCTTGTACCGAATGACTTACTATGCTCCGTTTGCATTTAATAATCGACTCATTAAGGGGCTATTACCTGCTCACCGTTTATAATACATGGCAATATAAGTAATTCCCCCGTGCGTGACTCACTTCCACTATTCGCTCACTACGGACCGTGCCGGGTAGGAATCAGCCGGTGTTCTATTGTTTCGCCAAATATTTCCGCATCAGTGCATTTTGTAGTGTCACGCCACGACACACAGGGAAACCTCGTTCCACGACATGAAAGCCGTGCCGTAGGAAGAATGCTTCCGCAGCCTTACTGACATTTGAAGTAAGTTCACCCATTCCACGTTCTCTGGCTTCTTCATGAATACGGTCCATCAGTAGCGTCCCTACGCCCTGTCTCGGGTAGGCTCCCGAGACATAGAAATGGTCAATGTACCCATTGGGCTGAACATCCGCATATCCAGCTATTTCACCCTCCACTTCAACAACAAAGGGACGTAGTGCCCTCATGCGATTGGTCCAGTGGTCCGGGTCGATATCTGATGGGGCCCAGGCAGCTATTTGTTCATGTGTGTAGTAGTGGGATGCGAGGGTATGTACAGAAGATAAAAATACGCTGAATAACGAAATTTCATCTCCATTTCTGAACCTTCTGATTTTCATATAACCTCGTTATGAGTGTGGCTGGTAGAACAATATCATTACTTTTCATAATGTTCTATTTTCCAGGCTGACCATGCGATCCCGACATTTTCTGCATCGAGATCTTGATAACCCTGGCTTCTGAGAATCTCATGTCCATTTATCGGTGTCGGTTCTGGGTTAAGATAACCGCCTCTCCGTTCTGGCTGTGGTTAATGATATGAATCTCAATCGCTGTTGTTATTTGCTACTGATCTGCGCTGCGATCGGTAGCCTTTTTGCCCCACATCCGTTGCTAATATGGGGCCTGCTCGCCAATATATTGACGCTGGCGATTTACGGCGTGGATAAAATGGCAGCGCGTAAGGCCTGGCGCAGAGTGCCGGAATCCACATTGCTGGTATTTGGCGTTGTGGGCGGATGGGCTGGCGCTATTGTCGGGCAACAACTCTTTCGCCATAAAACACAAAAGCAGCCCTTCAAAACTTACTTCGTCATCAGTGTGATATTAAGTACCTCCGCTATGGTGGCCGTGTATCAATTCTTTCCATTCTCACTTTCCTGAACATCACTTAGGGATAGCGCCCGCACCTTGCGCAACCTTGGCGTGTTGGATTATAACCAAAAGCATCGTTAGCATGCCTGTCCTGATGTACGCACTCTATACTCAGCAACAGATCGTCAACATTAAGGATGGGTATGAAAAAGCTGTTGCTGGTTCTTGTAGTGGCACAGTAAGTTTGGCCACCTGATTAAAGGTGATATTCTCACCTCAACACAAAACAGGTGACTTAATGAACAAGAAAACCAAACGTACTTTCACCCCCGAGTTCAGACTGGAATGTGCGC
>NZ_JANEWJ010000025.1:0-75906 GCF_028069755.1 Citrobacter sp. Igbk 16 | reverse complement strand
TACATTCACTTAGTGCATGATTGTATATTCGCCATGGTTATGGTTATATTGTTTTCGACATTTAAACGTATGAATCATCGTGCAGTGACCTCTGCCACACTGCGCTCGTATTGGTTTTTGTTCATTCAGGTCAGGGCCTTTATGTTTTCCTAATTTTAATGCTTTCCCTTTTTCTTATTTTATATGCATGGTAAATCATATTAGCGGAGGTTATTTCTGAGCTCCGTCTGGGAAAAGGGAGTTTAGAGTGACAGTGGAGTTAAATATGCCAGAAGTAAAAATAATAGATAAACCTAATCTTTTAGAGATGGGGAAGCCGCAGCTGCGCATGGTTGACCTTAATTTATTAACCGTTTTTGACGCGGTGATGCAAGAACAGAATATTACTCGCGCAGCGCATTCTCTGGGCATGTCGCAGCCTGCAGTCAGCAACGCAGTCGCACGTCTGAAGGTTATGTTTAATGATGAGCTCTTTGTGCGCTATGGCCGAGGCATCCAGCCAACAGCACGGGCTTTTCAGCTATTTGGCTCTGTTCGTCAGGCACTGCAATTGGTGCAGAATGAACTGCCAGGGTCCGGTTTTGAACCTGCCAGCAGCTCACGAGTATTTAATCTCTGCGTCTGTAGCCCATTGGATAATATCCTCACGTCCTTGATTTACAATCGCGTTGAGCAAGTTGCACCTAATATTCATGTCGTATTTAAATCATCGCTCAACCAAAATACAGAACATCAATTGCGATATCAGGAAACAGAATTCGTTATTAGTTATGAAGAATTCCGCCGTCCTGAATTCACCAGTATTCCGTTATTCAATGATGAGATGGTGTTAGTCGCAAGTAAAAAACACCCGCGCATTAGCGGTCCATTGCTGGAAAGTGATGTCTATAATGAACAGCATGCCGTAGTTTCTCTCGATCGCTTTGCGTCATTCAGTCAGCCCTGGTATGACACTCAGGATAAACAAACCTGCGTTGCTTATCAGGGAATGGCATTAATCAGTGTGCTGAATATTGTATCTCAAACTCATTTGGTTTCTATTGCGCCACGCTGGTTAGCTGAAGAGTTCTCCGAGTCTTTAGAACTGCAAATATTACCGCTACCGTTAAAACTGAATAGTCGGACTTGTTATCTTTCCTGGCATGAAGCCGCTGGTCGGGATAAAGGGCATCAATGGATGGAAGAGCTGTTAGTCTCCATTTGTAAGCAGTGACCTATGGCAGAGTAAACCCGATGAAACATCTGGTTTATTCTGCTTTTTTATTTTTATTTAAAATTTTATGCTGAAATCTGCTTTTGATTTTTTCCTGTGAGGGTGAAAAATTAGAGTAATCGCTGTAAGTGCCCATTTTTAAGCGATTATTTGTCATTTCATTTGCTTATACTGGTTTAATTCTCCGTTTATTCGATTCTTTCCTCCGTTTTATTCTTATCCGCGGTTACACCACCACTTCGGTGTCAATTGCCATGCCTTATCGTCAGCGGTTAATGTGTTGTTAAACCGTTATTCATTATAAGAGTGGAGGCAAGCCATGGAGATGTTGTCTGGAGCCGAGATGGTCGTCCGATCGCTCATCGATCAGGGTGTGAAGCAGGTATTCGGGTATCCCGGGGGCGCAGTCCTCGATATTTATGATGCTTTGCATACGGTCGGTGGTATTGATCATGTGCTGGTCCGCCATGAGCAAGCCGCGGTCCATATGGCCGATGGTCTGGCACGTGCCACGGGGGAAGTGGGCGTTGTGTTGGTCACCTCAGGGCCGGGTGCAACCAATGCGATCACGGGGATCGCAACGGCGTACATGGACTCCATCCCGCTGGTGATCCTCTCCGGGCAGGTGGCTACCTCTCTGATTGGCTACGATGCCTTTCAGGAGTGCGATATGGTGGGGATATCCCGTCCGGTGGTGAAGCACAGCTTTCTGGTCAAGCAAACGGAAGATATACCTCAGGTGCTGAAGAAAGCCTTTTGGCTGGCTGCAAGCGGTCGCCCCGGTCCTGTAGTTGTGGATTTGCCGAAAGATATCCTGAATCCTGCGAAGAAATTGCCTTATAGCTGGCCTGAATCAGTAAGTATGCGCTCGTATAATCCGACGACGACAGGGCACAAGGGACAGATCAAACGGGCGCTGCAAACGCTGGTGGCGGCTAAAAAACCGGTGGTTTATGTTGGTGGTGGTGCAGTGAATGCGGCCTGCCACGAGCAACTGGGCCAGATTGCACAAGCCCTGAACCTGCCTGTCGTTTCCTCGTTGATGGGGTTAGGCGCATTTCCGGCAACGCATCGTCAGGCGCTGGGCATGTTGGGCATGCACGGTACTTACGAAGCGAATATGACTATGCATCATTCGGATGTGATATTTGCGGTCGGCGTTCGCTTTGACGATCGTACGACCAATAATCTGGCAAAGTATTGCCCGAATGCGACCGTGTTACATATCGATATCGACCCCACCTCTATTTCAAAAACCGTCACTGCGGATATTCCAATCGTTGGCGATGCTCGCCTGGTGCTTGAGCAGATGTTAGAGCTGCTGGAGCAGGAGAAATCACAGCAACCGCTGGATGAGAACCGTGACTGGTGGCAACAGATTGAGCACTGGCGTGCCCGCCAGTGCCTGAAATATGACACCCAAAGTGAGAGCATTAAACCGCAGGCTGTCATTGAAACCATCTGGCGTCTGACGAAAGGTGATGCGTATGTCACTTCGGATGTGGGCCAGCACCAGATGTTTGCTGCACTTTACTATCCGTTTGATAAACCTCGTCGTTGGATAAACTCAGGCGGCCTTGGCACCATGGGATTCGGTTTACCTGCCGCGTTAGGGGTGAAGATGGCACTGCCGAATGAAACGGTAGTCTGCGTTACCGGTGATGGCAGTATTCAGATGAATATCCAGGAGCTGTCGACGGCGCTGCAATATGAGCTGCCGGTGCTGGTACTCAACCTTAACAACCGCTATCTCGGTATGGTGAAACAGTGGCAGGACATGATCTATTCCGGGCGTCATTCGCAGTCTTATATGCAGTCGCTACCCGATTTTGTCCGTCTTGCTGAAGCCTATGGGCATATTGGTATCCAGATAAATCATCCGGATGAGCTGGAAAGCAAACTGGGTGAAGCACTGGAACATGTGCGCAACCACCGGCTGGTGTTTGTTGATGTCACCGTCGATGGCAGTGAGCATGTCTACCCGATGCAAATTCGGGGTGGTGGTATGGATGAGATGTGGTTAAGCAAAACGGAGAGGACCTGACTATGCGCCGGATATTATCAGTATTACTGGAAAATGAGTCTGGGGCATTATCGCGCGTGATAGGCCTCTTTGCCCAGCGCGGTTACAACATTGAAAGCCTGACCGTCGCGCCGACTGACGATCCGACCTTATCGCGGATGACGATTCAGACCGTGGGCGATGAGAAGGTCCTTGAGCAAATTGAAAAGCAACTGCACAAGCTGGTGGATGTCCTGCGGGTGAGTGAGTTAGGGCAGGGTGCTCACGTTGAACGAGAAATCATGCTGGTGAAGATTCAGGCCAGTGGTTATGGCCGGGAAGAGGTGAAACGCAACACGGAAATTTTCCGTGGACAGATTATCGATGTCACGCCGTCTATTTACACGGTGCAGTTGGCGGGAACCAGTGACAAACTGGACGCTTTCCTGGCAACACTGCGTGAAGTCGCCAAGATTGTAGAGGTGGCCCGTTCCGGTGTGGTGGGACTCTCCCGAGGTGATAAAATCATGCGTTAATAGTCGACTGTAGGCCTGATAAGCACAGCGCCATCAGGCATCCTCGTGGAGGTCATGCCGGATGGCGGCGTAAACGCCTTATCCGGCCTACAGGTAACGTACCTGTTTTCGCTGATGCTACCTGTTGCGCTTTTTTTTTGCGAAATCAGCAGTAACCAGAGACAAAAGCGGTTGCCGCAGTCATTATTCTGCGCTTAGATGTTAATAAATTTAACCCATGCCATCTTAAAGGTTATGGTTTGTACATTTTACGCAAGGGGCAATTGTGAAACTGGATGAAATCGCTCGGTTGGCCGGCGTTTCGCGAACGACTGCAAGCTACGTTATTAATGGCAAAGCAAAGCAATACCGCGTAAGCGACAAAACGGTCGAAAAAGTCATGGCGGTGGTGCGTGAACATAATTACCACCCCAATGCTGTGGCGGCCGGGCTCCGTGCTGGACGCACACGTTCTATCGGGTTGGTAATCCCGGACCTGGAGAATACGAGTTATACCCGCATTGCAAACTACCTGGAACGTCAGGCGCGTCAGCGTGGGTATCAACTGCTGATTGCCTGCTCTGAAGATCAGCCAGATAACGAAATGCGCTGTATTGAGCATCTTTTACAGCGTCAGGTTGACGCTATTATTGTGTCTACCTCATTACCGCCAGAACATCCGTTCTATCAGCGTTGGGCGAACAGTTCATTCCCGATTGTGGCGCTGGATCGTGCGCTGGATCGTGAACACTTCACCAGTGTTGTCGGTGCAGATCAGGATGATGCCCAAATGCTGGCGGAGGAATTACGTAAATTCCCTGCTGAAACTGTGCTCTACCTGGGGGCGCTCCCTGAATTATCGGTCAGTTTCCTGCGTGAACAGGGTTTCCGTACCGCGTGGAAAGACGATCCGCGTGAAGTGCACTTCCTGTATGCCAATAGCTATGAACGGGAGGCAGCAGCACAGCTGTTTGATAAATGGCTGGAAACGCATCCGATGCCTCAGGCGCTGTTCACCACCTCATTTGCGCTATTGCAAGGGGTGATGGATGTGACTTTGCGTCGTGATGGGCAACTGCCGTCTGATTTAGCCATTGCGACCTTTGGCGATCATGAACTGCTCGACTTCCTGCAATGCCCGGTGTTGGCAGTAGCACAGCGCCACCGTGATGTGGCTGAACGTGTGCTGGAGATCGTCCTTGCAAGCCTTGATGAACCGCGTAAACCAAAACCAGGATTAACGCGCATTCGGCGTAATCTGTATCGCCGCGGCATCCTTAGCCGTACCTAAGTGGCTGCTATTGATGGCATTGGAGAGAATGCTTCGATGCCATCAACTATTTTATTCTCAGAAATAACCGCATTATATTTAAGAATATTCTTTAGAATTATCTGAAATTCATTCTTTAATTATCCTAATTTAAAAATGCAACTATCCTTTTTTGGGTTATTGATACGTAACGACGCGTTACGTTTGTATTATTTTGTTACATGCTTGTGTGGATTTGCCGAATTAACAAACACTTTGCCGCCGAATTGCGGCAATCTCTCGCCTTCCTTGGCCGTACGGGCCGTACAGACCGATGAACTGGTACTGTTATCTCGCCGCATATTGTCCTAAAATGCCGCTCGCGTCGCAAACTGACACTTTATATTTTCCTCGGTTGATATTGAGTTGTTTTAAACAATGATGAGTTGTTGGATTTTTTTCTTACAAATATTCATGACGTTAATTTGCTTCGTTCGCTGTATGAAATTTGCTCAACGCTGATATTAGCCGTAAACATTGGGTTTTTTGCTCCGCTGAGCGCCGTGACTTGCTTGACAAGGTTTTCCTCCGCTCCGTAAACTCCTTTAAGTGGGATTTTGTGGGATAAAGTGGTAATTGGGGGTGAGACTGGCATGTTCCGGGGAGCAACGTTAGTTAATCTCGACAGTAAAGGGCGCTTATCGGTGCCTACCCGTTATCGGGATCAACTGCTTGAGAGCGCTACCGGTCAAATGGTTTGTACCATTGACATCCATCACCCGTGCCTGCTGCTGTACCCCCTGCCTGAATGGGAAGTTATCGAGCAGAAGCTATCTCGCCTGTCGAGCATGAATCCGGCTGAGCGTCGCGTACAACGCTTATTGTTGGGGCATGCCAGCGAATGTCAGATGGATAACGCCGGTCGCTTATTGATTGCGCCCATTCTGCGACAACACGCGGGACTGACAAAAGAAGTGATGCTGGTTGGGCAGTTCAATAAGTTTGAGCTGTGGGATGAAACGACCTGGTATCAACAGGTCAAGGAAGATATCGACGCTGAGCAGTCTGTGACCGGCGCGCTGTCGGAACGATTGCAGGACTTGTCTCTATAAGATGATGGAAAATTATAAACACACCACGGTGTTGCTGGATGAAGCTGTAAATGGCCTGAATATTCGTCCAGACGGCATCTACATTGACGGGACATTTGGTCGCGGTGGTCATTCACGTCTGATCCTCTCACAGCTTGGTGAAGAGGGACGTTTACTGGCAATCGATCGCGATCCGCAGGCTATTGCCGTTGCCCAGACGATTACCGATCCCCGTTTCTCCATCATTCATGGACCTTTTTCTGCGCTGGCTGAGTATGTAGCCGAGCGTGGACTTACCGGCAAGATCGATGGAATCCTCCTTGATCTTGGCGTGTCTTCTCCGCAGCTTGATGATGCCGAACGCGGCTTTTCATTCATGCGTGACGGTCCGCTAGATATGCGTATGGACCCTACGCGCGGTCAGTCTGCCGCTGAATGGCTGCAAACCGCCGATGAAGCTGATATCGCCTGGGTGATTAAAACCTTTGGCGAGGAGCGCTTCGGCAAACGTATTGCCCGCGCCATCGTGGAGCGCAACCGCATAGAACCGATGACCCGTACCAAAGAACTGGCGGAAGTCATTGCAGCAGCAATGCCGGTAAAAGACAAATTCAAACATCCCGCGACCCGTACCTTCCAGGCGGTGCGCATTTGGGTAAACAGTGAACTGGAGGAGATAGAGCAGGCGCTAAAAAGCTCGCTCAGCGTGCTGGCACCAGGTGGTCGCCTTTCGATCATTAGTTTCCATTCACTCGAAGATCGCATTGTGAAGCGCTTTATGCGTGAACAAAGCCGCGGTCCTCAGGTTCCGGCTGGAATACCGATGACAGAAGCGCAGATCAAAAAACTGGGCGGTCGTGAGTTGAGAGCACTAGGCAAGTTGATGCCGGGTGAAGAAGAGGTAGCTGAGAATCCTCGTGCCCGTAGTTCAGTTCTGCGTATTGCAGAGAGGACGAACGCATGATCAGCAGAGTGACAGAAGCCCTCAGCAAAGTTAAAGGATCGATAGGAAGCAACGAGCGCCATGCTTTGCCTGGCGTGATCGGTGACGATCTTTTGCGGTTTGGGAAGCTGCCACTCTGCCTGTTCATTTGCATTATTTTGACGGCGGTTACTGTCGTGACAACCGCACACCATACACGGTTACTGACCGCGCAGCGTGAGCAGTTGGTTCTGGAACGAGATGCGCTGGATATCGAATGGCGTAACTTGATCCTTGAGGAGAACGCGCTCGGTGATCATAGCCGTGTTGAACGGATCGCAACGGAAAAGCTGCAAATGCAGCATGTTGATCCCTCACAAGAAAATATCGTAGTACAAAAATAAGGATAAACGCGACGCATGAAAGCAGCGGCAAAAACGCACAAACCAAAACGTCAGGAAGAACAAGCCAACTTTGTCAGTTGGCGTTTTGCGTTACTGTGCGGCTGTATTTTGCTGGCGCTGGGTTTCTTGCTGGGGCGTGTTGCCTGGCTGCAAATCATCGCGCCAGACATGCTGGTGCGCCAGGGCGATATGCGTTCCCTGCGCGTACAGGAAGTTGCCACATCGCGCGGTATGATAACCGATCGTTTAGGTCGTCCGCTGGCGGTGAGTGTTCCCGTTAAGGCGATTTGGGCCGACCCGAAAGAAGTTCATGACGCAGGCGGTGTGAGCGTTGGCGAGCGTTGGAGAGCACTTTCAACCGCGTTGAACCTGCCACTTGACCAGTTGGCCAGCAGAATTAATGCCAACCCGAAAGGGCGCTTTATTTATCTTGCGCGTCAGGTAAACCCTGACATGGCCGACTACATCAAGAAACTGAAGCTGCCAGGTATTCATCTGCGCGAAGAATCCCGCCGTTACTATCCTTCCGGAGAAGTGACCGCTCACCTCATTGGTTTTACCAACGTTGACAGCCAGGGGATTGAAGGCGTTGAAAAAAGCTTCGACAAATGGCTCACCGGACAACCGGGTGAACGTATTGTACGTAAAGACCGCTATGGCCGCGTCATCGAGGATATTTCCTCTACCGACAGCCAGGCGGCGCATAACCTTGCGCTGAGTATTGATGAGCGTTTACAGGCGCTGGTCTACCGTGAACTGAACAACGCCGTAGCGTTTAACAAGGCGGAGTCAGGTAGTGCGGTTCTGGTGGATGTTAATACCGGTGAAGTGCTGGCGATGGCGAACAGCCCGTCTTACAACCCTAATAATCTCACCGGTACGCCGAAAGACGCAATGCGTAACCGTACCATTACCGACGTCTTCGAGCCGGGTTCTACCGTTAAACCGATGGTGGTGATGACCGCGCTGCAGCGTGGCGTGGTACGTGAAAATACCGTACTTAACACCATTCCTTACCGAATTAATGGTCACGAAATTAAAGACGTGGCGCGTTATAGCGAATTGACCCTTACCGGGGTTTTGCAGAAGTCGAGTAACGTCGGTGTTTCCAAACTGGCGTTAGCGATGCCGTCCTCAGCGTTAGTAGATACTTACTCACGTTTTGGGCTGGGAAAAGCGACCAATTTGGGGTTGGTCGGAGAACGCAGTGGCTTATATCCTCAAAAACAACGGTGGTCTGACATAGAGAGGGCCACCTTCTCTTTCGGCTATGGGCTAATGGTAACCCCGTTACAGTTAGCGCGAGTCTACGCAACTATCGGCAGCTATGGCGTTTATCGCCCACTGTCGATTACTAAAGTTGACCCTCCTGTTCCGGGCGAGCGTATCTTCCCGGAGTCGACCGTACGCACTGTGGTGCACATGATGGAAAGCGTGGCGCTGCCGGGCGGTGGCGGCGTGAAGGCGGCGATTAAAGGCTATCGCATCGCGATTAAAACCGGTACGGCGAAAAAAGTCGGGCCAGATGGCCGCTATATCAATAAATACATTGCTTATACCGCAGGCGTTGCGCCTGCGAGTCAGCCGCGCTTCGCGCTGGTTGTTGTTATCAACGATCCGCAGGCGGGTAAATATTACGGTGGCGCCGTTTCCGCGCCGGTCTTCGGTGCCATCATGGGCGGCGTACTGCGTACCATGAACATCGAACCGGATGCGCTGACAACGGGCGATAAAAATGAATTTGTGAATAATCAAGGCGAGGCAACAGGTGGCAGATCGTAATTTGCGCGACCTTCTTGCTCCATGGGTGCCGGGTGCACCGGAGCGAGCACTGCGAGAGATGACACTCGACAGCCGTGTGGCTGCATCGGGCGATCTCTTTGTCGCAGTAGTGGGTCATCAGGCGGACGGGCGTCGATATATCCCGCAGGCGATAGCGCAAGGTGTGGCTGCCATTATTGCAGAGGCAAAAGATGAGGCCGCAGACGGCGAAATCCGTGAAATGCACGGCGTTCCGGTCATCTATCTCAGCCAGCTTAACGAACGCTTATCTGCACTGGCAGGACGCTTTTACCACGAGCCATCTGAAAATATGCGTCTGGTCGGTGTGACCGGAACGAACGGTAAAACCACCACCACCCAATTGCTTGCACAGTGGAGCCAACTGCTTGGCGAAACCAGTGCGGTAATGGGAACGGTAGGTAATGGCCTGCTGGGTAAAGTGATCCCGACGGAAAATACCACTGGGTCCGCCGTTGACGTTCAGCATGTGCTGGCGGGACTGGTTGAACAGGGCGCGACCTTTGGCGCGATGGAGGTTTCATCGCATGGCCTGGTTCAGCACCGCGTGGCGGCGCTGAAATTTGCGGCTTCAGTATTTACCAACTTAAGCCGTGACCATCTCGATTATCACGGCGATATGGAACACTACGAAGCCGCGAAGTGGTTGCTGTATTCCACGCACCACTGTGGGCAGGCTATCGTCAATGCGGATGACGAAGTGGGTCGTCGCTGGCTGGCGAAGCTGCCGGATGCGGTAGCTGTCTCGATGGAAGACCATATCAATCCCAACTGCCACGGTCGTTGGCTGAAAGCCGTTGAGGTGAACTATCACGATAGCGGCGCAACGATTCGCTTTGCCTCCACCTGGGGAGAAGGGGAAATTGAAAGCCGCCTGATGGGGGCGTTTAACGTCAGCAATTTGCTGCTGGCGCTGGCCACACTGCTGGCGTTGGGGTATCCGTTAACTGATTTACTGAAAACGGCGGCACAGCTGCAGCCGGTCTGCGGGCGCATGGAAGTGTTTAGCGCGCCGGGCAAAACCACCGTTGTGGTTGATTATGCTCATACGCCGGATGCGCTGGAAAAAGCGCTGCAGGCGGCCCGTCTGCATTGCACCGGCAAGCTGTGGTGCGTCTTTGGCTGCGGCGGCGATCGCGACAAAGGCAAACGTCCGTTGATGGGCGCCATTGCGGAGCAGTTTGCCGATGTCGTTGTGGTTACGGATGACAACCCACGCACCGAAGAGCCTCGCGCCATTATCAATGACATTTTGGCGGGTATGCTGGATGCCGGGCAGGCAAAAGTGATGGAAGGTCGTGCTGAAGCGGTCACTAGTGCCATCATGCAGGCAAAAGAAAATGACGTGGTGCTGGTCGCTGGCAAAGGCCATGAGGATTATCAGATTGTCGGCGCCCAGCGTCTCGACTACTCCGATCGCGTGACGGCAGCGCGTCTGCTGGGGGTTATCGCATGATTAGCGTAACGCTCAGTCAACTGACGGAAATCCTCGGTGGCGAACTGAAAGGGGGCGATCTGACCCTCGATGCGGTCACGACCGATACGCGTAAAGTCACGCCAGGCTGTTTGTTCGTCGCACTGAAAGGTGAACGCTTCGATGCCCATGACTTTACTGACACTGCAAAAGAGAATGGCGCGGGCGCACTGCTGGTAAACCGTGCACTGGATACCGACCTTCCGCAGCTGATTGTAAAAGATACGCGTCTGGCATTTGGCGAGCTGGCGGCATGGGTTCGCGCTCAGGTTCCGGCTCGTGTGGTGGCGCTTACCGGCTCGTCCGGTAAAACGTCCGTCAAAGAGATGACGGCATCCATTCTGAGCCAGTGTGGTAACACCCTGTATACCGCGGGCAACCTGAATAACGACATCGGCGTCCCGATGACGCTGCTGCGGTTAAACAACGATTATGACTATGCCGTTATTGAACTTGGCGCGAATCACCAGGGGGAAATCGCCTGGACTGTTGGCCTGACGCGCCCGGAAGCGGCGCTGGTGAACAACCTGGCCGCCGCGCATCTGGAAGGCTTCGGCTCTCTGGCAGGTGTGGCGAAGGCAAAAGGTGAGATTTTTACCGGCCTGTCAGCGAACGGTGTCGCCATTATGAATGCCGATAACAACGACTGGTTGAACTGGCAGAGCATCATCGGCGATCGCAAAGTCTGGCGCTTCTCGCCGAATGCGGCTAACAGCGACTTTTCGGCGGCTAACGTTCATGTGACCTCACACGGCACAGAGTTTTCGCTGCAAACGCCAACCGGAAGCATTGATGTTCTGCTGCCCCTGCCGGGTCGTCACAATATTGCCAATGCTTTGGCTGCTACTGCGCTCTCGATGGCGGTTGGCGCAACGCCAGATGCCGTGAAAGCGGGTCTGAAGGATCTGCAAGCGGTCCCGGGCCGACTGTTCCCAATTCAACTCGCAGAAAATCAGCTGCTGCTGGACGACTCCTACAACGCTAACGTCGGCTCAATGACCGCAGCGGTACAGGTGCTGTCCGAAATGCCCGGCTACCGCGTGCTGGTGGTTGGCGATATGGCAGAGCTTGGCGCGGAAAGCGAAGCCTGCCACGTACAGGTAGGTGAGGCTGCAAAGGCTGCAGGTATCGACCGTGTGCTGAGTACAGGGAAACTGAGTCAGGCAATTAGCCATGCCAGCGGCGTTGGCGAGCATTTTGCGGATAAAACCGCGTTGGCCGCGCATCTTAAGGCGCTGATTGCAGAACATCAGATCATGACGATTTTAGTGAAGGGTTCACGTAGTGCCGCCATGGAAGAGGTAGTACGCGCATTACAGGAGAATGGAACATGTTAGTTTGGCTGGCCGAACATTTGGTCAAATATTATTCCGGCTTCAACGTCTTTTCCTATCTGACGTTTCGCGCCATCGTCAGCCTGCTGACCGCGCTGTTCATCTCATTGTGGATGGGCCCGCGCATGATCGCCCGCTTGCAAAAAATGTCCTTTGGCCAGGTCGTGCGTAACGACGGCCCGGAATCACACTTTAGTAAACGCGGTACGCCGACCATGGGCGGCATCATGATCCTCACTGCGATTGTTATCTCCGTACTGCTGTGGGCCTACCCATCCAACCCGTACGTGTGGTGCGTGCTGGTGGTGCTGGTTGGCTACGGTATTATCGGTTTTGTCGATGACTACCGCAAAGTGGTGCGCAAAGACACCAAGGGCCTGATCGCGCGCTGGAAGTATTTCTGGATGTCGGTCATTGCATTAGGGGTCGCGTTTGCGCTGTATCTGGCAGGAAAAGACACCCCGGCAACTGAACTGGTGGTGCCATTCTTTAAAGATGTCATGCCGCAACTGGGGCTGTTCTACATCCTGCTGGCGTACTTCGTGATTGTCGGTACCGGCAACGCGGTCAACCTGACCGACGGCCTCGATGGCCTGGCGATTATGCCAACCGTGTTTGTAGCCGCCGGTTTTGCACTGGTTGCATGGGCGACCGGTAACATGAACTTCGCCAACTACCTGCATATTCCTTATCTGCGCCACGCCGGCGAACTGGTTATCGTCTGTACGGCGATTGTCGGCGCAGGTTTGGGCTTCCTGTGGTTTAACACTTATCCGGCACAGGTCTTTATGGGCGATGTCGGTTCACTGGCTCTGGGGGGCGCGCTGGGCATTATTGCCGTGCTGCTGCGTCAGGAATTCCTGCTGGTGATCATGGGCGGCGTATTTGTGGTGGAAACCCTGTCGGTCATTCTGCAGGTGGGTTCCTTTAAGCTGCGCGGACAGCGTATTTTCCGTATGGCACCTATTCATCACCACTATGAACTGAAAGGTTGGCCGGAACCGCGTGTGATTGTGCGTTTCTGGATTATTTCGCTGATGCTGGTCCTGATTGGCCTGGCAACGCTGAAGGTACGTTAATCATGGCTGATTACCAGGGTAAAAAAGTCGTCATTATCGGTCTGGGTTTGACCGGATTGTCCTGCGTGGATTTCTTTCTGGCACGTGGCGTCACGCCGCGCGTCATGGATACCCGCGCGACGCCGCCAGGCCTGGATAAATTACCGGAAGCGGTTGAGCATCATGTTGGCAGCCTGAATGATGACTGGCTGTTGGCCGCTGATTTAATCGTCGCCAGCCCTGGTATTGCCCTGGCGCACCCTTCGCTGAGCGCTGCCGCAGATGCAGGAATTGAGATTGTCGGTGACATCGAACTGTTTTGCCGCGAAGCACAGGCCCCCATTGTCGCGATCACCGGTTCAAACGGTAAAAGTACCGTCACGACGCTGGTTGGCGAAATGGCGAAAGCGGCCGGAGTAAACGTCGGTGTAGGCGGTAATATCGGCCTGCCTGCACTGATGTTGCTGGACGCTGAGCGCGAGTTGTATGTTCTGGAATTATCCAGCTTCCAACTGGAGACGACCTCCAGCTTACGGGCTGTCGCGGCAACCATTTTGAACGTCACTGAAGATCACATGGACCGTTATCCGTTTGGACTGCAGCAGTACCGTGCAGCCAAACTGCGCGTTTATGAGAATGCGAAAGTGTGCGTAGTCAATGCGGATGATGCGTTAACTATGCCGGTTCGCGGTGCCGATGAGCGCTGTGTGAGCTTTGGCATCAATATGGGTGACTATCACCTTAACCGCCAGCAGGGTGAAACCTGGCTGCGGGTGAAGGGTGAAAAAGTATTGAACGTGAAAGAGATGACCCTTTCCGGTCAACATAACTACACCAATGCGCTGGCAGCGTTAGCGCTGGCGGATGCTGCGGGTCTGCCGCGGGCATCCAGCCTGAAAGCATTGACTACCTTTACTGGCCTGGCGCATCGTTTCCAACTGGTACTGAATCATAACGGTGTGCGTTGGATCAACGATTCAAAAGCGACCAATGTCGGCAGCACTGAAGCCGCGCTGAATGGGCTGCACGTTGAGGGTACTCTGCACCTGCTGTTGGGCGGCGATGGGAAATCAGCCGATTTTTCTCCGTTAAGCCGTTACCTGAGTGGCGATCGCATTCGACTGTACTGCTTTGGCCGTGATGGTGCACAGCTTGCCGCGTTGCGACCGGAAGTGGCGGAACAAACAGAAACCATGGAACAGGCGATGCGCCTGCTCGCCCCGCGTGTTAAACCGGGCGACATGGTACTACTGTCTCCCGCCTGTGCCAGTCTCGATCAGTTCAAGAATTTTGAGCAACGTGGCGACGTCTTTACCCACCTGGCGAAGGAGTTGGGTTGATGCGATTATCTCTCCCTCGTCTGAAACTGCCGCGCGTACCGGGACTCGGAATCCTGGCGTGGGTCTTTGCGGCACTTAAAGGCTGGGTGATGGCTTCGCGTGAGAAAGACGCGGACAGCCTGATCATGTACGACCGCATGCTGTT
The DNA here is from genome assembly GCF_028069755.1 of Citrobacter sp. Igbk 16. Lineage (NCBI taxonomy): Bacteria > Pseudomonadati > Pseudomonadota > Gammaproteobacteria > Enterobacterales > Enterobacteriaceae > Citrobacter > Citrobacter sp. Igbk 16. The sequence continues at coordinate 61,359 of NZ_JANEWJ010000025.1, read as the reverse complement.
GTGGTTGACGTTTGGTCTGGCAGCGATCGGTTTTATCATGGTGACATCGGCGTCAATGCCCGTTGGGCAGCGTCTGGCAGGCGATCCATTCCTGTTTGCTAAGCGTGACGCACTGTATATTTTTCTGGCGTTCTGTCTGGCGATGATTACCCTGCGCCTGCCGATGGAGTTCTGGCAAAAGTACAGCACCACCATGCTGATCGCGTCGATCATCATGCTGCTGATCGTTCTGGTTGTAGGCAGCTCGGTTAACGGGGCATCGCGCTGGATTGCGCTGGGGCCACTGCGTATTCAGCCTGCGGAGTTTACCAAGCTGTCGTTGTTCTGTTATCTCGCCAACTACCTGGTGCGTAAGGTGGATGAGGTGCGTAACAACCTGCGCGGCTTCTTAAAGCCGATGGGCGTGATTCTGGTTCTGGCCGTGCTGTTGCTGGCGCAGCCTGACCTGGGCACAGTGGTCGTGCTGTTCGTCACGACGCTGGCGATGCTGTTTTTGGCTGGTGCCAAATTGTGGCAGTTCATCGCCATCATCGGGATGGGGATTTCCGCTGTCGTGCTGCTGATCCTCGCCGAACCGTACCGTATTCGCCGTGTGACCTCGTTCTGGAATCCCTGGGAAGATCCGTTTGGCAGCGGCTATCAGCTGACACAGTCTCTGATGGCTTTTGGTCGCGGTGAAGTGTGGGGCCAGGGATTGGGTAATTCAGTCCAAAAACTGGAGTATTTGCCGGAAGCGCACACCGACTTTATCTTCGCCATTATTGGGGAGGAGCTGGGTTATATCGGTGTGGTACTCGCTCTTTTAATGGTATTCTTCGTCGCTTTTCGCGCGATGTCGATCGGTCGTAAGGCGCTGGAAATTGACCACCGTTTTTCAGGTTTCTTAGCCTGCTCTATCGGGATTTGGTTTAGCTTCCAGGCTCTGGTAAACGTCGGCGCGGCGGCGGGCATGCTGCCAACGAAAGGTCTGACGCTACCGTTGATCAGTTATGGTGGTTCGAGTTTGTTGATCATGTCGACAGCCATCATGTTTTTGTTACGTATTGATTATGAAACGCGTCTGGAAAAAGCCCAGGCGTTTACACGAGGTGCACGATGAGTGGTCAACCGAAGCGGTTAATGGTGATGGCAGGCGGTACCGGTGGACATGTTTTCCCGGGGCTGGCGGTTGCGCACCATTTAATGGCCCAGGGCTGGCAGGTTCGTTGGCTGGGCACCGCCGATCGTATGGAAGCGGACTTAGTGCCGAAGCATGGCATTGACATTGACTTTATTCGCATCTCCGGTTTGCGCGGAAAGGGCCTCAACGCGTTGCTGGCTGCACCTGTACGTATTTTTAATGCCTGGCGTCAGGCCCGCGCCATCATGAAGCAGTTTAAGCCCGATGTGGTGCTGGGCATGGGCGGCTATGTGTCTGGCCCTGGCGGCCTGGCGGCCTGGTCGTTAGGTATTCCGGTCGTGCTGCATGAGCAGAACGGTATCGCCGGGTTAACGAACAAATGGCTGGCGAAGATCGCGACGAAGGTGATGCAGGCCTTCCCTGGCGCTTTCCCGAATGCGGAAGTGGTGGGGAATCCAGTGCGTACTGATGTCCTTGCACTGCCGTTACCCGAAGAACGTCTGCCTGGTCGTGAAGGTCCGGTGCGGGTGCTGGTTGTCGGTGGTTCGCAGGGCGCACGTGTGCTGAACCAGACGTTGCCGCAGGTCGCCGCAACACTTGGCGACGCAGTGACTATCTGGCATCAGAGTGGTAAAGGTGCGCAGCAAACCGTGGAACAGGCTTATGCAGACGCGGGGCAACCACAGCATAAGGTCACTGAATTTATTGATGATATGGCAGCAGCTTACGCGTGGGCGGATGTGGTGGTCTGTCGTTCAGGCGCACTGACGGTGAGTGAGATTGCTGCCGCAGGTTTACCCGCGCTGTTCGTGCCGTTTCAACATAAAGACAGACAACAGTACTGGAATGCGCTGCCGCTGGAAAAAGCGGGCGCAGCCAAAATTCTTGAGCAGCCGCAGTTTACTGTGGATGCCGTCGTCAGCACCCTGTCCGGGTGGTCACGAGAAACTTTATTAACCATGGCAGAGCGTGCTCGCGCCGCATCCATACCGGATGCCACTGAGCGGGTTGCAACTGAAGTGAGCCGGGCTGCCCGGGTGTAATTGTGGTGATGCCTTTTGCATCGCATGAACTGAGAAGTTAATGGCTAAAGAATGAATACACAACAACTGGCAAAACTGCGTTCCATCGTGCCCGAAATGCGTCGCGTTCGGCACATCCACTTTGTCGGCATCGGTGGTGCTGGTATGGGCGGTATTGCCGAAGTTTTGGCCAATGAAGGTTATCAGATCAGCGGTTCTGACTTAGCGCCGAATCCGGTTACGCAGCAACTGACGAATCTGGGTGCCACGATTTTTTTCAACCATCGCCCGGAAAACGTTCGTGATGCGAGCGTGGTGGTGGTATCCAGCGCTATTTCTGCGGATAACCCGGAAATTGTTGCGGCCCATGAAGCGCGTATCCCGGTGATCCGCCGTGCGGAGATGCTGGCAGAGTTGATGCGTTTTCGTCACGGCATCGCCATTGCCGGGACCCACGGTAAAACCACGACCACTGCGATGGTCTCCAGTATTTATGCAGAAGCGGGCCTCGATCCGACTTTTGTGAACGGCGGTCTGGTAAAGGCAGCAGGTGTGCATGCACGTCTGGGTCACAGCCGTTATTTGATTGCGGAAGCCGATGAGAGCGATGCGTCGTTCCTGCATTTGCAGCCGATGGTGGCGATTGTCACCAATATCGAAGCTGACCATATGGATACCTACCATGGCGACTTCGAAAATTTAAAGCAGACGTTTATTAATTTCCTGCACAACTTGCCGTTTTATGGGCGTGCGGTGATGTGTGTCGACGATCCGGTAATCCGCGAGTTGTTGCCGCGCGTCGGGCGTCAGACCACCACCTATGGTTTCAGCGATGATGCTGACGTTCGCGTAGAAGATTATCAACAGATTGGCCCACAAGGTCACTTCACGCTGCTGCGTCAGGGGATGGCCGATTTGCGTGTGACGTTGAACGCGCCGGGTCGTCACAATGCCTTGAACGCGGCGGCAGCCGTGGCAGTGGCAACGGAAGAGGGTATTGAAGACGACGCGATTCTGCGCGCGCTGGAAAGTTTCCAGGGTACCGGACGCCGCTTTGACTTCCTGGGTGAATTCCCGCTTGAGCCAGTAAACGGTAAAGCCGGAACGGCGATGCTGGTCGATGACTATGGACATCACCCAACGGAAGTCGATGCCACGATCAAAGCCGCACGCGCAGGTTGGCCGGACAAAAATTTGGTGATGTTGTTCCAGCCGCACCGCTTCACACGTACACGCGATTTGTACGACGACTTTGCCAACGTTCTGACACAGGTTGATGCGTTGCTGATGTTGGACGTGTATGCCGCAGGTGAAGCTGCAATTCCGGGGGCCGATAGCCGTTCGCTGTGCCGTACCATTCGCGGTCGCGGAAAGATCGATCCTATTCTGGTGTCCGATCCGGCCCAGGTAGCGGAAATGCTGGCACCGGTATTAACCGGTAATGATCTGATTTTGGTGCAGGGCGCTGGAAATATCGGCAAAATCGCGCGTTCCTTAGCTGAAATCAAACTGAAGCCGCAAAACCCGGAGGAAGAACAACATGGCTGATAAAATCGCGGTCCTGTTAGGGGGAACCTCCGCAGAGCGAGAAGTGTCGTTGAATTCTGGCGCAGCAGTGCTGGCGGGTTTGCGCGAAGGCGGTGTGGATGCACATCCGGTTGACCCAAAAGAGGTCGACGTTACGCTTCTGAAATCGATGGGTTTTCAGAAAGTGTTTATTGCACTGCATGGCCGAGGTGGTGAAGACGGAACGTTACAGGGCATGCTGGAGCAGATTGGTTTGCCTTATACCGGTAGCGGTGTCATGGCATCGGCTATCTCAATGGACAAACTACGCAGCAAACTGCTGTGGCAGGGGGCAGGATTGCCCGTTGCGCCATGGGTGGCATTGACCCGTGCTGAGTTTGAAAAAGGACTTAGCGATGAAGTGGTTACGAGAATTTCTGCGTTAGGCTTGCCGTTGATTGTGAAGCCAAGCCGTGAAGGTTCCAGCGTAGGGATGTCAAAAGTTGAAGAAGAAAATGCTTTGCAAGCTGCATTAGCATTGGCTTTTCAGCATGATGAAGAAGTACTGATTGAAAAATGGCTCAGTGGACCGGAATTCACAGTTGCGATACTTGGCGAAGAAATTTTACCGTCAATACGTATCCAACCCGCGGGAACCTTCTATGATTATGAGGCGAAGTATCTGTCTGATGAGACACAATATTTCTGTCCTGCAGGTCTGGAAGTTGACCAGGAGGCCGAATTACAGGCATTAGTCCTGAAAGCGTGGAACGCATTGGGCTGTAAAGGTTGGGGCCGTATTGACGTCATGCTGGACAGCGATGGCCAGTTTTATCTGCTGGAAGCGAATACCTCTCCGGGTATGACCAGCCACAGCCTGGTGCCGATGGCGGCGCGTCAGGCGGGGCTGAGCTTCTCGCAGTTGGTGGTACGAATTCTGGAGTTGGCGGACTGATATGTCGCAGGCTGCGCTGAACACGCGAAACGGTGATGAAGACGAGGTAGCCTCCTCACGCCGCAATAATGGAACGCGTCTTGCAGGAATTCTGTTTCTGCTGACAGTGCTGTGCACCGTGTTTGTGAGCGGCTGGGTCGTGTTGGGATGGATGGAAGATGCGCAACGTTTGCCATTGTCGAAGCTGGTATTGACCGGTGAGCGACACTACACGCGCAATGACGATATTCGGCAGTCCATCCTGGCGCTTGGCGCACCGGGAACCTTTATGACCCAGGATGTGAACATCATCCAAAGTCAGATTGAACGTCTCCCCTGGATTAAGCAGGCGAGTGTCAGAAAGCAGTGGCCTGATGAATTGAAGATTCATCTGGTTGAATATGTGCCGATAGCGCGTTGGAATGACCAACATATGGTGGATGCCGATGGAAATACGTTCAGCATACCAACCGGTCGGGCTAACAAGCAGGTATTACCTATGTTGTATGGCCCTGAAGGCAGCGCAAGTGAAGTGTTGCAAGGGTTCCGCGATATGGGGCAGGTGCTGGCTAAGGATAGATTCACCCTGAAGGAAGCGGCGATGACCGCTCGTCGTTCCTGGCAGTTAACGCTTAATAACGATATTAAGCTCAATCTGGGCAGGGGCGATACGATAAAACGTTTGGCTCGCTTTGTGGAACTCTACCCGGTTTTACAGCAGCAGGCGCAAACCGATGGCAAACGGATTAGCTACGTTGATTTGCGTTATGACTCAGGAGCAGCAGTAGGCTGGGTTCCCTTGCCTCCTGAGGAATCTAATCAGCAACAGAATCAGGCACAGGCAGAACAACAATGATCAAGGCGACGGACAGAAAACTGGTAGTTGGACTGGAGATTGGCACCGCGAAGGTAGCCGCTTTAGTAGGGGAAGTTCTGCCCGACGGTATGGTCAATATCATTGGCGTGGGCAGTTGCCCATCGCGAGGTATGGATAAAGGCGGGGTGAATGACCTTGAGTCAGTGGTGAAATGCGTACAGCGCGCCATTGACCAGGCTGAACTGATGGCAGATTGCCAGATTTCCTCGGTGTATCTGGCGCTTTCAGGTAAACATATTAGCTGTCAGAATGAAATTGGTATGGTGCCCATTTCCGAAGAGGAAGTGACCCAGGAAGATGTGGAAAATGTTGTGCATACGGCAAAATCCGTACGTGTGCGCGATGAGCATCGTGTACTGCATGTTATTCCACAGGAATACGCGATTGACTACCAGGAAGGTATTAAAAATCCGGTCGGTCTTTCCGGCGTGCGTATGCAGGCAAAAGTACATCTGATTACCTGCCACAATGACATGGCGAAGAATATCGTCAAAGCCGTTGAACGCTGTGGACTGAAAGTTGACCAACTGATATTTGCCGGGTTGGCAGCCAGTTATTCCGTGTTAACGGAAGACGAACGTGAGCTGGGTGTCTGCGTGGTCGATATTGGTGGTGGTACAATGGACATCGCCGTTTATACTGGCGGGGCGTTGCGCCATACCAAAGTAATCCCTTATGCAGGGAATGTGGTCACCAGCGACATTGCGTATGCCTTTGGTACGCCGCCGAGCGATGCTGAAGCTATTAAAGTTCGTCATGGTTGTGCGCTGGGTTCTATCGTTGGCAAAGATGAGAGCGTTGAAGTGCCAAGCGTCGGTGGTCGTCCGCCACGCAGTCTGCAACGTCAAACTCTGGCTGAGGTCATTGAGCCGCGTTATACCGAGCTGCTTAACCTGGTCAACGAAGAAATTTTGCAATTACAGGAACAACTTCGCCAGCAGGGTGTGAAACATCATCTGGCGGCGGGGATTGTGTTAACCGGTGGTGCTGCGCAAATTGAAGGTCTTGCGGCCTGCGCTCAGCGCGTGTTCCATACGCAGGTGCGTATTGGTGCGCCGCTCAATATTACCGGTCTGACAGATTATGCCCAGGAGCCGTATTATTCAACGGCAGTGGGGTTGCTTCATTACGGGAAAGAATCCCATTTAAGTGGTGAAGCTGAAGTTGAAAAACGTGTAACGGCATCAGTTGGCTCGTGGATTAAACGACTCAATAGCTGGCTGCGAAAAGAGTTTTAATTTTTTATGAGACCGGCATCGATTACGGTCTCAGGCGACAGGCACAACGGAGAGAAAAACTATGTTTGAACCTATGGAACTGACCAATGACGCGGTGATTAAAGTCATCGGCGTCGGCGGCGGCGGCGGTAATGCCGTTGAACACATGGTGCGTGAGCGCATCGAAGGTGTTGAATTCTTCGCGGTGAATACCGACGCTCAGGCGTTGCGTAAAACGGCGGTTGGACAGACCATTCAGATTGGTAGCGGCATCACCAAGGGTCTGGGCGCGGGTGCAAACCCGGAAGTCGGTCGCAATGCGGCAGACGAAGATCGTGAAGCTCTGCGTGCAGCGCTTGACGGCGCAGACATGGTGTTTATCGCAGCAGGCATGGGCGGCGGTACCGGGACCGGTGCAGCGCCAGTGGTTGCTGAAGTGGCAAAAGATTTAGGTATTCTGACCGTTGCTGTCGTGACTAAGCCTTTCAATTTTGAAGGCAAAAAGCGTATGGCATTTGCGGAGCAGGGTATCACCGAGCTGTCCAAACATGTGGACTCTCTGATCACTATCCCGAACGACAAACTGCTGAAAGTACTGGGTCGCGGTATCTCCCTGCTGGATGCGTTTGGCGCAGCGAACGACGTGCTGAAAGGCGCAGTCCAGGGTATCGCTGAACTGATCACCCGTCCGGGCCTGATGAACGTCGACTTTGCCGACGTGCGCACCGTAATGTCCGAAATGGGCTATGCGATGATGGGTTCTGGCGTGGCAAGCGGTGAAGATCGTGCAGAAGAAGCGGCTGAAATGGCTATCTCTTCGCCTCTGCTGGAAGATATTGATCTGTCTGGCGCGCGTGGCGTGTTGGTAAACATTACTGCGGGCTTCGACCTGCGCCTGGATGAGTTCGAAACCGTAGGTAACACGATTCGTGCATTTGCATCGGATAACGCGACCGTGGTTATCGGTACTTCTCTGGACCCGGATATGAATGACGAACTGCGCGTTACCGTTGTTGCCACTGGAATTGGTATGGACAAGCGTCCTGAAATCACACTGGTGACCAACAAGCAGGTTCAGCAGCCGGTAATGGATCGTTACCAGCAGCACGGTATGGCGCCGTTGACGCAAGAGCAGAAGCCGGTAGCGAAGGTGGTTAACGACAATACGCCGCAGACCACTAAAGAACCGGATTATCTGGATATCCCTGCATTCCTGCGTAAGCAAGCTGATTAAGAATTAGCTGGAATTTGGGAATTGTGGCTCTTTGTGCTAAACTGGCCCACCGAATGTATAGTACACTTCGGTTGGATAGGTAATTTGGCGAGATTATACGATGATCAAACAAAGGACTCTTAAACGTATCGTTCAGGCGACTGGTGTCGGTTTACATACCGGCAAAAAAGTCACCCTGACATTACGCCCTGCGCCGGCCAACACCGGGGTCATCTATCGTCGCACCGACTTGAATCCTCCGGTAGATTTCCCGGCCGATGCCAAATCTGTGCGTGATACCATGCTCTGTACGTGTCTGGTCAACGAGCATGATGTGCGGATTTCAACCGTTGAGCACCTTAATGCTGCTCTGGCGGGCTTAGGTATCGATAACATCGTTATTGAGGTTAATGCCCCGGAAATCCCGATCATGGATGGTAGTGCTGCTCCGTTCGTCTACCTGCTGCTTGACGCAGGTATTGAAGAACTGAACAGTGCGAAGAAATTTGTCCGCATCAAAGAGACTGTTCGCGTCGAAGATGGCGACAAGTGGGCTGAGTTTAAGCCGTATAATGGTTTTACGTTGGATTTCACCATCGACTTTAACCACCCGGCGATCGACTCCAGCACGCAGCGCTATGCGATGAACTTCTCTGCTGATGCGTTCATGCGCCAGATCAGCCGTGCGCGTACTTTCGGCTTCATGCGTGATATCGAATATCTGCAGTCCCGCGGCCTGTGCCTGGGCGGCAGCTTCGATTGTGCCATCGTTGTTGACGATTATCGCGTACTGAACGAAGACGGCCTGCGTTTTGAAGATGAATTCGTTCGTCACAAAATGCTCGACGCGATCGGTGACTTGTTCATGTGTGGTCACAACATTATTGGTGCATTTACCGCGTATAAATCCGGTCATGCATTGAATAACAAACTGTTGCAGGCGGTCCTGGCAAAACAGGAAGCCTGGGAATATGTGACCTTCCAGGACGACGCAGAACTGCCGCTGGCGTTCAAAGCGCCTTCGACCGTACTGGCATAATAACTATACACAAAATCATTCAAGTTGCATCAAGGCGGCAACTGAACGAATCCACAGGAGCGTACACTAGTACGTGACTGGGGTGAGAGAAAGCAGCCAACAAAGAGGCAGCTTGAAAGATGAAGTGTATATCTGTCGCATAAATTCGACTGGTTAATCTGGCACTCTCTCCGGCCAGGTGAGCCAGTCGTTTTTTTTATCCTCCGATAGCTCACCGTCTTTTCCGATGCGACTTTTCCCCCGCTGTCAGATTAAAATACAGCGCGATCGATGCTTTCTTAAGCATATTTAACCGCGACTTGCTGTCATTACTGCTGTGGAGTGCACGCTTTAATGATAAGATTTGTGCGCAAAAATCGTTTTGAATTTAAAACCCCAAATGCAGGGTAGATCAGGTGGCACTAACGTGAGTGGAATACTGACGCGCTGGCGACAGTTAGGCAGACGGTACTTCTGGCCGCATCTCTTATTAGGGATGGTCGCGGCGAGTTTTGGCCTGCCCGCGATCGGTAATGCCGCTGAACCGAATACGCCCGCGAAAGCGACCGCCAGCAACCACGATCAATCCGCTAAGGTTAACTTTAGCCAGCTTGCTTTGCTGGAAGCCACTAACCGTCGCCCGAATTTTACTGTCGATTACTGGCACCAGCATGCCATTCGTACGGTTATACGTCATCTTTCCTTTGCAATGGCTCCTCAGGCACTGCCCGTTGCCGAAGAACCTTTGCCAATCCAGGCGCATCATCTTGCTTTACTGAATACGCTCAGCGCGCTGCTGACGCAGGAAGGCAGACCACCGGCGACTGTCAGTCGCGTGACATATGCCCATTTCACTTCTCAGGCCGCGTTTAGTGTTCCTGTCTGGATAAGCCTGCAGCAGGGGATCCGCGCTGGCCCTCAACGCCTCAGCTAAAAAAGAACCTTCCAACTTATAATTTTTGACTCCGCACCGCGGGGCGTTTGAGATTTTATTATGCTAATCAAATTATTAACGAAAGTATTCGGTAGCCGTAACGAGCGTACGCTGCGTCGTATGCGCAAAGTGGTCAACGTCATTAACGCGATGGAACCGGAGATGGAAAAACTCTCCGATGACGAGCTGAAAGCGAAGACTGCGGAATTCCGCGCGCGTCTGGAAAAAGGCGCCAGCGTTGAAAGCCTGATCCCGGAAGCATTCGCGGTCGTCCGTGAAGCCAGTAAGCGTGTGTTCGGTATGCGTCACTTTGACGTGCAGTTGCTGGGCGGTATGGTCCTCAACGATCGCTGTATCGCTGAAATGCGTACCGGTGAAGGTAAAACACTGACCGCAACGTTGCCGGCCTACCTGAACGCATTAAGCGGGAAAGGTGTACACGTGGTTACCGTGAACGACTATCTGGCTCAGCGTGACGCCGAAAATAACCGCCCACTGTTTGAGTTCCTCGGCATGACCGTAGGTATCAATATGTCAGGTCTGCCAGCACCGGCCAAGCGTGAAGCTTACAACGCTGACATCACTTACGGTACCAACAACGAATACGGCTTTGACTATCTACGCGACAACATGGCGTTTAGCCCGGAAGAGCGCGTTCAGCGTAAACTGCACTATGCGTTGGTGGATGAGGTCGACTCCATCCTGATTGATGAAGCGCGTACGCCACTGATCATTTCCGGCCCGGCTGAAGATAGCTCGGAAATGTACAAGAAAGTGAACAAAATCATTCCAAACCTGATCCGTCAGGAGAAGGAAGATTCTGACACGTTCCAGGGCGAAGGCCACTTCTCTGTCGATGAGAAGGCGCGCCAGGTTAACCTTACCGAACGTGGTCTGGTTCTGATTGAAGAACTGCTGGTGAAAGAAGGCATTATGGATGAAGGCGAGTCGTTGTACTCTCCGGGCAACATCATGCTGATGCATCACGTGACTGCCGCACTGCGCGCACATGTGCTGTTCACCCGTGATGTAGACTACATTGTGAAAGACGGCGAAGTTATCATCGTCGACGAACACACGGGTCGTACCATGCAGGGGCGTCGTTGGTCCGACGGTCTGCACCAGGCTGTTGAAGCCAAAGAAGGCGTAGAAATCCAGAACGAAAACCAGACGCTGGCTTCCATTACCTTCCAGAACTACTTCCGTTTGTACGAAAAACTGGCCGGTATGACTGGTACAGCAGATACCGAAGCGTTCGAATTCAGCTCTATCTACAAACTGGATACCGTAGTGGTGCCAACTAACCGTCCGATGATTCGTAAGGATTTACCGGATCTGGTGTACATGACCGAAGCGGAAAAAATTCAGGCCATTATCGAAGATATTAAAGAGCGTACCGCGAATGGTCAGCCGGTGCTGGTGGGTACGATCTCCATTGAAAAGTCTGAAGTGGTTTCCAACGAGCTGAACAAAGCGGGTATCAAGCACAACGTGCTGAACGCCAAGTTCCACGCTAACGAAGCGGCAATCGTCGCTCAGGCGGGTTACCCGTCAGCTGTCACTATTGCCACAAACATGGCCGGTCGTGGTACTGATATCGTGTTGGGTGGTAGCTGGCAGGCAGAAGTTGCCGAGCTGGAAGATCCGACGCCAGAGCAAATTGCACAGATCAAAGCCGAGTGGCAGGTGCGTCACGACGCGGTGCTGGCTGCCGGTGGTTTACATATCATCGGTACTGAGCGTCATGAATCTCGTCGTATCGATAACCAGTTACGCGGTCGTTCCGGCCGTCAGGGTGATGCGGGTTCCTCTCGTTTCTACCTGTCGATGGAAGATGCGCTGATGCGTATTTTTGCCTCCGACCGTGTCTCAGGCATGATGCGTAAACTGGGTATGAAGCCAGGCGAAGCAATCGAACACCCATGGGTAACGAAAGCTATTGCTAATGCCCAGCGTAAAGTAGAGAGCCGTAACTTCGATATTCGTAAGCAACTGCTGGAATACGATGACGTTGCGAATGACCAGCGCCGCGCTATCTATACCCAGCGTAACGAACTACTGGACGTGACTGACGTTAGTGAAACCATCAACAGTATTCGCGAAGATGTCTTCAAAGCGACTATTGATGCGTACATTCCGCCTCAGTCTCTGGAAGAGATGTGGGATATTCCGGGTCTGCAGGAACGTTTGAAAAACGACTTCGATCTGGAAATGCCGATTTCAGAGTGGCTGGATAAAGAGCCTGAACTGCATGAAGAGACGCTGCGTGAACGTATTCTCGCCAACGCTGTAGAGGTCTATCATCGCAAGGAAGAAGTCGTAGGCGCAGAAATGATGCGTCACTTTGAAAAAGGTGTGATGCTGCAAACGCTCGATTCCCTGTGGAAAGAGCACCTTGCGGCGATGGACTACCTGCGCCAGGGGATCCACCTGCGTGGTTATGCGCAGAAAGATCCGAAGCAGGAATATAAACGCGAATCCTTCTCCATGTTTGCCTCTATGCTGGAGTCACTGAAATATGAAGTGATCAGCACCCTGAGCAAAGTGCAGGTGCGTATGCCTGAAGAAGTCGAAGCAATGGAGCAGCAGCGTCGCGAAGATGCTGAGCGTTTAGCGCAGATGCAGCAACTGAGCCACAAAGATGATGAGTCTGCTGTTGCAGAAGAGCTGGCTGCACAGACCGGCGATCGTAAAGTGGGACGTAACGATCCGTGCCCTTGCGGTTCCGGTAAAAAATACAAGCAGTGTCATGGCCGTCTGAGCTAAGAAAGTAACTTACTGAAAAGGCGCAGAATTCTGCGCCTTTTTTATGGGCGATAAATATGAAAGTACTGCAAATTGCTGTTGGAATTATTCGTAATAAGCACAACGAGATTTTTATCACTCAGCGTGCCGCCGATGCTCATATGGCAAACAAACTGGAATTTCCCGGCGGTAAAATTGAACCGGGTGAAACACCAGAGCAGGCGTTAATTCGTGAGTTACAGGAGGAGGTGGGGATTACACCCGTTAATTGCTCACTGTTCGAAAAACTGGAGTACCAGTTTCCGGACCGGCATATCACTTTATGGTTCTGGCTGGTTGAACGCTGGGAAGGTGAACCGTGGGGGAAAGAGGGGCAACCCGCTCAGTGGATTGCGCAAGATGCGCTAAATACGGACGATTTCCCGCCTGCGAATGCACCGGTCATTGAAAAGTTGATTGCTGGCTAATGGTGTTCTTAATTTGTCGTTCGTAGGCAGGATGCGGCATTTTATGTTGTTTTGCCTGATGGCGCTGCGCTTATCAGGCCTACGAACTAAAACGTAGGGCGGGCAAGCGTAGCGCCCCCGCCATAATTGGCCGGATGCGGCGTTGCCTTATCCGGCCTACCGTATTAGCAGAATTACTTCTGCTCTTCGCTCCAGTCATCGCTTTCTGATAGATCGCCAGAGCTTGGGATTCGCTTCTCTTCCGCGGCCCATTCACCCAGGTCGATTAACTGACAACGTTTGCTGCAGAATGGACGAAACGGACTGACTTCTGCCCACACGACAGCTTTACCGCAGGTTGGGCAGTTTACGATAGTTTGTTCAGACATCTTAACTCCTTAACAGCACGCCAGATCGAAATCGAGGCGTTCAGGTACCTGACCGTTCTCGCTATCCAGCGGCATAAAGCGAATGGCAAAGCGGCTCTTATGACCTGATATTTGCGGATAAAGCTGCGAAGCGAGCGGCAATTGTAGACGCAATAGATCTGCATCATCGCCGTTGTCCTGGTAAAAACCATTCAGGCTGGTTTGCTTACGAAACGGTGCAGAGTTGCGGATTAAATCCAGCACCAGAGACAATGCCTGGTTGAGAGGATTCAGGCTGGCAAGCCAGGTCTCAACCTGCGCGTCACGCTGAGTCTGTGGTAGATGCAGCCAGATATGTAAAGTCGGCAAATCAAAACTGCAGCATCCGCCGGGAATACTTAAACGCTGACGAACAAGGCCAATCAGACGGTCTTCACGCAGGGTTTGTCCGATGCGCGGGGCTGAAATCAGAATGCTGCCCGCACTTTTTAACTGCTGACGTAAAGAGTCGATTCTGCTTTGATCGACGCCGGGAACTTCAACCCAGGCCTGAAGTTTTCGCTGCTGTCTTTCCAGCTCTTTGAGGAGTTCAGTACGGACTTCGCCACGTTCAAATACATCCAGTAAATCCCCCACATTGCGGAAAAAATGCAGTGCACCTGCGTGATCCACAATGGGCAAATTAACGGAGAGTTGCTGGATCAGAAACTCAATGCGCAGCCATGTACGCATCTTCTCATTGAGAGGGTGTTCAAAAAGGACCTGGGTGTGCATTACGGTTTTTCCTGTGAGACAAACTGCGACGCGAGTTGCAAATAGAGCGCGTGCAGGCGGGCGACATCCGAGACGATAGCATCCGGTGCGCCATTATTATCAATAACATCATCTGCCACGGCAAGGCGCGCTTCACGTGTTGCCTGGGCAGCCAAAATTTGTTCAACGTGTTCGCGCGTAACATCATCACGCTGCATGGTTCGCCTGAGTTGAGTCTCAGGGGTGACATCCACGACGAGTACGCGATCGGCTTTTTTATACAGCGCGTTTTCTACCAACAAGGGAACGACCCATAACAGATAAGGGGAGGTCGCTTGCTGAAACTGACGCTGTGTTTCCTGCTGAATAAGTGGGTGGAGCAAGGAATTTAGCCATTTTTTCTCATCAGGATCGGAAAAAATGCGTTCGCGTAAAATTCGCCGCTGTAACGAGCCATCCGCAGCAATAACGTCGGAGCCAAAATGTTCCGCAATTGCCTGTAGGGCAGGCATGCCGCGTTCGACCACCTGGCGCGCAATGATATCCGCATCAATCACGTTTATTCCGAGGTCAGCGAATGCATTTGCAACGGTACTTTTACCACTGCCAATGCCGCCGGTTAAGGCTACCGTATACCTCATAGATCCAGATCCTGGAGTTTTGGTTTGATTATCAAACAGTTAAAAATTAAGCATGCAAAGGCGAAGCTGATGCAGGATTAACCTACTAATCGCCAGGTAAATTTATGGGATTGTAGCGTAAAAAAAGAGAATTTCGCAGTCTTGCGCGGCATTGATTAGTGCGTATGATAGCGTCACTGGAGTTGTGAGTTTCGATTTTTCGCCATTAACCCCAGGAATCCGCACATGCGTATCGAAGAAGATCTGAAGTTAGGTTTCAAAGACGTTCTTATCCGCCCTAAGCGTTCTACTCTCAAAAGTCGTTCCGATGTTGAACTGGAACGTCAATTCACCTTTAAACATTCAGGTCAGACCTGGTCCGGCGTGCCGATTATCGCCGCGAACATGGACACCGTCGGGACGTTTGCCATGGCAACGGCGCTAGCCTCCTTCGACATCCTGACCGCTGTGCATAAACACTATTCTGTTGAAGACTGGGCCGCTTTCATTGCGGATTCCTCTGCCGATGTACTGAAACACGTGATGGTTTCAACCGGGACTTCGGACACTGATTTCGAAAAAACCAAACAGATCCTGGCACTGAATCCAGCGCTGAACTTTATCTGCATTGATGTGGCAAATGGCTACTCAGAGCACTTTGTTCAGTTTGTGTCGAAAGCACGTGCGGCCTGGCCGACAAAAACGATTTGTGCTGGCAACGTGGTCACCGGCGAGATGTGTGAAGAGTTGGTACTTTCCGGTGCTGATATCGTCAAAGTGGGTATTGGCCCAGGTTCTGTATGTACCACCCGCGTAAAAACCGGCGTTGGCTATCCGCAGCTTTCTGCCGTCATTGAATGTGCTGATGCAGCGCACGGTCTGGGCGGCATGATTGTCAGCGACGGTGGCTGCACAATGCCTGGTGATGTGGCAAAAGCGTTTGGCGGTGGTGCGGACTTCGTGATGCTCGGCGGCATGCTGGCTGGTCATGAAGAAAGCGGCGGTAAAATCGTTGAAGAGAACGGCGAGAAATTCATGCTGTTCTACGGTATGAGCTCTGAGTCTGCTATGACGCGCCATGTTGGTGGTGTTGCTCAGTATCGTGCCGCTGAAGGTAAAACCGTTAAGCTGCCACTGCGTGGCCCGGTTGATAACACGGCTCGTGATATCCTTGGCGGCCTGCGTTCAGCCTGTACTTATGTCGGTGCATCCCGCCTGAAAGAGCTGACCAAACGGACAACCTTTATTCGCGTACAGGAACAAGAAAACCGCGTCTTCAATAGCCTGTAAGAACAGCTTGTACTGTTAAACGCCTGATGGCGCACAGCATATCAGGCCTACGCTCATGCTCGGTGTAGGCCTGATCAGGCGTTTATGCAGCCATCCGACATTTGAACTTATCCCACGCCACTCATTGCATCTCCCAGATGAAATATCGGTAAATACATTGCCACAACCAGCGTACCGATAATCAACCCCGTAATGACAAGCAAGGCTGGCTCAAGTAATGCCGCCAAATTTTCGGCCTGAGACAGCGTGTATTCGCTGTGATGTCGGGCGAGGTTTTGCAGCATCGCATCCAGAGAGCCGGAAGCTTCACCGGTTCTCACCAGTTGCAAGCACAGTGGACTAAATTCACCGCTATTCTTAAGTGCCAGCCAGACTGGCTCCCCGGCGCTGATATCGTGATGCACCTGTGCCAAACGTTGGGACCAATAAGGGCAGTTAAGGGTTTCAGTGACACTTTCCAGACCTTGCAGAAAGGGAATGCCCGCGTTTTGTGTTAATGCCAGTACGGTGAAGATCTGTGTGAGTTTTTGCCCCCTGACCATCGGCCCGATGATGGGAAAGTGCAGCAGTATTTTCTGGCGTAGAATAAGCCAATAAGGCTTCTGCTTTATCAACCCGTATGCTGTTCCCAGCCCCAGGCAGAGCAACCCTGCCAGCCATCCCCATCGACTGCTGTAATATGCCGCGTTAATCATCCATTGAGTGAGCGCCGGTAGCGGTGTGTTGAACGTGCGATAGATGGCTGCAAATTCAGGTAACACAAAATGCAGCATCGCCAGCACGACCATTATCGCCATGGCAAGAATGATAATGGGATACCGTAGTGCTTTTTTAACTTTATCCGCCAGTTGCTGTTGGTTTTTTTGCTGACGGGCAAGTTCAAAGCAGCAGTCGTCCAGTTTTCCCGTTAGCTCTCCGGTGCGGATCATTGCTTGGTACAGCGGGGGAAATACGTGTTGCCACCGTGAAAGCGAGGCTGACAGCGCAATGCCTTGTTCCATATCGTAAGCCAGTGTGCGCAGCAATGCTTGCCACTGGTTGCTGGGATGCTGTTCAGCAAGCAGAGTTAACCCAGCGGAAAGCGTCAATCCCGCTTTAAGCAATGTTGCCAACTGGCGTATGGCTTCGGCACTGTTTGTTCTGCTCCAGTGCGAGGTTTTAACTCGCATCCGGTTAATGCGAATCGGTGTAATCTGCTGTTGTTCGAGCACAAACAGGAGCGATGGTCGGGTATCAGCCCATAGCATCCCCGCTACAGGCTGGCCTTCGCGCGTTATTCCTTGCCAGCGCCATAGCTGTTTAGCTGACATGGGGCATGCCCAGTACGCGGATCAGTTCTTCAAATGTCGTTAACCCTTGTTCCACAGCCTGACAGCCATCTTCGAAAAGAGTACTCATGCCCGCTTGCTGAGCATCTGATTCCACAACGTCTGCGGATGAGCCATCGGCAATACGTTGCCGTAATGCTGGCGTAATGGGCAGTACTTCAAACAGAGCGGCTCGCCCATAGAATCCGTGATAGCAGTGTTGGCAACCGGGTGCCTGCCAACGCGGTAGTGGCGTGGGCCAAAGTGTTGCCGGGAGTGTTATGGGAGTATCAAGTCGTCGCCGACAATGTGGGCATAATTTTCTGACTAATCGCTGTGCAACAATTAACGTCAGCGCGGAGGCAATCATCCAGCGTGCAACCCCCATTTGTTGCAGCCGTATCAGTGTTTCACTGGTGGAATTGGTATGCAGTGTCGAAAGAACCAGATGACCGGTTTGTGCGGCTTTTAGGGCAATCTCAGCTGTTTCGCCGTCGCGGATTTCGCCCACCATAATAATGTCGGGATCCTGGCGTAGCAGTGCACGTAATACACCCTGAAAATTAAGCCCGGCGCGAGGATGGATTTGTGTCTGATTGAGCCCATCAATGGGGATCTCGACCGGGTCTTCTACGCTACAGAGATTCACGTCGGGGGTGTTTCGGGTTTGTAGCGCACTGTACAGGGTAACCGTTTTGCCGCTCCCGGTCGGCCCGGTGACCAGAATCAATCCCTGTGGTTGCTGTAATGCTTGTGAAAACGCAGCCAACTGTGCCTCATGCATGCCCAGTGCGTTGATCTCCAGCGTTTGATTAACCTGGTGAAGCAGGCGTAGCACTACTTTTTCACCCCATCGGCAAGGCAGCGTGGCGATGCGAAACGAAATGGGTTCACCTGAAATCTCCACGGTAAATTGCCCATCTTGCGGGAGCCGGTGCTCGGCAATATCCAGACTGCCTAATACCTTTAATCTTGCGGTGAGAGCTATGCCCATCTCTGTGGTGACTTCCGGCAATGTGTGTAGTACGCCATCCACACGCATCCTGATCCGGTAGTGATTCTCCGCAGGTTCAATATGAATATCAGAAGCCCGCTGTGCCAACGCGGATTGAAAAGCATGGTTCAGCAAACCCGCGGCAGTTGCGCTGCTTTCTGTGATGATGGCCGGGAGCATTTTATGTGGCGTGTGTGTGTGGCCCTCCATTTGCTGACGTGTCCAGCACACAATATCGATACGCCTGGTCGTTGCAAAATGCAGTGCATCCAGCAGTTCGTGGGAAGGGGCATCCACAACGGCGATATGCACCACGTCATTGTCTGCATCCAGCAATATTCCCTGATAACGTTGGCAAAGTGCCGTCAGTTGTGTGGTATTCATCTCTTTTCCTTAGTTGGCATCAAAGCGAAAAACGTCTTCACAAGCCTGTTGCAGCGCACTGTCATTCTGGATAGCGCAGTTGCGATTCCAGCCCGTTATACCGTTGGCGTTGTCCCAACCGGGCGTCATCGTGATGCTTAGCCCGTTCAGGCTTTCCTGCCCAGTGAGGCTGACGACACCTTTTTCAACGCTCATACCTGAGACATAGCGGGTGGTGGTCGCAGAGGGGATCCCATTTGTCCCAGCATCACAGGTTTCTGTTCCGCCGTGCTCCAGTGCGCAGAGTTCGACGGCAGTACGGTAGGGGACAAAGGTTTGCAGCATGTCTGTCAGCGCGGCTTTGCGCAGATAGTTTTGATAAGCAGGGATACCGATAGCGCTGAGGATGGCAATGATGCCAATGACCACCATCAGTTCGATAAGCGTGAAGCCTCGTTGTTTGTCCATTGTTGATTTGCTCCTTGAGTTAGCTGGCGCTACTTTGGCAAATCGAAGGGATTTTAGGCGAGGGGCAAAAAATAGAACGAGAAAGCCGGTTCAGAGGAATTTTACGAAATTACAGAGTCAGACAACGTATTTGCGAAGGCACTCGAATAAACAGCCAGACTGCGGCGTATAAGGCTTATCTGGCTGGGGGCTGTAGCCCGGTAGGCGAAACGCCATCGGGCAGAACAGTCAGCGATTAGCGAAAACGCATCGAAAGATCGAGTGCGCGGACATGTTTGGTCAGTGCGCCTACAGAGATGAAATCCACGCCGGTTTCCGCGAATTCGCGTAGCGTTTCATAGGTGACGTTACCAGATACTTCCAGACGCGCCTGGCCGTTGGTACGTTTGACCGCTTCGCGCATTTGGTCGGTTTCGAAGTTGTCCAGCATGATGATGTCCGCTCCGGCTTTCAACGCATCGTCCAGTTCATCCAGGCTTTCCACTTCCACTTCAACCGGAACATCCGGGTGTAGCCAGAAGGCTTTCTCCACGGCCTGACGTACCGAACCGGAAGCAATAATGTGGTTCTCTTTAATCAGGAAGGCGTCAGAAAGACCTAAACGATGATTCGCACCGCCGCCACAGAGCACCGCGTATTTCAGCGCCGTACGCAGCCCAGGCAGCGTTTTACGTGTATCCAGCAGTTGGGTTTTTGTCCCGGCCAGCAGGTCGACGTATTTTCGCACTTCGCTTGCCACGCCAGACAGCGTCTGCACAAAGTTGAGTGCGGTACGTTCGCCGGTTAGCAACACGCGGGAAGGGCCGTCCAGTTCAAACAGCGGTTGGTTAGCCTTAATGCTGTCGCCATCTTCAACATGCCAGTTGATGCTGACATCATCGCCAGCAAGCTGAATAAAGACCTCTTCCACCCAGCGTTTCCCACAAAAAACACCCTCTTCGCGTGTAATGACGGTGGCATGGGAACGCATATCCTCAGGTAAAAGCTGTGCGGTGATATCGTTATTGGCATCAACTTCTCCGCCTAAATCTTCGCGCAGCGCCTGGGCAACCGCGGCAGGGATATCGAGATTTATGCGTTCCAACAGCGCGTCACGTCGGTAGTCAGGGTTATAGCGGCGAGGCGGCATGATAAAACTCCAAATTGCTAACGAATCATAAGGTAGAAACATGCTACCCTGAACCTGATATGAGCACCACCAATAAGGAGATTCTGCATGTTGTTAGACGAGGGCTGGCTGGCAGAGGCACGACGCGTTCCCTCTCCTCATTACGATTGCCGCCCGGATGACGAAAGCCCTTCTTTGCTGGTGGTGCATAATATCAGCCTGCCACCCGGTGAATTTGGCGGCCCATGGATAGACGCGTTATTTACTGGAACAATTGATCCCAACGCCCATCCCTTTTTTGCACAAATTGCCCATTTGCGCGTTTCTGCCCATTGCCTGATCCGCCGTGACGGTGAGGTTGTGCAATATGTTCCCTTTGACAAACGTGCCTGGCATGCAGGCGTCTCCTGCTATCAGGGGCGTGAACGCTGTAATGATTTTTCAATTGGTATTGAGCTTGAAGGTACGGATACGCTGGCTTATACCGATGTTCAGTACCAGCAACTGGCTGCCGTGACGCAGACGCTGATTCAGCGTTATCCGGCGATTGCCAGCAACATGACTGGGCATTGCAATATTGCGCCCGAACGGAAGACCGATCCTGGGCCATCTTTTGACTGGGCAAGGTTTCGCGCCCTGGTCACCCCCTCGTCACACAAGGAGATGACATGACGCTGTTTACAACATTACTGGTGCTGATTGTTGAGCGCTTGTTTAAGCTGGGTGAGCACTGGCAGCTTGATCACCGGATTGAGGCTTTTTTCCGGCGGGTTAAGCATTTCTCTATGGCGCGAACGTTAGGAATGACCATTATTGCGATGGTAGTGACATTCCTGTTACTGCGCGCGCTGCATGGGTTGTTGTTTAATGTTCCGCTGTTGGTGGTGTGGATCTTAATTGGTTTGCTGTGCATCGGTGCTGGCAAGGTGCGCCTTCATTATCATGCCTACCTGAATGCGGCTTCACGTAATGATGCGCACGCCCGTGAGGCGATGGCCAGTGAGCTGACGCTGATTCATGGCGTGCCGCCGGATTGTGATGAACGAGAGTTTCTGCGTGAGCTACAAAATGCGCTGTTATGGAACAACTTTCGCTTTTATCTGGCTCCGCTATTCTGGTTGATCGTCGGTGGTCCGTGGGGACCGGTGACGCTAGTCGGCTATGCTTTTTTACGTGCGTGGCAGTCATGGCTGGCGCGCTACCAGACGCCGCATCAGCGTCTGCAGTCAGGTATTGACGCGATCCTGCATGTCCTGGATTGGGTTCCGGTACGTCTGGCGGGTGTGGTCTATGCGCTGTTAGGACACGGTGAGAAGGCGTTGCCCGCCTGGTTTGCATCGCTGGCGGATCTGCATACTTCGCAGTATCAGGTGTTGACCCGTCTGGCGCAGTTCTCGCTGGCGCGTGAGCCGCATACTGATAAGGTCGAAACGCCGAAAGCAGCCGTTGCAATGGCGAAGAAAACGTCGTTTGTCGTGGTTGTGGTGATTGCGCTGCTCACCATTTATGGGGCATTAGTGTAGCGTTGTGCCGGATGGCGCTAACGCTTATCCGGCCTACACCATATGTAAGTGCCGTAGGCCCGGTAAGCGCAGCGCCACCGGGCAAACATTTTAAAGCGTATCGGCAGGCGGCACGCCAAAATCTGGCATCCCGTTTTCGTCCCAGCGCACGAGCTTCAGACGAGTGTGGCGATTCGGGTCATACAGCGGATCGCCCTCGATTTCGGTATAATTCCTTGCGTGATACACCAGTACATCATCCCCTTCCGGCGTTTGCGTAAAGCTGTTGTGCCCGGGTCCATACTGACGGTTTTCATAGCTGGTGGTGAAGACCGGACGCGGTGATTTGTGCCAGTTTTCCGGGTTTAGTGGATCGGCATGGAGATCAACCCACAGTAACCCCATGCAGTAGTTCTCATCGGTTGCGCTGGCGGAGTAACTGACAAACAGTTTGTCTCCGTGCACCACGACGGCTGGACCTTCGTTGACCCAAAAGCCCCGACATTCCCAGTCATATTCCGGATGGCTGAGCATCACCGGCTGACCTTTGATTGTCCAAGGGTTTTCCATCTCTGCGAGATAAACATTGGAGTTTCCGGCAATATCAGGCGATTTCTGCGCCCACAAATACCACTGTTTCCCCTGATGGTTAAACGTTGTGGCATCAAGCGCGAAGGTATCAAACTGGGTTTTAATTTGCCCCTTCTCAACCCACTTTCCGCTTAGTGGATCGGCATCTGCGCACTCCAAAGCAAACATGCGATGCTGGAACATACCCAACGTATCAAGCGCCTGGGTGTGCGTGGCCGCAAAGTAGATGTACCACTTACCGGCAATAGTGTGGATCTCGGGGGCCCAGATAAGTTGACTCATTGGGCCGCTGTCCGGTTTGCGCCAGACAACAACGGGCTCCGCGGTGCGTAATCCCTCCAGAGAGTCAGCCCGACGCAGCTCCAGTCGGTCATATTCAGGTACTGAAGCAATGAAATAATAGTGGTTACCGTCACGCAGGATAAACGGATCGGCACGCTGTTCGATAAAGGGATTCGGCCACTGATTCATCAGGCTTTCCTTACATGGTCAGTCGATTTAATGTCGTGATACTCATTTAATTCGCGGTAGTTGGCGCGGCGTTTTTCCAGGTCTGACTGGATTTGCTGCATAAATTCGCGGTCAACTTTCAGCAGACGAACCACGCCTGCGGTAATCAGATAACCGACGCCCGGAATAATAGTGAACAACAGCATAATGCCGTTAATCGCGGAGTCACTTTGCGCTTTCGCGCCTGCGTCGTAACCGTACCAGGAGAGCAGGAAGCCCACCATCGCGCCGGCAATCGCCAGCCCCAGCTTCAGGAAGAACAGGTTGCCCGAGAAGCTGATCCCGGTAATACGTTTACCGGTTTTCCACTCGCCGTAGTCATCCACATCCGCCATCAGCGACCAGTGCAGTGGAGAAGGGATCTGATGCAGGATGTTGAGCAGGAAGTAGAGCACCATAATCATCATGGTGGCTTTCGGATCGAAAAAGTAAAACGCGCCGGAGAACACCGCCAGTACGATGTTGGTCCAGAAGAAGACTTTCAGTTTGCACCAGCGGTCAGTTAATACCTTCGCGAGCATACTGCCGATCATCATGCCGACAACGCCAAGGCTGATAAACAACGTTGCGAACTGTGTGCTTTGCTGCATAACCCAGGTGACGTAGTACATGGTGGCAGCCATACGAATAAAGCCCGGGCAGACGTTGCACAGGGTTAATAGCAGGATTTTTACCCACTGATCGTTCTTCCACACGTCTTTTAGATCGGCTTTCAAATCGTCGTTCGTGGGTACCGCAGGGCGTACACGTTCGCGCACGGTTGCGAAACAAAACAGGAACATGCACATACCAATGAAAGCCAGCACGGCCATCGCCATCTGATAGCCTTTGGCTTTATCTTCCCCGCCAAACCACTCTGCCATTGGCAGTAGCGTGAGTGAGAGTAGCAGAGTGGCAATCCCGACCAGCACGAAACGATACGACTGGCAGGCGACGCGTTCTTTCGGATCGTTGGTGATGACGCTACCGAGTGAACAGTAGGGAATGTTGATTGCTGTGTAGGTAATAGAGAGCAGGAAGTAGGTGACAAACGCATAGATAACTTTGCTGTTATACGTCCACTCCGGGGTGGTAAACATCAGTACGCTGAATAATGCGTAGGGGAAAGCCATCCACAGAAGCCATGGACGAAACCGACCATATTTACTGCGAGTACGATCGGCCATTGCCCCCATGATAGGGTCAGTAACAGCATCAATAACGCGTACCGAGAGCAGCAACACGCCGACAAGTGCAGGCGCAAGACCGAAAATATCTGTGTAAAAATAGTTAACAAACAGCATGATAGCGCCGAATATGATGTTGCATCCGGCATCGCCCATTCCATAGCCGATCTTTTCTTTCACCGACAGCTTTCTGGTTTCCATCAAGCGCACTCCATTAATGTGATATGGAGAGAATTATTGTCTGGTGCTGGTGTTTTTGCGTTGCAGGATAGCGCCGCTGATATGGACTAAACAGTCATCTGTGGGAAAGTGTGAAGCAGATAACAACCCCCACCTGGTGCAGGTGGGGGGGGGGGAAAGGATTAATGCGCTTTTACGGCCCCGGCCGTTTTCTGTTTACACAGATAGCCAATGCCAAGAATGGCAATCCATACCGGGATCAGGTACACAGAGATCGCCATGCCCGGCGTCATCAACATAATCACCAGTACTGCAGCCATGAAAATCAGGCAGATCCAGTTACCTAGCGGGTAGAGCAGTGCCGGGAAGCGAGTGGCGACGCCCTGCTGCTGTTTCGCTTTGCGGAACTTAATATGCGCAAGGCTAATCATTGCCCAGTTGATGACCAATGCGGAAACCACCAGTGCCATCAGCAAGCCAAACGCAGATTCCGGTGCCAGATAGTTAATCAGTACGCACAGTGCGGTAACCAGTGCGGAGACCAGAATGGTGTTAACCGGCACGCCGCGTTTATCCACGTTCATCAGCGCTTTTGGCGCGTTACCCTGCTGAGCCAGGCCGAACAGCATACGGCTGTTACAGTATACACAGCTGTTATAGACAGAAAGGGCGGCGGTCAGCACCACGATGTTCAGGGCGTTAGCAACAAAGGTGTCACCCAGTTCGTGGAAGATAAGGACAAACGGGCTGGTATCTGCTGTTACGCGCGTCCATGGCATCAGGGAAAGCAGTACCGCCAGGGAGCCTACATAGAAAATCAGGATACGGTAGATGACCTGATTAGTCGCTTTTGGAATGCTTTGTTCCGGGTTATCGGCTTCTGCTGCGGTGATCCCGACCAGTTCCAGACCGCCGAAAGAGAACATGATGATAGCCATCATCATTACCAGCCCACTGAAGCCGTGTGGCAGGAATCCACCCTGGCTCCACAAGTTGCTGACGCTGGCCTGTGGGCCGCCATTGCCGCTAAACAGTAGCCAACCGCCGAACAGGATCATTGCGACTACGGCAATGACTTTAATAATGGCGAACCAGAACTCCATCTCACCGAACACTTTTACGTTGGTCAGGTTGATGGCGTTGATGATCACAAAAAAGGCTGCTGCCGAAGCCCATGTTGGGATCTCCGGATACCAGAACTGGATGTATTTACCCACGGCAGTTAGCTCAGCCATGGCAACCAACACGTACAGCACCCAATAGTTCCAGCCGGAAGAGAACCCCGCGAAACCGCCCCAGTATTTGTAGGCAAAGTGACTAAAGGAGCCTGCCACCGGCTCTTCCACCACCATTTCACCTAACTGACGCATAATCAGAAAAGCGATAAATCCGGCGATAGCGTAACCCAGAATAATACCCGGCCCTGCAGACTGAATAACGGATGCGCTACCGAGGAATAACCCGGTACCAATCGCGCCACCCAGCGCGATAAGCTGTATATGGCGGTTTTTAAGGCCGCGCTTTAGCTGATCGCCATGCTGTTGACTTTCCATCATGAAACCTCGTGTGTGGTTTTACTCTTCATCTTTCGAGTACTTATATTTTGAACCACGCAGTGACGCGTGTGTAAGTTTGCAATTCCGTTTGTTGTATTAATTTATTTACAGTAATGAATTATGAAATGTTGCCTAAAGACTTTTGTCTTGATCAGAATAATGTTATGCGAGCGCGAATGCACCTGCTTTATGCGGCGTGAGTGACGAGTTGAATAAAAAGAAACCATTTGTAAGCGCGAGTTTATCTACCACAAAATTTCCAATTTGAATTTTTATTCGAAAATAGTGATTGATAAATCGATAAATAAGCAGGTGAATCGGTTCAGATAATATATTTTTTCGTTTCAATTCGGTTAAAACTACCTCGGGATGGGTAAATTTAACATTTGTGCATAGTTACATGTTTGAAACGTTATTTCTGTAATGTTGTTAAAATATGCCTCCTTTACTGATTTCAATCAAAACCTGTATGGACAGAAGGTGAATACTTTGTTACTTTAGCGTCAAGAACATGAAATTGGTAAGACCAATTGACTCCGGGCAAATGGCTTAAGACAGGAAATCATGGCCTACAGCAAAATCCGCCAACCAAAACTCTCCGATGTGATTGAGCAGCAGCTGGAGTTTTTAATTCTTGAGGGGACACTTCGCCCCGGAGAAAAACTCCCACCGGAACGCGAGCTGGCAAAACAGTTCGACGTTTCCCGCCCCTCCTTACGTGAGGCGATCCAACGCCTCGAAGCGAAGGGCTTACTGCTTCGTCGTCAGGGCGGTGGCACTTTTGTTCAGAGCAGCCTGTGGCAGAGCTTTAGCGACCCACTGGTAGAGCTGCTCTCCGACCATCCTGAATCCCAGTTTGACCTGCTCGAAACGCGCCATGCGTTGGAAGGTATTGCGGCCTATTACGCCGCACTGCGCAGCACGGATGAAGACAAAACGCGTATCCGTGAACTCCATCAGGCGATCGAGCTTGCGCAACAGTCCGGCGATCTTGACGGTGAATCTGATGCCGTACTTCAGTATCAAATTGCTGTCACCGAAGCGGCACATAATGTGGTATTGCTCCATTTGCTAAGGTGTATGGAGCCGATGCTGGCCCAGAATGTCCGTCAAAACTTTGAATTGCTGTATGCGCGTCGCGAGATGCTGCCTCTGGTAAGCAGTCACCGCACCCGTATTTTTGAAGCAATTATCGCCGGGAAGCCGGAGGAGGCGCGTGAAGCGTCGCACCGTCACCTGGCATTTATCGAAGAGATTCTCCTGGACAGAAGCCGTGAGGAAAGTCGTCGTGAACGCGCCTTACGCCGCCTGGAGCAACGAAAGAATTAGTGATTTTTCTGGCAGAACGTTAACCAGAAGATGTTGTAAATCAAGCGCGAACTAAAAGCGCGCGGCAACTAAATGCCAGGCCCATAAGGCTATTTTATTTGCCATTTTGGCCCTGGGCAGTGCTCACAATCCTCACGTACTACGTGTACGCTCCGGTTGTTCCGCGCTGTCCGTGCCCAAACTGGCTGCAACAATGACGCCTGATGGGTCAGGCAATAAACGCAGAACCTGTCTTATTGCGCTTTTAGTTGTTCAAAATAATTCGGGTTGTATCGCGGCGGCAAGCGAGCGAGTCGCCAGGAGCATAGTGAACTATGTGACTGGTGCGAGGAAGCGCAGCCAACAAAGAGACAACCTGAAGTATGAAGAACAAAGAGCGCAATGGGACAGGTTCCAGATAACTCAACGTATTAGATAGATAAGGAATACCCCCATGTCAGAACGTTTCCCAAATGACGTGGATCCGATCGAAACTCGCGACTGGCTACAGGCGATCGAATCGGTCATCCGTGAAGAAGGTGTTGAGCGTGCTCAGTATCTGATCGACCAACTGCTTTCAGAAGCCCGCAAAGGCGGCGTGAAAGTAGCGGCAGGTGCAGGGGCCAGCAATTATGTAAACACTATTGCCGTTGAAGATGAACCGGAATACCCGGGCAATCTGGAGCTGGAACGTCGTATTCGTTCTGCTATCCGCTGGAACGCCATCATGACCGTACTGCGTGCGTCTAAAAAGGATCTTGAACTGGGTGGCCATATGGCATCCTTCCAGTCCTCCGCAACGGTATATGATGTTTGCTTCAACCACTTCTTCCGTGCACGCAACGAGCAGGACGGTGGCGATCTGGTGTACTTCCAGGGTCACATCTCCCCGGGCATCTACGCACGCGCATTCCTGGAAGGTCGTCTGACTGAAGAGCAGATGAACAACTTCCGTCAGGAAGTGCATGGCAAAGGCCTGTCTTCCTACCCGCACCCGAAACTGATGCCGGAATTCTGGCAGTTCCCGACCGTATCTATGGGTCTGGGTCCAATCGGTGCTATCTACCAGGCTAAATTCCTGAAATATCTGGAACACCGTGGCCTGAAAGATACCTCTAAACAAACCGTTTACGCTTTCCTGGGCGACGGCGAGATGGATGAGCCAGAATCTAAGGGTGCTATCACCATCGCGACCCGTGAAAAACTGGACAACCTGGTCTTCGTTATCAACTGTAACCTGCAGCGTCTTGATGGCCCGGTCACCGGTAATGGCAAGATTGTCAACGAACTGGAAGGCATCTTCGCTGGCGCTGGCTGGAACGTAATTAAAGTCATGTGGGGCGGTCGTTGGGATGAGCTGCTGCGTAAAGATACCAGCGGTAAGCTGATCCAACTGATGAACGAAACCGTTGACGGCGACTACCAGACCTTCAAATCCAAAGACGGCGCTTACGTACGTGAGCACTTCTTCGGTAAATACCCGGAAACCGCAGCACTGGTTGCTGACTGGACTGACGAGCAGATTTGGGCGCTGAACCGTGGTGGTCACGATCCGAAGAAAGTCTACGCTGCACTGAAAAAAGCGCAGGAAACCAAAGGCAAAGCAACTGTAATCCTGGCCCATACCATCAAAGGTTACGGCATGGGTGACACCGCCGAAGGTAAGAACATCGCTCACCAGGTTAAGAAAATGAACATGGACGGCGTGCGTTATATCCGCGACCGTTTCAATGTGCCAGTAACCGATGAGCAGGTTGAAAACCTGTCTTACATTACCTTCCCGGAAGGTTCTGAAGAGCACACCTATCTGCACGCTCAGCGTCAGAAACTGCACGGTTACCTGCCGAGCCGTCAGCCGAACTTCACTGAGAAGCTGGAACTGCCGGCGCTGGAAGACTTCGGTGCGCTGCTGGAAGAGCAGAACAAAGAAATCTCTACCACTATCGCTTTCGTTCGTGCCCTGAACGTGATGCTGAAGAACAAATCGATCAAAGATCGTCTGGTTCCAATCATTGCCGACGAAGCGCGTACTTTCGGTATGGAAGGTCTGTTCCGTCAGATCGGTATCTACAGCCCGAACGGCCAGCAGTACACCCCGCAGGACCGTGAGCAGGTTGCTTACTATAAAGAAGACGAAAAAGGTCAGATCCTGCAGGAAGGTATCAACGAACTGGGTGCAGGCGCGTCCTGGCTGGCTGCTGCAACATCTTACAGCACCAACGATCTGCCGATGATTCCGTTCTACATCTACTACTCCATGTTCGGGTTCCAGCGTATCGGCGACCTGTGCTGGCAGGCAGGCGACCAGCAGGCTCGCGGCTTCCTGATTGGTGGTACTTCCGGTCGTACGACGCTGAACGGCGAAGGTCTGCAGCACGAAGATGGTCATAGCCATATTCAGTCTCTGACTATCCCTAACTGTATCTCTTACGATCCGTCTTACGCGTACGAAGTTGCGGTCATCATGCATGATGGTCTGGAACGCATGTACGGTGAGAAACAAGAGAACGTTTACTACTACATCACCACGCTGAACGAAAACTACCACATGCCGGCAATGCCAGCAGGTGCCGAGGAAGGTATCCGTAAAGGTATCTACAAACTCGAAACCCTTGAAGGTAAGAAAGGTAAAGTTCAGCTGCTGGGCTCCGGTTCTATCCTGCGTCACGTCCGTGAAGCAGCACAGATCCTGGCGAACGACTACGGTGTAGGTTCTGACGTATACAGCGTAACGTCCTTCACTGAACTGGCGCGTGATGGCCAGGATTGTGAGCGTTGGAACATGCTGCACCCGATGGAAACTCCGCGCGTTCCGTACATCGCTCAGGTGATGAACGACGCTCCGGCAGTTGCATCTACTGACTATATGAAACTGTTTGCCGAACAGGTTCGTACTTATGTACCGGCTGATGATTATCGCGTACTGGGTACTGACGGTTTCGGTCGCTCTGACAGCCGTGAAAACCTGCGTCACCACTTCGAAGTTGATGCTTCCTACGTGGTTGTAGCGGCCCTGGGCGAACTGGCTAAACGTGGCGAAATCGATAAGAAAGTGGTTGCTGACGCAATCATCAAATTCAACATCGATGCAGATAAAGTTAACCCGCGTCTGGCGTAAGAGGTAAAAGAATAATGGCTATCGAAATCAATGTACCGGACATCGGGGCTGATGAAGTTGAAATCACCGAGATCCTGGTCAAAGTGGGCGACAAAGTTGAAGCTGAACAGTCGCTGATCACTGTAGAAGGCGACAAAGCCTCTATGGAAGTTCCGTCTCCTCAGGCTGGTATCGTTAAAGAGATCAAAGTCTCTGTTGGCGACAAAACTGAGACCGGCAAACTGATCATGATTTTCGATTCCGCCGACGGTGCAGCAACTGCTGCACCTGCTCCGGCAGAAGAGAAGAAAGCAGCCGCTCCGGCCGCTGCACCAGCTGCAGCTGCGGCAAAAGACGTACACGTACCAGACATCGGCGGTGACGAAGTTGAAGTTACCGAGATCATGGTTAAAGTGGGCGATACCGTTGCGGCTGAACAGTCTCTGATCACCGTAGAAGGCGACAAAGCGTCTATGGAAGTTCCGGCGCCGTTCGCAGGAACCGTTAAAGAGATCAAAATCAACACCGGCGACAAAGTGTCTACCGGCTCCCTGATTATGGTCTTTGAAGTCGCAGGCGCAGCGCCTGCTGCTGCACCGGCTCAGGCTGCGGCTCCTGCTGCTGCACCGGCTCAGGCTGCGGCTCCTGCTGCAGCGGCAGCTCCGGCGGCAACGGGTTCTAAAGAAGTTAACGTACCGGACATCGGTGGTGACGAAGTTGAAGTCACTGAAGTGATGGTTAAAGTGGGCGATAAAATTGCCGCTGAACAGTCACTGATCACCGTTGAAGGCGACAAAGCCTCTATGGAAGTGCCGGCACCGTTCGCGGGCACCGTGAAAGAAATCAAAATCAGCACCGGCGACAAAGTGAAAACCGGTTCTCTGATTATGGTCTTCGAAGTTGAAGGCGCAGCACCTGCTGCTGCACCGGCACAAGCTGCGGCACCGGCTCCGGCCGCTGCACCTGCACAAGCAGCTCCAGCTCCGGCTGCAAAAGCGGAAAGCAAATCTGACTTCGCAGAAAACGATGCTTACGTCCACGCAACTCCGCTGATCCGTCGCCTGGCGCGCGAATTTGGCGTGAATCTGGCGAAAGTGAAAGGTTCAGGTCGTAAAGGCCGTATCCTGCGTGAAGACGTTCAGGCATACGTGAAAGACGCGGTTAAACGTGCTGAAGCTGCTCCGGCAGCCGCTGCTGGCGGCGGTATCCCGGGCATGCTGCCTTGGCCAAAAGTTGATTTCAGCAAGTTTGGTGAAATCGAAGAAGTGGAACTGGGCCGTATCCAGAAAATCTCTGGTGCTAACCTGAGCCGTAACTGGGTGATGATCCCGCACGTTACCCACTTCGATAAGACCGATATCACCGATCTGGAAGCGTTCCGTAAACAACAGAACGCCGAAGCGGAGAAACGTAAACTGGACGTGAAATTCACCCCAGTGGTCTTCATCATGAAAGCCGTTGCTGCCGCTCTGGAACAGATGCCGCGCTTCAACAGCTCTCTGTCTGAAGACGGTCAGCGTCTGACCCTGAAGAAATACATCAACATCGGTGTTGCGGTAGATACCCCGAATGGTCTGGTTGTTCCGGTCTTCAAAGACGTGAACAAGAAGAGCATTACCGAGCTGTCTCGTGAACTGACCGTGATCTCCAAGAAAGCACGTGATGGCAAGCTGACCGCTGGCGAAATGCAGGGCGGTTGCTTCACCATCTCCAGCATCGGTGGCCTGGGTACTACCCACTTCGCACCGATTGTTAACGCGCCGGAAGTGGCTATCCTCGGTGTCTCCAAGTCCTCTATGGAGCCAGTGTGGAACGGTAAAGAGTTTATGCCGCGTCTGATGATGCCGATTTCGCTCTCCTTCGACCACCGTGTAATCGACGGTGCAGATGGTGCGCGCTTTATCACCATCATCAACAACATGCTGTCTGACATTCGCCGCCTGGTGATGTAAGCGAAAAAGCCGGCCCGACGGCCGGCTTTTTTCTGGTAATCTCATGAAGTCAGTGAGGTTATTGTGCGAAAGACAAATCGGTTGCCGTTTGTTGTTTCAAAATTGTTAACAATTTTGTAAAATACGGGCGGATAGAACGACCCGGTGGACGACGGGTATAAATTAAGAGGTCATGATGAGCACTGAAATCAAAACTCAGGTCGTGGTACTTGGGGCAGGCCCGGCAGGTTACTCTGCTGCCTTCCGTTGCGCAGATTTAGGTCTGGAGACCGTCATCGTAGAACGTTACAGCACCCTTGGTGGTGTTTGTCTGAACGTCGGCTGTATCCCTTCTAAAGCGCTGTTGCACGTAGCAAAAGTTATCGAAGAAGCCAAAGCACTGGCTGAACACGGTATTGTTTTTGGCGAGCCGAAAACTGATATCGACAAGATTCGTACCTGGAAAGAAAAAGTTATCACTCAACTGACCGGCGGTCTGGCTGGTATGGCCAAAGGCCGTAAAGTGAAAGTGGTTAACGGTCTGGGTAAATTTACCGGGGCGAACACCCTGGAAGTTGAAGGCGAAAACGGCAAAACCGTCATCAACTTCGACAACGCGATCATCGCGGCGGGTTCCCGTCCGATCGAACTGCCATTCATTCCGCATGAAGATCCGCGCGTGTGGGATTCCACCGATGCACTGGAACTGAAAACTGTTCCTAAGCGCCTGCTGGTAATGGGCGGCGGTATCATCGGTCTGGAAATGGGTACCGTGTACCATGCGCTGGGTTCAGAGATTGACGTGGTTGAAATGTTTGACCAGGTTATCCCGGCTGCCGATAAAGACGTGGTGAAAGTCTTCACCAAACGCATCAGCAAGAAATTCAACCTGATGCTGGAAACCAAAGTGACTGCCGTTGAAGCGAAAGAAGACGGTATTTACGTTTCCATGGAAGGCAAAAAGGCGCCTGCTGAAGCACAGCGTTATGATGCCGTGCTGGTTGCTATCGGTCGTGTACCGAACGGTAAAAACCTCGACGCGGGCAAAGCTGGCGTTGAAGTTGATGACCGTGGTTTCATCCGCGTTGACAAACAGCTGCGCACCAACGTGCCGCACATCTTTGCTATCGGCGATATCGTCGGTCAGCCGATGCTGGCGCACAAAGGTGTTCACGAAGGTCACGTTGCCGCTGAAGTTATCGCCGGGAAGAAACACTACTTCGACCCGAAAGTTATCCCATCCATCGCGTACACTGAACCAGAAGTTGCATGGGTTGGCCTGACTGAGAAAGAAGCGAAAGAAAAAGGCATCAGCTACGAAACCGCCACCTTCCCGTGGGCTGCTTCTGGCCGTGCTATCGCTTCCGACTGCGCAGACGGTATGACCAAACTGATTTTCGACAAAGAATCTCACCGTGTGATCGGTGGTGCGATTGTCGGTACCAACGGCGGCGAGCTGCTGGGCGAAATCGGTCTGGCGATCGAAATGGGTTGCGACGCTGAAGATATCGCACTGACCATCCACGCGCACCCGACTCTGCATGAGTCCGTGGGCCTGGCGGCAGAAGTGTTCGAAGGTAGCATCACTGACCTGCCAAACCCGAAAGCGAAGAAAAAGTAATCTTCCCGCTTTTGTGAAAACGCCTCTTTGGAGGCGTTTTTTTTTGCCTAAAGCTACCCGTTATTTCAGGCAACATGCCGGGTGGCGCTAGCGCTAACCCGGCCTACGGCTTAACCTCGCTTTACGGTGCTACGGGCTGCCAGTTTTTATCCGGATGGAATGTGGTTAACGCCTGTGCTTTTTGCTGAGAATCAACGCCGAGATTGGCCTGATAGACTTTGTCATCGCCGCTAATCATAAAGCTCATCACCCCTGTGTGACCGTAGCTAATGGGCCATGCAATCATGGCAAAACCACTGGCGTTGTCCGGCAGTATGCGGAAACTATAACCGTGATAACCCGTGCCGGGCTCTTGTGGGCTGAAGGCGGGTCCCAGAGGGCTTGGCGCTTCGCCTGGTGCGGCGGGCCAGTAAAGCCCATCTTTTTTACCTTCGCTACTGACAATTTTTTGCGCATACGATTTGTTCAGCGCGTAATAGCTTTGCTGCGCGTCAACGTAGGCGTGCAGTGCTTCGATGGCTGAAAGCTCGTTGCGACCGATCGTTCGAGTGAGGATCTCCTCCTGGGCTTCGGTCATATCGAACGCCCAACCTTTGCTGGTTTTCACCATCGGTATGGGTAACTGCCAGTCATCTTGCCCTACGTTGAGATGCGCCATGTTGTCCTGCAGCACAATGTGATGGCTCACCTTCCAGTCGCGATTAAAGCGTGCCACCGCTTCCGGATCGGCCCCTTCTGGTGGTAAAAAATGTCGCCAGTTTTCACCCAGTAGCGCCGTGAGCTGCTTTTCATTTTGCTGCGCCACCGCAGCGGCAAATGCACTGGCCGCTTCTTCGGGGGAGGTGAACGCCTGTTGCGCATAGCTCACCAGCGGCAAGGAGAGCAACAGGGCACTTAACATAATTTTTTTCATCATCGGCTCCGGTTAACGACGGCGAAATTCGTGGTGCTCAGAAAAATTCTCGCGTGCCGCAGCGCGCTGCCCGCTGTTGAGGTTGCTCGCGCGACGGCTTTCCTGTCCACGCAGTTGCTGGGACTGCCACGACGGTGAGCGGCTGTCATTCCCGCTGAAGACGTTTGAATGTGTATTCTGACGGGAGGCCAGACGTTGTTGCGAGTTGGATGATTCAACGCGTTGGCGAGCGGTTTCCCTTTGCTGCTGTGAAACCGGATGTTGCTGAGCTTTTGACTTCAGTTCAGAGCGGTGCTGCTGTTGCGTAGTGGATTTATTCAGCGTCTTCTGTGCTGCTTCACGACGGCTGTTGTTTTGTGTTTCGTCATAGCCACGATAGTTATTGCGCTGGGCAATTTGATTTAGCTGTGAAGAGGCGGCTTTACGTTGAGCATCCCGCGATGTCTGACCCGACAAGTTTGCCGGAGAGGTCTGGCTACGCTGTTGGAACTGCGTCATTGCGGCCTGACGCTGGCTGTCTCGTGTGGCAGCGGTGGTCGGTGTATGTTGAGTGGCGCTTAAACCCCCGCTAACGTTGGTCTGATGAAAACGTTGTGCGACCGCGTCGTTCTGGTAAGGCACGCCGTTACGGTACGCAGGGTTGTGCTGCCAGGCAATGTTTTGCCCTTTCAGGTTTTGTCCGGAGATATGGTTGAAATTGTTAACATCAATATTGATGTTATCTCCGTTGTGCTGGTAGCCATTACCGCCGTGAGGGCCGTCATGGTCATGGTAGTCATCATCATGGTGATGGTCGTCGTCATCCCAGTCGATGTTACTGAACAGCGCATAGGTCGTCGCAACGCCCAGGCTATAGCCGAAACCTTTGACGAAGCTATCGGCAAACTGCTCTCCCGGAGGGGGCGGCAGATAGACGGGCGGGTAGGCGGTATTAGGCCAGCTGCCGTAAACAACGGTTGGATTGTAGTTCGGCACATATACCACCTGTGGATCGGTCGGCTCAATTTTGATAACCGTCGAGGTGGGGGCGCTACTGGTCACTTTCGTCGTTGATGATGATGGCGTCTGAACCACGGTTGTTTTCTGGGTGTTCGTGACCGTTTGCTGTGGTGTGGATTTTAGCGAACCTGTTTGCTGAGCCAGCAAACGCAGGCGTTGTACGGCATCCATCACGTCCTGTGGCTGTGCCAGAAACGCATTCCCCAGGTTTTGTACCCAGTCAGGGTTTTCGCCCATCAGAGCCATCAGTTGCGGAAATGCCACCAGCGACTTCACGCTGGGGTCCCATGACTGGCCGGACACTGCCTGAATGGCGGCATCACCTTGCAGTGTCGGATTATCACGAGACCACTGAACCGCCTGTACCACGTTCGATGGATACGTTGAGGCCATCAACACCTGAGAAAGTAACGGGTCAGGGTAGAGCGCAACTGGGGCGACCCACTGATCGAGTTGAGCAGTGGTGTACGTTGTTGCCGCAACCGGGGCGACTGCGGGAGCCGCTGCAACGGGCGGTTGAGGCGCTACTGCCGGGGCAGGCTGCGAGGGGGCTTCTGGTGTGCGGCTGTTTACAAACAGCACGCCCGCACCGACAAATAACCCTGCACTGCACGCCAGAGCAATGATATGGGGCTTAAAGGGCAACGTCATTTTATCTCTCCCGACTCAGTAAGAATCGTCATAGTCATTATGCCTGCCGCCAGTGGGTGCAGTGTTCCGTGAGTATAAAGAGACAATAGTTTAATTTTTGACGAATCTTGGGATCGTTAACGCAAGTTTATTATCAGGGAGCTAAATAATGTGACTAAACATTGCTGGTGAAAATTATCATTCCCCTTCTGCTATTGTGAAGAGCATTAGACCATCCTTAACGATTCAGCCAATTTTTTATGTTGCTTTTTTGTAAACAGATTAACACCCAACGAAAATCCTGTTATTGTGCCTTTTGCGGTACCGGGCATTTACCCTACTAACTGCTGTCTCACAGGAGCGTGAAGAGAATCGCCCATATACAAAAGCGCCGCATTATGACAATGAGAGCGAGGAGATATCGTCGTGCTAGAAGAATACCGTAAGCACGTAGCTGAGCGTGCCGCCCAGGGGATTGTGCCGAAACCCTTAGACGCAACCCAAATGGCTGCACTTGTCGAGCTGCTGAAGACCCCGCCTGTGGGCGAAGAAGAATTCCTGTTAGACCTGTTGATTAACCGCGTTCCCCCTGGTGTAGATGAAGCCGCTTACGTTAAAGCCGGTTTTCTCGCCGCTGTCGCTAAAGGTGACACTACCTCTCCGCTGATCACGCCAGAAAAAGCCATCGAACTGCTGGGTACCATGCAGGGCGGTTATAACATTCATCCGCTGATTGATGCGCTGGACGATGCCAAACTGGCGCCGATTGCCGCCAAAGCGCTCTCTTCAACGCTGCTGATGTTTGATAACTTCTACGATGTAGAAGAAAAAGCCAAAGCTGGCAACGAATATGCTAAGCAAGTGATGCAGTCCTGGGCTGATGCCGAATGGTTCCTGAACCGTCCTGCGCTGGCTGAAAAAATCACCGTTACCGTCTTCAAAGTGACGGGTGAAACCAACACTGATGACCTGTCTCCGGCCCCGGACGCGTGGTCTCGCCCTGATATTCCGCTGCACGCCCTGGCGATGCTGAAAAACGCCCGTGAAGGTATCGAGCCGGATCAGCCGGGTGTCGTTGGCCCGATCAAACAGATCGAAGCATTACAGAAAAAAGGTTACCCGCTGGCCTATGTGGGTGACGTTGTCGGTACCGGTTCTTCGCGTAAATCTGCGACCAACTCCGTGCTGTGGTTTATGGGTGATGATATCCCTCATGTACCGAACAAGCGTGGCGGTGGTTTGTGTCTGGGCGGCAAAATTGCACCGATCTTCTTCAACACCATGGAAGATGCGGGCGCGCTGCCGATTGAAGTGGACGTAAGCAACCTGAACATGGGCGACGTAATTGACGTTTACCCATTCAAGGGCGAAGTGCGTAACCACGAAACCAACGAACTGCTGGCTACCTTCGAACTGAAAACCGATGTGCTGGTTGACGAAGTGCGCGCCGGTGGCCGTATTCCGCTGATCATCGGCCGTGGCCTGACCACCAAAGCGCGTGAAGCGCTGGGTCTGCCGCACAGTGATGTATTCCGTCAGGCGAAAGATGTGGCGGAAAGCAGCCGCGGCTTCTCTCTGGCTCAGAAAATGGTTGGCCGCGCATGTGGCGTAACCGGCGTCCGTCCGGGTGCCTACTGTGAACCGAAGATGACTTCCGTCGGCTCTCAGGATACCACCGGCCCAATGACCCGTGACGAACTGAAAGACCTGGCGTGCCTGGGCTTCTCTTCTGACCTGGTGATGCAGTCGTTCTGTCATACCGCTGCGTATCCGAAACCGGTTGACGTGACCACCCACCATACTCTGCCTGACTTCATCATGAACCGTGGCGGCGTGTCGCTGCGTCCGGGTGATGGCGTAATCCACTCCTGGCTGAACCGTATGCTGCTGCCGGATACCGTAGGTACCGGTGGTGACTCCCATACCCGTTTCCCAATCGGTATCTCTTTCCCGGCGGGTTCTGGTCTGGTGGCGTTCGCGGCTGCGACTGGCGTGATGCCGCTGGATATGCCGGAATCTGTTCTGGTGCGTTTCAAAGGCAAAATGCAGCCGGGTATCACCCTGCGTGACCTGGTTCATGCCATCCCGCTGTACGCGATCAAACAAGGTCTGCTGACCGTTGAGAAGAAAGGTAAGAAAAATATCTTCTCTGGCCGCATTCTGGAAATTGAAGGTCTGCCGGATCTGAAAGTTGAGCAGGCATTTGAACTGACCGATGCCTCCGCTGAGCGTTCCGCTGCCGGTTGTACCATCAAGCTGAACAAAGAGCCGATCGTTGAGTACCTCAGCTCCAACATCGTTCTGCTGAAATGGATGATCGCGGAAGGCTACGGCGATCGCCGTACGCTGGAACGTCGTGTACAGGGCATGGAAAAATGGCTGGCGGATCCGCAGCTGCTGGAAGCCGATGCTGACGCCGAATACGCGGCAGTGATCGACATCGATCTGGCGGATATCAAAGAGCCGATCCTGTGTGCACCGAACGATCCGGACGACGCGCGTCTGCTGTCTGACGTGCAGGGCGAGAAGATTGACGAAGTGTTCATCGGTTCCTGCATGACAAACATTGGTCACTTCCGTGCCGCGGGTAAACTGCTGGATGCGCATAAAGGCCAGTTGCCAACGCGTCTGTGGGTTGCTCCACCAACGCGTATGGATGCGGCACAGCTTACCGAGGAAGGCTATTACAGCGTCTTTGGTAAGAGCGGGGCGCGTATCGAGATTCCTGGCTGTTCACTGTGCATGGGTAACCAGGCGCGTGTGGCAGACGGTGCGACAGTCGTTTCTACCTCAACCCGTAACTTCCCGAACCGTTTAGGTACGGGGGCGAACGTCTACCTGGCTTCTGCAGAGCTGGCGGCGGTTGCTGCGCTGATCGGTAAACTGCCGACAGCGGAAGAGTATCAGACCTATGTGGCGCAGGTAGATAAAACGGCCGTGGATACTTACCGGTATCTGAACTTTGACCAGCTCTCTCAGTACACCGAGAAAGCAGATAGCGTGATTTTCCAGACTGCGGTTTAATTCGCGACCACATTTAGCGTAAAAACGCATCAATGCCCGAAGAAGCTGACTTCTCCGGGCATTTTTATTTCTATTCCTTATACCCGCTACACTTTTTTTCTGCCGCGCTGCTGCGATAATTACAGCAAGGTGCAATGCGGTATTGGCGCATTGCCGGGAGCAGAGGAAGACATTATGGATTACGAATTTCTGCGCGATGTTACCGGGCGGGTTTTAGTGCGTATGTCCATGGGCCATGAAGTCGTGGGGCACTGGTTTAATGAAGAAGTGAAAGAGAACATGGCCTTGCTTGATGAAGTGGAACAGGCAGCGCGTGCGGTAAAAGGCAGTGAACGTTCCTGGCAGCGAGCAGGGCATGAATACACGCTCTGGCTGGATGGCGAAGAGGTTATGGTTCGCGCCAATCAACTGGAGTTCACGGGCGATGAAATGGAAGAAGGAATGAATTACTACGACGAAGAGAGTTTATCTTTGTGCGGCGTTGAAGATTTCTTGCAGGTGGTTGCCGCGTATCGTGAATTTGTGCAACAGCGTTAATTTGCACTCGCCTCTGCCGGGGGCGCTGTGCTACCCGGCCTGGCACAACGATGTCATTCCTGGTTCGTAGGCCCGATAAGCGTAGCGCCATCGGGCAAGGTGTATTATTTGACGTAAGCCAACAGACTTAAGGAGTCGCGCGCCAGCGCTTTGCATTTTTTCGCGACCGGAATACCAATACCGCTCAAATCGCGATAGCTGTCTTCACCGAGTGCTTTCATATCGAAGGTATCGTAATTACTGAGGTCCCACTGGTTCTGTTGGGCAAAAAAGACCAGTGCGCGACGTATCTGCCCGTTGGGCAAATTCTGGTAGCCACAGTCATTTTTCAGAAAAACAAAAACTGCCGTTAAATCGGCCATATCTTCGGCTTCGGATTCACTAAGCGCGTAGCTATTTGCGCATACTGCCATCAGGCTGCCGAACAAAACTGTTCTGAAAAACGTCTTCATTGCTTCTACCACTGCATCACGGAAATTAAACGTTAGCATACTGCGAGCGAAGCGACGACCTTTATTATCAGCCGTTCACTTGACCT
This sequence comes from Citrobacter sp. Igbk 16, assembly GCF_028069755.1. Taxonomy (NCBI): domain Bacteria; kingdom Pseudomonadati; phylum Pseudomonadota; class Gammaproteobacteria; order Enterobacterales; family Enterobacteriaceae; genus Citrobacter; species Citrobacter sp. Igbk 16. The sequence continues at coordinate 20,953 of NZ_JANEWJ010000025.1, read as the reverse complement.
TCCCGTAAGGGGAGGGCTTATGCTTAAAAGATAGCCTGCTTAAGCTGCTGAATATAAGGAAATGAATATGCAACGTCGTGACTTTTTAAAGTACTCCGTGGCGCTGGGCGTCGCGTCAGCTTTACCTTTGTGGAGCCGCACCGTTTTTGCGGCTGACCGTCCTGCGTTACCCATTCCTGACCTGTTAACTGCGGATGCTTCTAATCGCATACAGCTGATTGTGAAAGCTGGGCAGTCGACGTTTGCGGGGAAAACCGCCACCACCTGGGGATATAACGGTAACGTGCTCGGACCCGCGGTAAAACTGAATAAAGGTCAGGCGGTGAGTGTGGATATCCATAATCAACTGGCCGAAGAGACGACGCTGCACTGGCATGGGCTGGAAATCCCCGGAGAAGTCGATGGCGGGCCGCAAGGCGTTATTCCGGCGGGTGGGAAGCGTTCAGTGACCTTTACCCCTGCGCAACGGGCAGCAACCTGTTGGTTCCACCCACATCAACACGGGAAAACCGGACGTCAGGTTGCGATGGGCCTGGCCGGACTGGTGCTGATTGAAGATGACGAGATCCGCAAACTACTGCTACCGAAGCAGTGGGGTATCGACGATGTGCCGGTGATTATTCAGGACAAACAGTTTTCCGCAGACGGGCAAATTAATTATCAGTTGGATATGATGACCGCCGCCGTCGGTTGGTTTGGCGATACGCTGCTAACCAATGGGGCGATTTACCCACAACATGCCGCACCACGCGGCTGGTTGCGCCTGCGTCTGCTGAATGGCTGTAACGCACGCTCGCTTAATATCGCGACCAGCGATAACCGTCCCCTGTATGTGATTGCCAGTGATGGTGGATTGTTAGCTGAGCCGGTAAAAGTGACCGAACTGCCGATGCTGATGGGTGAGCGTTTTGAAGTATTGGTGGATGTGAGCGACGGAAAAGCCTTTGATTTGGTCACTCTGCCGGTGAGCCAGATGGGGATGGCGATCGCGCCATTTGATAAACCACATCCGGTGATGCGTATTCAACCGCTGCTTATTACCGCTTCCGGGACGCTGCCGGATACGCTGACCACCCTGCCAGCGCTGCCTTCTCTGGATGGACTGACGGTGCGTAAACTGCAATTGTCGATGGACCCGATGCTCGACATGATGGGCATGCAGATGCTGATGCAAAAGTATGGCGATCAGGCGATGGCCGGGATGGATCACGGGCAAATGATGGGCCATATGAACAGCAGCAACATGAGTCACGGTAACATGAGCCACGGCAATATGAATCACGGCAATATGGGCAGCATGAAACAGGGTGATATGAGCAATATGAAACATGGCGGGTCGTTTGATTTCCATAACGCCAATCGGATTAATGGCCTGCCCTTTGATATGAATAAACCGATGTTTGCTGCGGCGAAAGGCCAGCATGAACGCTGGGTCATTTCCGGTCAGGGTGACATGATGCTGCATCCGTTCCATATTCACGGCACGCAGTTCCGCATCCTCTCTGAGAATGGCAAAGCGCCGGCCACGCATCGCGCAGGCTGGAAGGACACCGTGCGTGTCGAAGGTGGCGTCAGTGAGGTGCTGGTGAAGTTTGACCACGACGCGCCGAAAGAACATGCCTATATGGCGCACTGCCATCTGCTGGAGCACGAAGACACCGGCATGATGCTCGGTTTTACGGTTTAAACAACGACGTCTCTTCGCTTACCCGGCCTACAGGATATTTCTTGTCGGCCGGGTATGGCGCATCCCCTGCATATTCTGCCATTGAACATAAAGTAATCGCCTTTGGGGCCGATAATCATCATGTACCCAATGTGAGTTCAATGGATGAAAAAACGTGATTAAAAATATTCGTGTTATTACCGGTATCCTGCTGGTTCTCGCCATTTTCTGTTTACTGCAGGCCGTTACGGGAAGCCTGTTTTATTCTGCGGTAAACAATGATAGGCAGAATTTCCAGAACTCAGGCACCCTCAACGCTCAGCAAGAAAATCTGAGTGACAGCGTCAATACGTTGATTAAAACCCGTGTTACGGTGACACGCGTCGCCATCCGCTTTTTAAAAAATCAGAGCGATCCTGCCTCTTTAGCCGCGATCAACACGCTGCTCAATACCGCCAGTGATTCAATGAAGAAGGCGGAAGGCTATTTCGCCCAGTATCAGGGATTACCACAGGTTACAGGGCAAGATCCGCAGATCGCCAGTGAAATGGAAAAGCAATATCGCCAGATGCACGAAGTGATGAAATTATCGATTGAGTATCTGCGAGCGAATAACTATCAGGCCTATGGCGATCTTGATGCCCAGAAAGCGCAGGATGAAATGGAAGCGAGCTATGACCACTGGCGAAACGAGAATAATGCGCTGCTGCAGCACGCTGCTGCGGAGAATCAGCTCAGTTTTTCCCGTATGCAGTGGACGCTGGGAGGCATCGTTCTGGTTGTGCTGATCGTTCTGGGCATGATCTGGAGCGGGTTGCAACACATCCTGCTGAAGCCGCTGGCGCAGATTATGGAGCATATTCGCGTCATTACCGGTGGAGATTTAACCCATAAGCTTAATGTTGAAGGTCGCAACGAAATGGGCCGACTGGCGATGGGGTTGGAAGAGATGCAACAGTCGCTGATTTCGACAGTCACTGCCGTACGTAATAGCTCGGAGTCAATTCATACCGGGGCCGCTGAAATTTCCTCGGGCAATAACGACCTTTCTTCGCGCACCGAGCAGCAGGCGGCCTCGCTTGAGGAAACAGCCGCCAGTATGGAGCAGTTGACTGCGACAGTGAAGCAGAATACGGACAATGCGAAACAGGCGACCCAATTGGCGAAAAACGCCTCTGATACTGCCGCTCGCGGGGGGCGTGTTGTTGATACCGTTGTTCATACGATGAGTGAAATAGCGGACAGCTCGCAGCAAATCGCGCAGATCACGAACGTTATCGACAGTATTGCATTCCAGACCAACATTCTGGCGCTGAACGCCGCGGTAGAAGCGGCCAGAGCCGGAGAGCAGGGGCGCGGTTTTGCGGTTGTGGCAGGTGAAGTCCGGACTCTGGCAAGCCGTAGTGCCCAGGCAGCAAAAGAGATCAAAGCGCTGATTGATAATTCAACTCACTGTGTCGGCATGGGATCGCAGCAGGTTTCGGATGCCGGTAAAACCATGGCAGAAATTGTCGCGGCGGTAACCCGTGTGACCGATATCATGGGCGAAATTGCGTCTGCTTCTGAAGAACAGAGTCGGGGGATTGAACAGGTTAGCCTCGCGGTTTCGCAGATGGACAGCGTCACCCAGCAAAACGCCGCCCTGGTAGAGGAGTCTGCGGCGGCGGCGGCCTCACTGGAGCAACAGGCCGAGCAGTTGCGGCAGGCTGTTGCGGTATTTCGTATTACCCGTGAGAAGGCGGTAAGCGGGGCACGAAAACCATCGCAGGACGCTCCGCGCCAGGATCGCGTTGTCTCTACTACCCAGGATCAACATTGGGAAACGTTCTGACCTGAAAAAGTCCGATTTTGTTCACGCTAAAAGCCGGGTTCGTTGCCCGGCTTTCGTATATTCAGTGCACGTTAAAATGCGTGTGCAGGTTCTCTGAGTAACTATCAGAGGAATGCGGTCTCTTTGCTGGTATACTTCACCCACTGAATTGTTTGTATGCTGTCGCAAGTTTTGTGGTTAGTGCGAGCCACCGCCTCTCTGTCGGTGTATCAAGGTAAGCGCTTTCTTTCGATTTGCATGATGTGTTAACTGATAAAAATCAGTGAGTTATTTCTTTTATGAAACATACTGTAGAAGTCATGATCCCGGAAGCGGAGATCAAAGCGCGTATTGCCGAATTGGGGCGTCAGATTAACGAGCGTTACAAGGACAGCGGCAGTGATATGGTGCTGGTAGGCCTGTTACGCGGTTCATTTATGTTTATGGCTGACCTGTGCCGCGAAGTGCATGTCTCCCACGAAGTCGATTTCATGACCGCCTCCAGCTACGGCAGCGGAATGTCCACCACACGTGATGTTAAAATCCTCAAAGACCTGGATGAAGACATTCGTGGCAAAGACGTGCTGATTGTTGAAGACATCATCGACTCCGGCAACACGCTGTCTAAAGTGCGTGAAATCCTGAGCCTGCGTGAACCTAAATCTCTGGCGATTTGTACGTTGCTGGATAAACCTTCTCGCCGTGAAGTGAATGTACCGGTCGAGTTTATCGGTTTCTCCATTCCAGATGAGTTCGTTGTTGGCTACGGCATTGACTATGCACAACGTTATCGCCATCTGCCGTATGTTGGCAAAGTGGTGTTGCTGGACGAGTAATTGGCTGGAGCGCCTGATGGCGCTTCGCTTATCAGGCCTACAGCGCTGATTTGTAGGCCTGATAAGGCGTAACTGCCACCCGGCAGTATCGCCTTACTTATGGTTGCTGTGCTTCTGGCTGAGGTTCGACAACCCCTGTCGGTAGCGTTGTTCCAGCGTTTCGCGGCTGGTGGCCGTGACGTCCAGATCGCGCAGCAGGCCATCATGAATACCGTAAGCCCATCCGTGAATCGTCACTTTCTGACCGCGTTTCCAGGCTGAACGCATGATTGTCGAATGGCCCAGGTTATAGACCTGCTCCATGACATTCAGTTCGCACAGGGTGTCCATGCGACGTTCCTGCGGCATTTCGCCCAGCAGTGAGCTGTGTTTAAACCAGATATCGCGAATATGCAGCAACCAGTTATCAATCAGCCCCTGTTCTTTATTTTCAATGGCTGCCTGGACACCGCCGCATCCATAGTGGCCACAAATAATAATGTGTTCCACTTCCAGCACATCCACCGCATACTGAACCACTGAGAGACAGTTCAGGTCGGTGTGAATAACCAGATTAGCAACATTACGGTGAACAAACAGTTCACCCGGTTCAAGACCGGTTAAACGTTCAGCGGGAACGCGACTGTCGGAACATCCAATCCATAGAAAACGCGGATTTTGTGCATGTGTCAGCGTTTCAAAAAATCCGGGATCCTCTTCTACCAGCATCTTTGACCATAGTGCATTGTTGCTGATAAGTGTATCTATGTCTTTCATGGAGTTGTACAACCCGAAGCCAGATAAATTCGATGGGCTAATATAGGGTAACTCCAGCATTATTTAAACTATATATAAAATGTCAGAACGTAAGGTAAGTAAAAAACCATGACCATTGCTCTGGAACTTCAAAAACTTAAAAAAACCTATCCCGGTGGCGTTCAGGCGTTGCGTGGCATAGATTTGCAAGTCGAAGCGGGTGATTTCTATGCGCTGCTAGGTCCCAATGGCGCGGGAAAGTCCACTACCATCGGCATTATCAGCTCGCTGGTGAATAAAACCTCCGGTCGGGTTAGCGTCTTCGGGTTCGATCTTGATAAAGATACGGTTAATGCCAAGCGCCAGCTTGGGCTGGTGCCGCAGGAGTTCAACTTTAACCCGTTTGAAACCGTGCAACAGATCGTGGTGAATCAGGCGGGTTATTACGGCGTTGAGCATAAAGAGGCGGTTAAGCGCAGTGAAATTTATCTAAAACAGCTCGACCTGTGGGAAAAACGCAACGAGCGTGCTCGTATGCTGTCCGGCGGGATGAAGCGCCGCCTGATGATTGCCCGCGCGCTGATGCATGAGCCAAAGTTGCTTATCCTCGATGAACCTACTGCCGGTGTTGATATTGAATTACGCCGCTCAATGTGGGGATTTTTGAAGGATTTAAACGATAAAGGTACGACGATTATTCTGACAACCCACTATCTCGAAGAAGCGGAAATGTTGTGCCGGAACATCGGCATTATTCAGCATGGTGAGCTGGTAGAAAATACCTCGATGAAGAATCTGCTCTCCAAGCTCAAATCTGAGACGTTTATTCTCGATCTGGCGGCGAAAAGTCCGCTACCTAAGCTGGAAGGCTATCAATACCGTCTGGTTGATACCTCAACGCTGGAAGTTGAAGTTCTGCGCGAGCAGGGGGTGAACAGCGTGTTCTCGCAGCTGAGCGCTCAGGGTATTCAGGTATTGAGTATGCGGAACAAGGCGAACCGACTGGAAGAGCTGTTTGTTTCTCTGGTTCATGAAAAACAAGGAGATCGCGCATGATGCAGCTCTACTGGGTCGCGCTGAAAAGCATCTGGGCGAAAGAGATCCACCGCTTTATGCGTATCTGGGTGCAAACCCTGGTGCCGCCCGTTATCACCATGACGCTCTATTTTATTATCTTTGGTAATTTGATTGGCTCACGGATCGGTGAAATGCACGGCTTTAGCTACATGCAGTTTATCGTGCCGGGGCTTATCATGATGGCGGTGATTACCAACTCGTACGCCAACGTGGCGTCGTCATTTTTTAGCGCCAAGTTTCAGCGCAACATTGAAGAACTGTTGGTTGCACCGGTACCGACGCACGTTATCATCGCCGGTTTTGTCGGCGGTGGTGTGGCTCGCGGTCTGTGTGTGGGCATTCTGGTCACAGCTATCTCTCTGTTCTTTGTTCCGTTCCAGGTGCACTCCTGGGTCTTCGTGGCGCTGACGCTGGTGCTGACGGCGGTACTGTTTTCGCTGGCGGGTTTACTGAACGCGGTTTTTGCCAAAACCTTTGACGATATCAGTCTGATCCCGACCTTCGTGTTAACGCCGCTGACCTATCTGGGGGGCGTTTTCTATTCGTTAACGCTGCTGCCGCCATTCTGGCAGGGACTGTCGCACCTGAACCCGATTGTCTACATGATTAGCGGCTTCCGCTACGGCTTCCTCGGCATTCACGATGTGCCGCTGGTGACGACCTTCGGTGTGCTGGTGGTGTTTATCGCCGCATTTTATTTACTGTGCTGGTATCTGATTCAGCGCGGGCGCGGGCTGCGCAGCTAAATGTTAAAAGGCGACGTGAGTCGCCTTTTTTTAGCGAATTTGTACTTCCAGTGTGGCCGTTGCCTGATACTGTCCGGTGCGTGGAATATTGCCGGTGGTATTTACCGGAGCGGTGGTAAATGTCGAACTGCCACTGCCATCCTGATAATCATCGACGGGCAATTCCGTGCTGCCGTTCGGCACGATGGTATTGTCCTCTTTGTCAGAAATACGAATTCCAATATTCTCATTATCGGTTTGCAAATAGTCGTTGTTATGCGGATCGTTAGTGCCTGCTAATGACAGCGAGAGATTGGTGCCATTGGCAACGTTGCTGCAGGTTAAGTTGACGCGGGTTGTGACATGAGATTCCTGCGGGCTGTCGCCAAGGTTGCGGATATCTTTTCCCTGAATATCCGGTAGCTTCACTTCGATAATCTGTCCGGCGTTTATAGAGCAAGACTGAGGAACGGTGATCGTGCCAGAGAGCGTGACGCGCGCGACCGGCGGCACGCCTGGCGGTACGTTATCGCCGCCGCCGGTGGCGGATTTCGATAGAAACAGGTTCACGATGGTGGTTTCTGGGATGATTATCTCACCGACCAACGGATGGGTAATGTAGATCCTGACCCTGCCGCGGTTTCCTGCTGTCATCGCCCTCATATCTGCCCCAGTGCAGCCACCTCCTGTTGCGTCAAGGTTGCTGACGGCGGAAAAAGGCACGGGGACAAATTGCCCGAGTTTGCCAGCAATGTAGGTTTCAGAGCCGATCTCCAGCTTTCCCGCGACCAGTACGTAATAATACATATAGCCGTAGTAGCGGCTCTCACTGTAGGTGCCTTTTTGCGTCAGGTCGCCGGTTGTGGCGGTAAAGTAGTTATAGCCCCGATAATCAGTATTATCGCAATCACATACGGCGTTGTAGGTAGCGCTGCCGGACCAATTCGATTCAATAATCGTCCCCCGCTGGTTGTTGTCTGTGCTGTCGATCGTCTGATTGACATCAAACGGATAATTTCGGGTGCCGCTTGTCGATTCGCACCATCCTGTACCGTTGCCAAAGTCTTCGGCCCTGGCGCATCCGGAAAGCGCGACTAACAGTAGTGCACAATACTTCAATTCTTTCAGGTTCATCGTATTCCTTTATTGGCACTGAGCCTGGCTTGTCACAATGCCATTGAGATTTTTTTGCGGGTCGAGGTGGTAGCTGGCGCGGCAGGTTTCATTCGCACTGTTTCCCCATCTCACGACAAGCACGCCTTCCTCTGGCAGCCCGCTCAAGAACACCTGTCCTTTATCAGCGACAATATTGGCCAGACTCTCGTTTTGTTGCGTAAGGCTGACTGTCGCGCCAAAGGGCACCGCGCTTGCGTTCGCGCGCAGAAGCGTGATGAGTGCCCGGTAGCCTTTGCGCGCGTCGTAATCAGCACGCACGATGGCATTACGTGTCGGGTAGACGGTCTGGTTATTCATGGGGATATCAACGTTGTCTGCAAAAGTGCTGCTGTCCAGCGCGATATCGTAGCGGTAGTAAGGCGTGACGTTCGGGATCACTGTATATCCGCGGAAGTCGGTCGTAACGCCAGTCTGGTTGACGACCGAGACATTAGACGCGCCGGGCGCTTTGATGAGCACGGCCGCTCCGGTAATCGGTTGGCTCAGCGTTAGCCCATTTTCGTGGGCCAGCATGCCGCCGCTAATACCGTAGCTGACTTGCCGGGAGTCGGGAGACTGGCTATAACCGGCGTTCACGTTGGCATACGTTCCTTTATAGTTGGCGCTTAACCCGCCGGAGTCGCCGCCGGTAGTGCTGTGGCTTTGCTGTATGGACCAGTTCAGGTTATCGTCGCGAAGGGCAGTACCGCTCAGGCTGGTGCTGTTAACGGTAGCGTCATGCTTACGGGTGCTGAGCATATAGTTAGCGTACATGCGCGAATCGAGCAGCGCGAAAGGTACGCTTACCGAGAGCGTGAACAGTTGATCGTTTTGATAATACCGATCGTTATCTGTTGAGCTGGACTGATAGGTATTGCGGTTATAGCTGTAACCCAGGGTGTAACTCACCGCGCCAAAACGGTTGTTATAGCTTGCGCCCAGTGATTCCATTTTACGTTCACTGTGCCAATAGTTTTCTTTTATCCAGCTCAGTGTGAAGGCCCCAAGTTTTCCACCAAGCTGCTGATTTAACGAACTTTCAAAACGATTGTGGCGCTTGCCATAGTAATCGTTGAAGCTCTCGTCTGGGTCCAGCACTTCTTCAAGCGAGTTGTAGTGTTCGCTGGCGTAGCGATACCCGGCAAGTGAAAGCGTGGTCCCTGTACTGACTACCCCTTTGCTATAGCGGACGCGCCAGGATTGACCGGTTTCTTTGTGACCATCATCAAACCGGGCATGTGACCAGGTTCCGTCCAGCGAGATAGCGCCGAGCATCTGCATATTCTGCCCGATCCCCAGTGCGGCAGATTGGTATGTGTTTCCGGCAACCTGTCCGCCGCCATAGAGTGTGATCCCCCAGGGAAGGCCATAGAGCAGGGTTGCCTGGGTGAAGCTATCGCCGGTGTGGTTGTTGCCGTCCCGGTACTTCCCTGCCGTTACGCTATATTTGGCGTGCCCGGTTCGTTGCAGAATAGGCAGTGAAGCGTAGGGGACAATAAAGTGTTGTTCACTGCCGTCGGCTTCCTTGACCGTCACGTCGTAGTCGCCGTTGCTGCCGGTGGGGAACATATCGTTAATTTCGAACTCGCCAGGCGGGACGGCGGTCTGGTAAGCAACCCGGCCATTTTGTCGCACGGTGACCTGCGCGTTCGAACGGGCAATGCCGCGAATTGTCGGCGCGTAACCACGTAGGCTGTCCGGTTGCATTTGATCGTCTGATGCTAGCTGTATACCGCGAAAGGCAAGGCTGTCGAAGATGTCCGTGGGCGTGTTGCTGTCGCCGAGGGTGAGTTGACTCTTCAGCGCAATAATGTCGCGCTGAAGATAATTGTATACGGTATTCCAGCTCTGCTGCGTGTTGCCATCGCTGGTGTTGGCGTTCCAGTTGGTATAGTTACGAAAACGCCATGGTCCAACATTAATACCCGGCTGAAGTGCCAGATATTGCGAGTCGGTATCCGCCACATCGCGATTTTTTCCGAAGGTCTGATAACCGCTGAAACTGTAGTTGAGCAACAGGGCTGGGATTCCCTCCTGCCACTTTTCCGGCGGCACGTATCCTCGGGCGCTACTGGCAATGTACATTTGCGGGATGCTAATAAACAGTTGCTGTGCCTGAAAATCAAACTGCTGGCTGGCACCTGGGATCAGTGAAAGATCGGCGCATCCCCTGGCGGTATTCAACGCGGGAAAAAGTTCAGTCTTTACTCCTGCGCTTTTTAATTCCGCTGTGAGTAAACAACCCTGTAATACCTGGCGGCCATCGGGTAGAGCGACCTGTTGATAATCAACGTTTCGCGAACCCAGTGATGTCTTGTTGATTAAAATATCGGTGTAATAAGTACCCGGTAGCTGGCTTTGGTCAGTGGAAAATATGGAGAGATCTGCCGCTGTGATCTGTTGCGATCCGCGGTTTTCAATAAATGCCGGATCGAAGTAGTCCCTGGCCCAAACCTGATGCGTCAGCGCGCAGTGAAGCGCAACCATAAGAGCACTGCGTGAGAGATAAAACTGCACAGATTGTCCATTCCTCGTGCCCATAAATCATCCTTGGCCGTGTTTTTACTGCTCTTGTTTATGTATTGGTCCCGTCCCCCCAAAGTCATTAATAATTGACCAGGTGATGACACCACTCGCCCCCGACTGCAATGTGTACTGCGCGCTACCAAACGGCGGTGCATAGCGCGGTGCTTTCAGTTTGCTGCCACCGACCGCTATTTCGCCGAAATTCATGTAGTAGGGCGTTGGGTTGCGGACCGTTAATATGCTGCCGCTTCTTGACCACTGCAGCTGATTGGTCACTTTTTCGGGTGTTTGCTTTAATGACGTGGGACGGTAAATCAGTTTAAATTCCGCTTTAATCGCAATTTTAAGTTTGTTGCCTTTATCATCCGGATTAGTTCCGGGAATGGACTTGATATCTAACCAATAAAGGGACTCTCTGTCTTCGGGTATATTTCCACCTGTGCGAATAACACGTAAAACATTTCTTTTACCACCATCAAGTCGAAATAGTGGAGGGGTTACCATAAAAGGTGCATCACCTGTTTTACCCGTTTCACTAATTGACTGTACCCACGATTGAATTAAGTATGGGACGTTGTCATTATTGCTTATTGATATTGACTCATCTTTTGCATCGCCGTTAAAAATAACGCGCGTGGCACCAATGTTGATTCCTGCAGCATGAGCAAAAGGACAGGCGAAAAGGCTGACAGCAAGAACTGCCTTCGTCAAAGGATTCATCATGACCTCAACAAACAAAAGGGCCAACCCGCGTTGGCCGCTATGGATTAGTTGTATTGCAGGTAGAAGGTTGCAGTCGCGTCAACGCTGCCCGCCGTTACGGTGTCGCTGGTTGAGATAAACTGGGCAGAGAATGGCATGGAAATTTCGGTCTGGCCGCTGGTGAGCGTAGATTTCGTTGACCATGCTGATTCATCATTCAACGCCAGCGCAGTATTGGCACTATCCAGAATTTGCACGCCTACACCGGTTGCATCACCCGTGTTTGCCAGTACGCTGGTGTCATACGGGTCCTGCGTACCTTCAAAACGGGTTTGGATATTTTCGTAGATTGATGAATCGCAGTTTTCCAGATCGATGGTGAAGGCTTCATTACTTTGCGTTTGCCCGGCAGCGGTAAAAACGGAGGCAAACTGGTCTTTCAGCGTGACGTCAATAGAGCTGGTCTTGACAGTACAGGCGTTTTGCAGAATTGTCCCTGTGATGTGGACGGTGCCATCGCTTGCGGTATCGGCTAATGCAGAAGTGGATATCAATAATGAAGCGAAAACCATTGTTTTCATTTTTTTGTTCATGAGCTTAATCCTTTAAGACTAATTATTAATAACACAGTGTTAATCAAGAGTGTTAATTCATTTACTTCGTTTTTATTTTCTTATTTTGCTATATTAAAGTAAATATATAATGCTTGCTGAAATATGAGGCTGGTAAAAAATAGGAATAAACCCATACTATATTCGAATGGTGTTTAATTTATTATTTGCGCCAATTATGCCTTATGGTTTTTAAGTGTGTGTATTGTTAATAAAGTATTTAATTTTATTAATGATTCGATTAATAATATGAGGGGAATGGCTATTTCATGCGTTAAAAAAATAAATTAACCCAGGATGATCGCCATCACTGTCAAGCATGTTTGTCTGTGTCAGGATGGTTTATAGCAAAAGGAGGGATGATGATGCTAGGTTGGGTAATTACCTGTCATGACGATAAGGCACAGGATATGCTGCAGCGTCTGGAAAGAAAGTACGGTCCACAGGCACAGTGCCAGGCAGTCAGCTTCTGGCGTGGACTCAGTTCGAATATGTTAAGCCGTATGATGTGCGATGCTTTGCATGCCACAGACTCCGGTGAGGGCGTCATCTTTCTGACGGATATTGCTGGCGCTGCGCCGTACCGTGTCGCCTCGCTGATGAGTCATAAGCATCCCCAGTGTGAAGTTATTTCCGGTATCAGCTACGCATTGCTGGAGCAAATGCTAATGTCGCGGGAATCTTTGAGCAGTTCTGCCTTTCGTGACCGTATCGTGACGCTTGGTGGGCCTGACGTCTCGAGCCTCTGGCATCAACAACAGAAAAATCCGCCTTTCGTATTGCTGCATGATTTGTATGCGTGTTAATCATTGGTATTGATAGCGATTTTGCTACAATAATCGGAGTTTCTCGCCTCGGTTATCTTATATGGTGATGCGCGTTCTGTTGGTTTTGTTGCTCCTGTTCTCCGGTAGCGTTGCTGCGGCGTTGCCAGCTCGTTATATGCAAACGACCGAAGCGGCTGCTGTTTGGGCACAGATCGGTAATAAAATGGTGACGGTAGGGAATATTCGTGCCGGCCAAATCCTCTCAGTAGAGCCAATTGCCGCTGACTACTATGAATTCACCTTTGGCTTCGGTACCGGGTTTATCGATAAGGGACATCTGGAGCCTGTTCAGGGGCGGCAGAAAGTTGACGATGGTTTAGGTGACCTCAACAAACCGCTCAGCAATCAAAGCCTGATAACCTGGAAAGACACACCCGTTTATAATGCCCCGGATGTTGGGAGTGCTCCGTTTGGCGTACTGACGGACAACCTGCGCTATCCCATAATTAGTAAGCTTAAAGACCGACTCAATCAGACCTGGTTTCAGATTCGCATTGGTGGCAGGCTGGCTTATATCAGCGCGCTGGATGCACAGGAAGACCACGGTATTCCCGTGTTGACCTACCATCATATTCTGCGTGATGAAGAGAATACCCGTTTTCGCCACACCTCCACGACCACCTCTGTGCGTGCGTTCAGTAACCAAATGGCCTGGCTACGGGATCGCGGTTACACAACGTTGACGATGTATCAACTGGAAGGCTACGTGCAGAATAAAATGAATCTGCCAGCACGGGCTGTTGTGCTGACGTTCGACGATGGCCTGAAGTCGGTCAGCCGTTATGCTTATCCTGTCCTCAAGCAGTACGGGATGAAAGCGACAGCGTTTATCATTTCGTCGCGTATCAAGCGCCACCCCCAGAAGTGGGACCCGAAATCGCTGCAGTTTATGAGCATCTCTGAATTGAACGGTATCAGGGATGTTTTTGACTTCCAGTCACATACCCATTTTTTACACCGGGTAGATGACAACCATCGGCCGATCCTGCTGAGTCGTAGCTATCACAATATTCTGTTTGATTTCGCGCGCTCGCGGCGGGCGCTTGCGCAGTTTAATCCCCATGTTATTTATCTTTCGTATCCGTTTGGCGGCTATAACGCAATAGCTGTCAATGCGGCAAAAGAGGCCGGGTTCCACATGGCGGTCACGACGGTGAGAGGGAAGGTGAAGCCTGGGGATAATCCGTACTTATTGAAACGACTCTATATTTTAAGAACGGATTCACTGGAAACGATGTCGCGGCTGATCAGCAATCAGCCGCAGGGGTAGGTCAGTAGTAGGTCATCAACACGGTGGCGGCGGCTTTGAACTCTCCAGCCTTCATCGTATTGCCGTCTTTGACCAACTGAGCGGTAAAGTCGATTACGTTGGCCGTGGTACTTGAGCCTGTATCGAAGTTATAGTGTGTCTCGGCGAATGAGTTGGGGATAAACTGAGATGACGTGTTTGACCCAGACATCAGCTTGACGCCCACGCCGGAGGCGGCGTTGGTGGTGAGCGTATTCCCCAGTAGATCGTTACTGCTTCCCGTGGTTTTATTCGAGGTGATTTTTACATCAACGCCAAACAGGTTATTGCAGCCCTTAAGCTGTACGGCAACGTCATGACTACGTGCCGACTGGTTAAAATCGGCAATCATATAGTCACCGAGGTCGATATTGGTTGAGCCATCGCTGAGTGCTGCGGTCTGGCAGGTGGTGGTAGTAATGGGGATTTGAAAGCTGGTTGGGGTAACGTTGAATGTCCAGGGCTTGTTATTGCTATCGGTTCTGTCGCCAATCGCCATTTGTCCCAGCGAGAAGCTGGCTTTTGGCGTTAACGTGGCGATACCGCTGGTATTCCCGGCAAACTCGGCGTTGTACTGATAAATATGAATAAGCGCTTTCCAGGTCTTGTTTTTCCAGCGTTCGTCGTCGTGGTCAGCTTCAAGAGTTTCCCAGCCATCGGTGGTGACTCCCGTCTCTTTAAAAAAACCACCGCCTGCATCGGAATAAATTTTGGCAGTAAAGTAGATACCTGGAATATTGGTGTAATACAACGCTGCGTTGTCATCATACGCGCTCCCGGCGCGAACATAGGCTGTATCTACCTTTTCCTTCAACACCTCGCCATCGTTACCCAGGCTACAGGTGGATTGCAGAGACGGGCTTAGCGTTAAATTAACTGTGGCGAGCAATACCTCATCATTCGAATACCCGGGCCCACTGGACTGGCTCCAGCGGATATTATTTGAGGATATGCCATTCACCAGTGTTGTCGTACCGCCGCCGCCGTTACCAAACCGACACTCAATAGCGGCTTGCGCTGGACCCGCCGTAATTAACAGCGCGGCGAGCAGAAAATAAATATGCCTTACTGGCGTTCGCCGTGTGATAAACATGAGTAACCTTCCTTCATCCTGAATTAGTTATAAATGGTGCTGACCAGTACGTTGCTGGTAATTTTTCCTGTACTCACCGGGCCCGTATTTTGCAGCCGGGCATAGAACTCATACTCGGCGGCCCAGGCACTGTTCTCTATATTCATTGTGACGTTAGATGTGCCATCGCTATTGAGCACGTTAGTGTGGTGCGCAGTAGAGAAAATAACGATGCCGACGTTATCCGCGCCGCTTGCTGTCACGGGGGTCTCATTGATAAACACCTGCTTGCTGCCCGTTGGCCACTGTCCGTTTTGCGGCTGGAAACTAAAGTTCAGTGAATTTACCGTAATATTATCTCCCGGGCAGTTTTCCACTTTTATTGAGAAGGCCGTACCCGCAGCCGCATCGGTGGGGGCAAGACGTGAGCTGCCGTCAGCGTTATAAAACCAACCTTTTCCGACGGTGGGGAGATGTACCTGCCCACCGTCAGAAACCGAGATCTGGCAGGTGTTTTCAACAATATTGGCGCTGAGGGTCATCTCCAGATTTGCGTCACCGGCCTGGCAACCACATGCGACTGCCAGGCACGCCGAAAGGCTGAAGATAGAACGTATTTTTTTACTCAGCGTGAATAACACGATTCCCTACCTTATCTTCTATTGGTACGTCACCAGGAATGTGACCGGAGCTCTGATGTTGCCAGCCTTCACGTCGCTGATAGTGCGTGCCTTGGCAATCACGATCCGGGCATCCATCTCAACATCGACGTTGCTATCGCTAATGGTGATGTTCTGTGCGGGTTTGCTATTGCAGCTTAAGAGCGTGCCCGCGCCAGCTTCTCCCTTCCAGATTTCAAAACCAGTGGCGTTGCCCGCCGAGAAAGAATCGCCGTCAGAATCCGGGCCGGAACAGCCGCCACCGCTGCCGGAAGTGGCCTGAATACTGGCAGATTTAACGCCTACGCAATCGCTGAAGGCAATTTTGAAGGCTTCGCTGCGGCTCTGAGCAACCAGATCGGATTTAAATACGTCACCAAAAGCGAGTTCACTGATAGATTGTCCGCCCGCACTCTGGATTTGCGCTGTGCAGGTACCGGCTTCAATCGTTGATGTGAACGTCGCCTGGACGCTGGTGGTGCCGGTGATGTCCGCGAGCGTCACCGTGGAGTAACCGGCGGTGAGTAAGGTGGCGACGATCAAAGATGTCAGGATATATATTTTCATTTTTTGGTTCCTTGCCGTTATTCATACTCAAAATTGAACGTTGCGATGGCGCTGAAAATACCGGTTGTTCCTTTACCGGTTGCCGTTTCCATGAGGCGGGCAACTAATGGCACCTCCTGGGCGCTGATTTCGCTTGATGTCCAAAATAGGCTTTTGGCATCGTCGGTGGCGTTTATTTCAAAAGGCTGATCGGGAGTCACGGCTCGGGCAATGCTGACGCCAACGTTGCTGGCCGCATTATCGGTCGCCGAATTGCCAATGGCCGTCTGGATGCTGGAGACGTTACCGGTGATGGTGGTTTTCAGTTTGGTTAAGCTTGATGGGCAATCGACGATTTTGAGCTTAAACGCGGTTGTCGCGGAGTTGTCGGCGTTGATGATTTTATCCAGTTGGGTAATCCCGCCGCTGCCGATGGGAATAATATTGTTTGTGCCGTCACCGCTACCGCCTTCAAGGGTCATATCGCAGGTGGTCTCGCGAAGCGTTGCGGTTAATGTCAGGTCGAGATTGAGCGTGCCGCTGGCCATAGCCGACGTGCTTACGCACAGCGTTAGCAGGATGATAATACGTAAAAAGAACCGTGATGATTGCATAAAAACTCCTTGTACAAACTATTCCATCTGGCAGATTTGGTTATTTAGCATGATGCCTAATCCCACTTTCTGTGCAGACTCCGTAATGCGATATGTCACTGTACAACTACTGTTGGCGGTATTTCCCCATATGACGCGTAGCGTGCCATTGTCCTGCACGCCGCGGACATAAGCCTGCCCCGCCTGGCCGACTGCGCCTATTGAAAGCCCTTGCTCATTGAGCACGTCTGCACCAAGCGGAATAAAACCGTTGTCTGAGCGGTGCAGGTCGAGCAGCAGTGAGCGGCCCTGATCGGTTTCAAAATCAACACGAATGACGGCGCCGCTGCGCGGTACGGCGGTTGTACTGGTGTTTTTAATCTCCACGTCGGATTCAAGGTCAGAGATATCAAGACCAATCGTGTTTTCCCGGTAAGCAGATAAATACGGCATGATGGCATAGCCAGAGCCGTCGATAACGCCATCACCAGTCGTTAAATGCGCACCCTCTGCGCCGGGAGCGCTGACCAGCGCCAGCGTATCGGTGTCGCCGATGCTGCCGGGGGCGAGCGTGAGTCCGCCGGCGTGCAGCAGCATGCCGCCACTGTAGCTCAAGGAGGTCTGGCGGTTACTCCTGTCTGCTGCGGAGGCCGAAAGGCTTAAGGGGCCATAAGCGCTGTTGTAGCTACCGTATCCGCCGATTTGCCTGGTGTCGCTACCATCAGCATGAGTCGTGCTGGCATTGATGCTATAGCTGAAGCGGTAATCTTCGGTATTGCCGTTAGCGCTGGTATTCAGCGTTGAATTCTTTTTGAAGTCGGAACTCAGGCTGGTGTTGATGCTGGAGAACCCGCCCGGGGATTCTCCGTGGTTAAACAGCGTTCCCAGCGGAATACTGAGGTTGAGATACAGCCGATCGTCTTTTTCGCCGTATTCGTTATAGCTGCGCTGCAATGAAATACTGTAGCTGCCAAGACTGAATGAGTTGTTATAACCTACTGAATACTGGGATGTTGTGCTGCTGCTATTCCAGTAGTTTTGCCAGCTTCCGGTCAGATAAAGCGAACCATAATCCTTTTTTTCCGCAGCCAAAGGTTGGCTCACGTTAATCTGTATCTGATTTTTCATCCGCTGATAGCTGTCATAGGTGCTGTTACTATTGTTGTCTGTGTTGTTTTGAATTTCGTCGGTGAGCGTGGCCGCATCGCTTAGTGTCAGATAGTTTGCCGTTGAAAAACGGTAGGCGGCGACGTTGAAAGAGGTGCGTGTTGGCTCAATCAGCTTGCTCCAGGAGAGGCGATAGCTTTGGCCACTTAACGGGCCCAGGCCGCTGATATCAGCATCGGAATAGGTGGTATCGAATGAGAATGCGCCCAGCCGTGTATTGATGGCCAACCCCAGCAGGCCGGAGAAATAATGGTTATCGGCATACTGTGCGCCAGCGTATCCCGTGACAAGATCCGTTAAGCCGTAAAAGCCGGAGAGGTAGCCTACTTTGGGCCGTGTCTTCAAATTGCTATCATTCAGCTCACCCAAGCCAATATCCCAGCGGGCATTGCCGGGGCGAATGAGCTGGCTAACGGAAGAGTAGGGGACGGAAAAGGTTCGCTGGCTGCCGTCGGATTCTTCGACGGTAACTACCAGATCGCTGCCGTAGCCCACGGTGCTCAGGTCGCTAATTTCGAATTCGCCCGGCGGGACGGTGCTTTCATAAATTTTATTGCCGCTTTGCGTCACGGTGACTTTAGCATTACT
This sequence comes from Citrobacter sp. Igbk 16, assembly GCF_028069755.1. Classification (NCBI taxonomy): domain Bacteria; kingdom Pseudomonadati; phylum Pseudomonadota; class Gammaproteobacteria; order Enterobacterales; family Enterobacteriaceae; genus Citrobacter; species Citrobacter sp. Igbk 16. The sequence continues at coordinate 2,370 of NZ_JANEWJ010000025.1, read as the reverse complement.
GGTGGCGACACCATGAATCCTGGGCGCATACGTGGAGATCCCGCCCGGCAGCATGCGGTCATCGTTATAAATACGCATTCCGCGCAGGTTGAAAGCGTTAAATATATCGCCACGCGTATAGGAGTCGCCAAGCAACAACTGCGAATGTAGCCTTGTAAGGTCGCGCTGTAGATAAATGTCCTGACTGGCGTAGTCGGCGCCGCTATCCTGATCCCAGTTGAGGGTGCCTCGCGAACGCAGGCGCCACGGCCCAAAATTCAGACCATATTTTAGTCCAGCATAGGCGGTTTCTGTCGTGCTGTTTGCGCTATGGTTACGCCAGGCGTTGAGATCGTATGAAACCATGGCTGCGACTATCCCATCATCCCAGAGCGAAGGATCAATATAGCCGTTCGGGTGACTGTCGATATAAATCTGCGGCGAATTAAGGTTGAGCTCCTGATTACCAGAGTCAAAATTCCAACTCATACCGGGAAAGACGCTGGTGATATCAATGCAGGTTTCTTCGTCGTTATCTTTCAATTTGTCTTTAATTGCATCTGCTTTAATCCCTATCTGCATCAGTATTTTGGTAGTAAAGCAGGGGGTGGCTCGCGGCGTGTTATTGTCCTTAAAGGTAAAGTCTGTCAGTAGCTTTTTTCTTTTGTTTAGCGACAGTTGGGTTTTGAACGTCCCTGGAATAATGGGATTGCCTTTTGAGAAGCGGCTAACATCAATATTATTGCCAGTGTTAAACAAGAACAGATCGTTGAATTCGACATCTTCATCAGAAGATTGGGGTGTAGAGGTATCGACCGCATAGGATGGAGCCTGAGCAGCAAAATAGATAAAAATGCAGTAAATAGAGCGGCGCAGTAACAATCTCTTCACTAATCCATTAGTTACTAACAGCAGAGGCTCTGCTGGCAGGTTGTTATGTTATTTAATGACTGCCTGGTGTTGTTCTACTCCTCCGAAATCATTAATCGATGCATAAGTAATTTTTGCGACTTTAGCCGAACGGGTATGCGTTAATGCCATTGCCTGACTGCTGAATGGCGCGACAGTGTGTGGCTCAACCTCTTCGGGTGTGCCTCCTAACTGAGCGGTTACTTTTGCCAGCGAGATGTAATAGGGCGAATCGTTGTGTGCAACCAAAACGGATTTGCTGTTTTGCTGCTGTTGAGACCATGTGAGCTGTGCCGCTGCGGTTGAAGGACTGCTTTTCAATCCATTTGGGCGGAAGAACATTTTGATACGGGTACGGAACGCCAGTTGCAGCATATTCTGGGTTTCAACGTTTTTGGCTTTTGATGGCACCTCAAGTACGTTAAACCAGAACAGGGTTTCTCTGTCCTGAGGTAAAGGTTGACCAAGCCAGGTAATACGTACCGTCTGACCGTTTCCGGCATCGACGCGCGATACTGGTGGTGTGATGACAAAGGGAAGCTTCAATTCCTGCGGGCTCGTGGTATCGCGGCCATCGTCCAGCCAGGTTTGCACTAATAACGGCTTTTTACCGCGGTTTTCCATATTCACCGTTACGTCTTTTGCTGATTCCGGATAGATAACACGGGTGCCGGAAATCACAATATCGGCGAGAGCGACATGAGATGTCAGTAGGGTCGCGCTAAACAATAGCGCTGATTGGGCGGTTTTAGTGAGATTCATCATATTCATCCATAAATATCAAAGGCGCTTCTCCTGATAGTTAAGCGCCTGTTTATCAAATAATTATTGATAGGTCATTGTGAAGGTTGCGGTGCTGCTTACGCTACCAGAGGTGATATCCGTTGTACCTTTGACCCAGTCAGCACTGGGGACATAGGCCACGCGATAGGCGAGGGTGCCTTCACCGGTACTGATATCTGCGGTTTGAGAGTTGTTATCAGCGAGCCCGATGTTAATACGCGTTTTATCCGTGCTAGCGTTGTTGTAGAGCGCCAGGTTGACGTTGTTAGCATGGCCAGACACGACAGGATTGTTTTTTAGCGTACCGTTACTGAGATCGGCAAACTGCTGTGAGGTAAAGACCGCGGAGGCTTTTGTTAGCCCATCAGGGCAATTACTGAGTTTCAGTTCGAACTCTTTTTCACCCACCCCTTTATCGATGGTTGTGCCTTCAACATCGCTTTTCTTTACAACGGGGAGCGGAACGTAGACATCGTTTGTATCAAAGCCGTCATTGGTCGTGATGGTACAGGTCGTATCCGTGACTGCGCCATCAAATGTAATAAGACCTATGTCGACAGCCTGGGCTGAAAGAGAACCCATTGTGGCTACAGCGAAGGCGGTGGCCAGAGTTGTTTTATAAATCATATATAACATCCATTTATGAGTGGTGATGGAAAATTAATTCATTTAATTTTCTATGTGCACTTACGATTATAT
>NZ_JANEWJ010000024.1:0-77007 GCF_028069755.1 Citrobacter sp. Igbk 16 | reverse complement strand
TTTATATACCAGGTTTTGTTAAAGAGTGTTCAGGAAGACTAAGTTCTAAAAATCAATTGTTCAATGTATATATATACCATTTGCATATAAAAAGGAGACAGATCACAGAAACTAACGCTAATTTAGTTTGAATGAATACTTAATTAAATACATGCTATGTTTTAAATTAGTCATTAGTCAGTGGCTATAAATATTGTGCTGATTTCTGGCGTAGGTCAAATGGCAATTTATAGTATTTTAGCCACAACGTGAGAAGCGCTATGCAATGTTATTTATTACTTATACGTTCATGATATGTTAAATCATAACATTTTATTGTTATTTATTTGTGCCACGGTTTCTATCTTATTATTTTTGAAACGTCGGTATTATGTTGCTGACAAGAAATGAATACTATTTTATGGAAAGGTGGAAATATGAACATCAATAAGTTATCTATCAGCCAGCCAGCTCCTCGCACACCCATTAACCAACAAATTGACGTTGATAATGCGATGGTACTTTCACATAATGCAATCTATCAAAGTCTGCTCGCGACAGTGACGGACGCGGATAGCTATGAGAATCCGTTAATTACTTTAGATCCTTATGGAACTGCGCCTTTAAGTCTTTATTTAGGGATATGGGGGGCATTGAATGAAGATATAACGGTTACTGTTCAGGATAGTAAGGAGAGCACCGTTGTCGTCTCATGGACATACAGTATGCAAACTGGTGCTAACCTGGTTCCTGTTTCGGGGCTAGTTGCTGGCGAAGATAATGTCATTACCTTGATCTCCGATACGCAGATCGTCGGGCAATACACGGTAACGCCTGCAGCATTACCGCCATCGGATTCTGCGGATATTACTCTTGGCTTCCCGGTTATTACTGTAACCAAAGCCGTTGATGAATCTTCATTAGTAGCTGATGGCCTTTATTTTTCTACGTATTTTGACCGTTACAATCTGGCATTTGACCAATATGGTATCGTTCGTTGGTATGTTTCTCAGGAGATTCCTTCCTACAATTTTGTTCGAATAGACAATGGACATTTTCTGGCGACATCACAGGGTGTCAATCATTGCCTGGACATGTATGAATTTGATGTAATGGGACGAGTGTATACAGTCTATCTGCTTGATAATGAGTTTCATCACTCTATTCTGCCATTAGAGAACAATCTTGCTATTGCTCCCTCGGAGTATACCAATGGACGCCCTGACGATTATTCAACAGGCAAGGATGGTGTTTCCATTATCGATCTGACTACCGGGCTTGAAGTCGCTTATTATGATATGTTGAAAGTGATGGACTATTCACGTTCTCCACGCCCATCGGGAAGTGCGCCAGGTCAATCTGTGACGATGGATGATTGGTTGCATATCAACCAAAGCTATATTAATACGACGAACAATTTGCTGGTTTCATCCGGGCGCCACCAAAGTTCTGTTTTTGGGGTTGATGTTGAGTCGGGGCAATTGCGCTTTATTATGGCAGATCACGAGGACTGGGCCTCTGACTTTGAAGAATATCTACTTACCCCAGTTGATGAATCAGGTAATCCGTTGTTCGATTTTTCTACTCAGGAAGGAATTGATTCAGCGAACAGTGATTTCTGGACATGGGGTCAGCATAATATCGTTGAAATCCCAAATACAGAGAGTGGTATTCTGGAGTTCTTAGTGTTTGACAATGGAAATTACCGTTCCCGGGATGATGCCAAAAGTTTGCTACCGATTGATAATTTTAGCCGGGTGGTTCAGTTTAGAATCGATCTGAATACAATGACGGTATCACGTTCGTATGAATATGGTAAAGAAGAGGTGGGAAGCCGGGGATATAGCAGTTTTGTCAGTGCCAAGCATTTACTCAGTAATGGTAATCTGGTCATCCATTTTGGCGCAAGCACTATGGATGAAAATGGTCGCCCTTTATCCGCCCAGCCAGGATATAGTGATATTGTAGATCCGCTGGATGGTAGTCAGGCACTGGGTATGCTGGTACTGCAAGAAATCAATAAGGAAACCAAACAACTGCTGTTCGAGGCAACCGTAACATCGGGCTATTATAAGAATGCTGAAGTCAATGGGGATGATTATCGCTATGATATCTCAGCATTCAGAGTTTATAAATTGCCACTCTTTTAATTAGGTATAGAAAATGCGGCCATTTTATGGCCGCATGATGTTTAAATACTTGAGGCTAAGTCACTACTTGCTAATATCATCGACACGCATGGTGTGATCAGGTGTAATGTTGTTGATATGTTCCATGTAATCAACAATTGCCTGAGCAGTTTGCAGTCCCTTGATATATTTTACATTTTTACCCTTGGTGAAGGTAAACCCACCACCGCCTTTACCAATGAATGAGTCGAGCGCAACAGAGTAGTATTTATTGTCTTCCACCGGCTTGCCTTTAATATTGAATTCAACAATGCGCTGGCCTTGCGGTTTCGTACTGTCATATTTGAATTGTACGGTCTTAGAAGCATGCAGAATACCATTTTTCAGATCGGCTGCATGCGACATAATGGCTTTCAGATCTTTGCCGCTGATATCCATGCTCATCACATCATTGGTAAATGGGTACATGCTCAATACATCACCATAGGTAATATTGCCTTTTGGTAGTTCGGAACGAATACCGCCAGCATTATAGAAGGCAGCATCGGCGTAAGGCACTTTATACAACAATGCATCGGTTATTAAGTTACCTGTCGTTGCTGATTCACCATAGGAGCGGGTCAGAATTTCCGGTGAGTGGGCAACGACGCGGTCAGTAATGGCCTTAACCTTATTATTCCACTCATCAATTTTCGCTTGTGTTTGTGGATCGGGTTTGTAGGTATCTGCGTACATCGTGATGAGTTTGCCGTTGTAGCTATCCACTTTTTTCGTTTCAGGGTTCCAGTCAAGTACCAGCTTACCTAATTCAATCGTATAGGCATCAGTAGAGACGACAAGCGTATCTCCGACTTTAATCGGCTCCGGTGTACCCTTATGAGCGTGACCGGTGATAAGCACGTTCAACCCGTAACCTTCAAGCGTTTTAGCCATTTCAACATCGGTCTTCAGCGCGCGAGCAACATCATCATCACCACCACTGGACTGGCGGCCTGGGACGCCTTCATGCGCAAGAAGCACAGTGAGGTCAACTTTTCCCTTTAACTCTTCCAGCTGTTTTTTCACATAAGGAACAGGATCCCGGCAGTCCACACCTTCACGTACACCTGCTGCAATCGCTTCATAAAACGCGGAAACACCGTGCATACCAATAACACCAATTTTTAAGCCATCTTTTTCGACGATGGTATACGGTGTTTTAATCAACGGGTTTTCCGTTCCGCTGTAAAAAACGTTGTCGAGCAGCACCGGAAATTTAAGTTTGCTGAGTTGTGTGACCAAATTCTCATGCCCGTGATCAAACTCATGGTTCCCTACTGAGACGGCATCATAGGGCATAGTATTCAGTATATCGATAATGGCTTCACCTTTGGTTAAGGTGCTGATATACGGTCCGGTAAAATAGTCACCAGCGTCAAAGAAAAAAACATCTTTTTCTTTGGCTTTTGCATCTTTAACAATTTTCGAAATGGGCGCAAACCCACCAACTTCACGGGTTTTAGACACATAAGGAATAATTTCTGGAGAGACGTGGGCATGTAAATCATTGGTGTAATAGATTGTGATATCTCGGGCATCAGCGGAGAACGTTACGGCTGATGATAACCCGATACACAGAGAAAGTAATGATACTGAAAATTTCTTTTTCATATTAACCATCCATTTGTTAAATATACAACATCGATCTATGTCTAATTTATTGATAAACATATATCTAAGATTAATTTCTAACTATAGAGTTTACTTTTCTGCTGATGAATTAGAATTCAAAACCCACCAGGTAATTCATACGGTCACCATAATCCTGATACCCTAATTTATTATTGAAGTAACGATAGGATACAGAGGCTGTCCAGCGGGGCATAAATTTCCAGGTAAACGTAACGGCACCATTTAGACCCGTTTTCCCACCTTGCTGCTCTGCATAAGCATCATTACGATCCATTTCAACTTCATTCCAGTTTGAAATGGCAAATTTCTCATTAAGCATTTCGAAATTATATGCAGCAACCCAGCCAAGGACATAGCCGTTAAATCCATTAGCCTGACCGTATTTTGCAGAGTTATAGTCGCTGGATAAATTATGTATCGCGACATAAGGTTTGATAAACCATGATTTCTCTACCAGACCCAGGTAGCCTACCCCATACATCATGTTCAACTCATCACCAAATTTGTTTTCCATCGACATATAAAGTTTAGTCATTAACGTAAAATCAGACCCTTCTATCGGACGATAATGTCCAAGAAATTGAGTCGTATGGTTACGTCCTTCTACTGGATGGTTGAGTACATTCATTTCGTAAAATGAGGCGAATTCACCTCTATCAAAAACAGCGCCGAAATCAGCAACAGCTTTCCATACTTCACCTCGATCGACGTTTACAAATCCTTTATTCCAATCACCGTAGCCGAGGCTAATCTTTCCATAGACGCGTTTTAGTTCAGCAGAATGGCTATTGAAGGTGGATAAGATAACGCATGCAGCAAGTAGACTCTTAATATATATTTTATTCATGCTCAACTCCATGAGGTAAAGATACTAATAATGTGCGGAAAAAATGAGAGTCTATTGATTGGGGGTTTATTCGTGAGTGATAGATGTCGCAAAAATGTCAGTGATTGAGTGTTAACGGTGCCAGGTGTCAATTAGTGTTGTTTTTTAAATGGCAACTTGATGTTTTTTGAAAGTGTTCAGTGTTACAACAGTAACATGTATTTTTTATTCGGTATTTTATTTTTTTATCTGTTAAGTATTATTCCTTGGAGATTAATAGGTTAGCGATGAGAAAACAACATATACTGACATTAGAAGGGTAAAGGAAAATGTATCCCATAACATTTGGGATCTTCATCACTTGTTGGCGTATTCATTTCTAATAAACTTTTCTTCGCTGCATTATATAGATAAGTCTGGTATTTATATTGTTAATATGGCTTTCGTGATTAATATAATATCTGTGAATGTATATTGTTCTTTGTTTTTCTGTCGCTATTACATCGCCATGTAATAGCGAGGGTGGAAATTAAACAGAAATTTAATTTATTGGTAGATCTGTCGCGTAATTGACTATGTGATAATTCAAAGGAGTTGGAATGAAAAGAACTGTCGTTGCCAGCATGATTGGATTGGCTCTATGTGCCGGGAGTGCATTATCAACCGTACAAGCCGCTGCGGATAAACGCCCTAACTTAGTCATCATTCTTGCAGATGATTTAGGTTATGGCGATCTGGCGACTTATGGCCATCGAATCGTTAAAACGCCTAATATCGACAAACTGGCTCAGGACGGGGTGAAATTTACCGATTATTATGCGCCAGCTCCTCTGTGTTCTCCCTCTCGAGCTGGGTTGCTTACTGGCCGAATGCCGTTTCGTACAGGGATTCGCTCCTGGATCCCTGAAGGCACTAATGTTGCGTTAGGTCGAAATGAACTGACTATTGCTAACTTGCTGAAGCAACAGGGCTACGATACGGCGATGATGGGTAAGCTGCATCTTAATGCTGGTGGCGACCGTACTGACCAACCACAGGCAAAAGATATGGGCTTTGACTATGGTCTGGTCAATGCTTCCGGCTTTGTGACCGATTCTACGTTGGATAATGCCAAAGAACGTCCACGCTATGGCACCGTGCATCCCACTGGGTTTGTGCGTAATGGAAAATCGATTGGCAGAGCGGACACCTATAGCGGTGAACTGGTCAGCTCCGAAGTTGTGAACTGGCTGGATAATAAGAAAGATGATAAACCGTTCTTTCTATATGTTGCGTTTACAGAGGTTCACAGCCCACTGGCTTCACCCCAAAAATACCTTGATATGTACTCGCAATACATGAGTGATTATCAAAAACAGCATCCGGATCTGTTCTATGGTGACTGGGCAGATAAACCGTGGCGCGGTACGGGAGAGTATTACGCTAACATCAGCTATATGGATGCTCAGGTCGGTAAAGTGATGGATAAGATCAAGGCGATGGGCGAAGAAGATAACACCATTGTCATCTTTACCAGCGATAACGGACCGGTAACCCGCGAGGCACGTAAAGTGTATGAGCTGAATCTGGCGGGTGAGACCGATGGCTTGCGTGGCCGTAAAGATAACTTGTGGGAAGGTGGGATCCGCGTTCCGGCAATCATCAAATATGGCAAACATATTCCACAAGGGATGGTCTCTGATACGCCGGTTTACGGTCTTGATTGGTTGCCGACGTTGGCCAACATGATGAATTTCAAACTCCCAACAGATCGTTCCTACGATGGGCAGTCTCTGGTGCCGCTGCTTGAGCAGAAAACGTTAAACCGTGAAAAACCGCTGATCTTCGGTATTGATATGCCATTCCAGGACGACCCTACCGATGAGTGGGCTATGCGTGATGGTGACTGGAAAATGATCATCGATCGTGAGAATAAGCCGAAGTATCTCTATAACCTGAAACAGGATCGGTTTGAAACGCTTAACTTGATTGGCAAACAGCCTGATATTGAAAAACAGATGTACGGTAAATTCCTGAAGTACAAAAAGGATATTGATAACGATTCATTGATGAAAGCTCGAGGCGAGAAACCGACTCCGGTCACCTGGGGCTAGCCGGATAATAATAAAAATACAGTGTATGCCACTTAGGGCTATGCCCGCCTGGCTCAGCACTTTGGTGCTGGGCTGGGTTCTTTTATTTATGGACCTTCGCGATGCACAGGAAAAGTTGCCAGGTAATGATTAAGCCGACAGGGTCGGTATGCAATCTGGACTGTAAATACTGCTTTTACCTGGAGAAAGAAAAACTGTATCCAGACAGAAAAGGTAATTACAGGATGTCAGATTCCATGCTGGAATTATTCATCAAACAACACATTGCCGCACAGGATGTGGATGAAGTCATTTTTGCATGGCAAGGTGGAGAACCGACACTGATGGGGCGCGCATTTTATCAGCGAGCGGTTGAGTTTCAGCAACATTACGCGAGAGGGAAGAGCATTGTTAATACTTTCCAGACGAACGGTATTTTAATCGATGATGAATGGGCTGTTTTTTTCCAGCAGAATGATTTCCTGGTCGGGATCTCTGTTGATGGTGATGCCGCGCTACATGATGAATGGCGTGTGACTCGTTCGGGTAAACCGACGCACAGAAAAGTTGAACAGGCCATTGAATGTCTGGTACGCCATGGCGTCGAATTTAATACACTGACGGTTGTTAATCACACTAATATGCGTTTCCCACTGCAGGTCTATCAATACCTGAAAAGTATTGGCAGCCGATATATGCAATTTATCCCGCTCGTTGAACGATGCAGCGCTAGCGAGGATGGCAGGTTGGCACATCCTGATGATAAACAGATAACCATGATGCCGTGGTCTGTTGATTCCCTTCAGTTCGGCCACTTCCTCAATGCCATTTTTGATGTCTGGATCCGTGAGGACATTGGTAATATTGGCATACAACTCTTTGAGCAGACGCTTGGGGCCTGGTGTGGTCTACCTCCGCAAGTCTGCGTGTTTGCTCCCACATGCGGTAGTGCGTTTGCGATGGAAATGAACGGTGATGTCTATAACTGCGATCACTTTGTCTATCCACAGTACAAGTTGGGAAATATTCAGCATACGACGCTACGCGCAATGAACAATAGCGAGCAGAACCGGCAATTCGGCAATGATAAAAACCGTACAATGGCGCAAGAATGCTACTCCTGTCAGTGGCAATTTGCCTGCCATGGGGGATGCCCCAAACACCGTTTTTTACCTTCGGCCTCAGGGATGTTGAATCAGAACTATTTATGCGCTGGTTATCAGGCATTTTTTGCCCATACAGCATTGGCGATGGGGGCGATGAAGACGCTCTGTGAAAATAATATTTCACCCGCAGAGATAAAAACAATATTTGTATGACAGTAATATTCGCAGGGAGTGAATATGTTTTTCCAAATCAATGTCGATGCTTGTAAAACGCCTGAGTGCAAAAATATGGGTATCCTCAACAGCCCGGATTATTTGGTGCAAGGTAAGGACATTTTGTGCAGAGAATGTGGATTCTCATTCCCGGTCATTTCTGAACGTTCGCTCAATCTTTTCCGTCTGTCGGCTAACCTGCCCTGGAGAGGGCTAATTAAGGCTTGTCCTGGTTGTGGCAGTTCGTCATTGAAAAAGTACGGTTTTTCCGCCCAGGGAGAGGCCCGACTGTACTGTCTTCAGTGTCATAAAACCTTTGTTTTCCTTGGTCGGCATAAAGCGGATGTCCGCCAGGAAAGCCTTGCCAGACTTATCCTGGAAGGTGCCTCATTGGCAGATATCAGAACGACGCTTTCATTAGACAGCACAGGACTGAACCGTGCATTACAAAAATTATCTCGCAGCGTAAATCAATCCGAACGAGAATTCACATTTCCAGCATTCGATTTGGCCATGAGCACACGCGCTTTTCGGGTTAAATTTAACGGTGGCGACCACAGCCTGTATGTTCTGGTTACGGCAGAGGAAAGCAGTGGTAGAGTTATTGCTGTGACAACCAATTATTCCACTCAGGCTGTAGAAGAAGAATATCAGTATATTTCTGACTATGAAGAACGCCTACCATCCGGCACGCTAGCGCATCTTGTCCAACGTAAAGAACTCATGACAATGCGACGAAACACATTATTTGATGTGGATTATGGTCCCGCCGCGTTGCACAAAAACGATCCCGGAATGTTGGTAAAACCCGTCCTCCCTGCATATCGACATTTTGAGTTGGTCAAAGAACTTACAGATGAACGAACCCTTAATGTTCAGCACTACATTGATCATGAATGTTTTATATTAGGGGGATGTATGATGGCGAATTTGAAATCTATTCGACAAAGCCGTTGTCATATCTCATTTGTAAGAGAAATGGGTGACTTGCCATCGGATGCAAACTTTCCCTATCGTGTATTTCGTAGCGGTGGAATACGTAATAATGTCTGGCGTTCTTTTTCGTCTCGCGGTTATGCTAAAGCCGTATGTAATCTAACAGGGAATAAAAAAACGAGTATGCTGCGTTATGCAACCCTAACCGGAGCAACAAAATTCATCCAGTTTTTACAGGTACATCCATTTTTCTTACAACTCAGTCGTTTGTCGCCAGCAAATGTCACAATGGTATTGAATTACTTAAAGTTTGAATATAACAAAAACATCACACTATAACATATTTTCCATTGATAGTAATTGATGCCTTTTTATTATCTGATTGATGATTTTCCATGTATTTGTTTTATTGTTCCGCTGTGGAACGGTGAAATGAATACAATGGAGATTTATAATGGAAAATATTCCTGCGCAGAATCTTAAGTTACCGACTCCTCGCCCGGCAGTGAATCAGGGTATCGACACTAATAATGAGATAGTTCTCAGTCATACAGCTATTTACCAAGATTGTCTGGCGCAGATCACTGACGAGAATACACTAGATAATGCACTTATTATTCTCAATCCTTATGGCACCGCTCCCTTAAGTGCTTATGCCGGCGTTTGGAGCGATGAAGTACGCACCATTACGTTAAACATTCAGGATTTGGCGCAAAATGCGATGTTGATTACCCAAGAGGTTACGTTGAGCGTGGGGGAAAATTTGCTGCCTGTACTGGGTCTGGTGGCTGATACCGATAACCTACTTACCCTATTGGTTGACGAGGAGATCAATGCGACTTACACGATTGCAACTCAACCTTTGCCTGAAACAGATTCTGCAGATGTGCAGCTTGGGTTCCCCATTGTTAATGTGACGCAATCGGCGACTGACACAGATATGCTTGCGCCGGGCTGTTATTTTATTACACATTTCGATCGTTATAATTACGCTCTGGATCAGGATGGCGTGGTGCGCTGGTATGTTACACAAGACTTCCCATCCTTCAATTTGGTTCGTGTGGATAATGGTCATTTCCTGGCAACCTCAGAAGCCAAAAATACCTATCTGGATATGTATGAGTTTGACATGATGGGGCGGCTGTATACATTTTATATGTTGGACAACCAGTTCCACCATTCAATTTGGCAGTGGGACAGTAATACTATTGTTGCGCCCTCTGAATATACTTCTGGTCGTCCTGATTCGCTGAAAACGAATGAGGATGGCGTATCTGTGGTTGATCTTTCAACGGGACAGGAGATTGCTTATTACGATATGGCAACGATTCTGGATACCTCCCGTACAGCGCGTCCAACAGGGACCGCTCCAGGTGAAGACGCGACCGTTCAGGACTGGCTGCATATCAACCAGAGCTATGTTAATGAAACGAATAATTTGCTAATTGCCTCAGGACGCCATCAGAGTGCTGTTTTTGGTATCGATCTGGAAACTGAAGCGCTGCAGTTTATTATGTCCACGCATGAGGATTGGACAGAGGATTATCAGCCTTATCTTCTTACTCCTGTCGACAGCGAAGGCATTCCTCTTTACGACCTCAGTAATCAAGATGATGTGGATGCTGCAAACCGAGATTTTTGGTCGTGGGGGCAGCATAACGTGGTTGAGGTGGCTAATGACGAACCGGGAATTGTTGAGTTTATGGTCTTTGACAACGGTAACTTTCGCTCCCGTGAAGACAGCAAAAGTCTTCTCCCGCCAGATAACTACAGCCAGGTTGTGCATTTCATCGTTGATCTGAATTTGATGACGGTTATGCGTCCTTTCGCGTATGGGAAAGAGTTGGGATCTCGCGGTTATAGCAGCTGTGTGAGCGCTAAAGAAGTACAGCAAAACGGGAATATTGTGGTGCATTTTGGCGACTGTACGTTTGATGAAAATGGACTCGCTATTTCTTGCCAGCCGGGAGACAGTGATATTGATGACCCACGAGCGGGAAGTGAAGCAATGGGTAACTTGCTCCTGCAGGAGATCGATCCAGAGACGAAGTCGGTGCTTTTTGAAGCGACGATGACCTCCGGTTACTATAAGAGTGAAGACGTTAATGGCGCAGGTTATCGCTATGACATCACCAGTTTCCGTGTGTACAAAATGAATCTCTATGCTTAAGTGTGTGTTTTACGCTCCAGCGTGAATTTTTCTCAGCCCAACGAACAGTTGGGCTTTTTTGTTCGTAAAAACCGATCTATTCATCATGAATAATCTAATATTAACGATGAATTATGCGGAGTAAGATAGTAATTACGAAGTATTCACCCAATAGAGAGAATAAAAGTGAAACATCTACATCGTTTTTTTAGTAGCGACGCCTCGGGCGGCATAATTCTGATCATCGCTGCAGCGGTAGCCATGTTGATGGCCAATATCGGGGTCACCAGTGGATGGTACCACGCCTTTCTGGAGACGCCTGTTCAACTGCGGGTTGGCGCGCTTGAGATCAACAAAAATATGCTGTTGTGGATCAACGATGCCTTGATGGCGGTGTTTTTCCTGCTGATCGGTCTGGAAGTGAAGCGTGAGCTGATGCAGGGATCGCTTGCCAGTTTGCGTCAGGCAGCGTTCCCGATCATTGCGGCGATTGGCGGCATGATTGTCCCGGCGTTGCTGTATCTGGCATTTAACTATGCCGATCCCGTCACTCGTGAAGGGTGGGCTATCCCTGCAGCAACGGATATTGCTTTTGCGTTAGGCGTGCTGGCGCTGCTGGGCAGTCGTGTCCCGCTGGCGCTGAAAATCTTCCTGATGGCGCTGGCGATTATTGATGACCTCGGCGCCATTGTGATTATTGCATTGTTCTACACCAGCGATCTTTCACTGCTTTCGTTGGGGGTTGCCGCTCTGGCCATTGTTATTCTGGCTGCGTTGAATCTGTGTGGCGTAAGACGGACGGGTATTTACATTCTGGTCGGCGTGGTGCTGTGGACTGCGGTACTGAAATCTGGCGTGCACGCGACTCTGGCCGGGGTGATTGTGGGCTTCTTCATTCCGTTAAAGGAAAAACATGGGCGCTCACCGGCGAAGCGTCTGGAGCACGTCCTGCATCCGTGGGTGGCTTATCTGATTCTGCCGCTGTTTGCCTTTGCTAACGCAGGTGTTTCGCTGCAGGGCGTTACGCTGGATGGATTGACCTCGATTCTGCCGCTGGGAATTATCGCTGGCCTGCTCATCGGTAAGCCGCTGGGGATTAGCCTGTTCTGCTGGCTGGCGCTCCGCCTGAAGTTGGCACAGCTGCCAGAAGGCACGAATTTCCAGCAGATCATGGCGGTAGGTATTCTGTGCGGCATTGGTTTCACTATGTCGATTTTCATTGCCAGCCTGGCGTTCGGCAGCGTTGATCCAGAGCTGATTAACTGGGCAAAACTGGGGATTCTGATCGGTTCTTTGCTGTCGGCTGTGATCGGCTATTGCTGGTTACGCACTCGATTGAACGTGTCAGCCTGATCGGCTGACGCTTTTGTGACAATTTTCAGGGAGAGAGTATGTCTCATATCAATTACAACCACCTGTATTACTTCTGGCATGTGTATAAGGAAGGTTCGGTGGTTGGTGCAGCAGAAGCGCTTTATCTGACGCCACAGACCATTACCGGGCAGATTAAAGCGCTTGAGGAACGCTTACAGGGAAAACTGTTCAAGCGTAAGGGGCGCGGACTGGAGCCCAGTGAACTGGGAGAATTAGTCTTTCGCTATGCGGATAAAATGTTCACGTTAAGCCAGGAGATGCTGGATATCGTGAACTATCGCAAAGAGTCTAATTTATTGTTCGATGTCGGTGTGGCGGATGCGTTGTCTAAACAGCTGGTCAGCAGTGTGCTGGATGCCGCTGTGGTGGAAGATGAACAAATCCACCTGCGCTGCTTTGAATCTACGCACGAGATGCTGCTAGAACAGCTCAGTCAGCACAAGCTGGATATGATTATCTCAGATTGTCCGATTGATTCGACGCAGCAGGAAGGTCTGTTCTCGGTGAAAATAGGCGAGTGCTGTGTCAGTTTTTGGTGCACGAATCCCTTACCTGAGAAGCCATTTCCGGCCTGTCTTGAAGAGCGGCGATTGCTGATTCCAGGCCGTCGTTCAATGCTGGGGCGTAAGTTGCTGAACTGGATTAACTCTCAGGGGCTGAATGTTGAAATCCTCGGGGAGTTTGATGATGCCGCATTGATGAAAGCCTTCGGTGCCACGCACAATGCTATTTTCGTTGCCCCAACGCTCTATTCGAACAATTTCTATGCCGATGATTCGATTGTGGAGATTGGACGTGTGGAGAATGTGATGGAGGAATACCATGCCATTTTTGCGGAGAGAATGATCCAGCACCCGGCGGTGCAGCGTATTTGTAATGCGGACTATTCCGCGCTCTTTACGCCAGTGAGCAAATAAGCAGACATAAAAAAACCCGCTTACGCGGGTTTTTTCACAAAGCGACAACAAGCAGACGATTAAGCCAGTTTGTTGATCTGTGCAGTCAGGTTTGCTTTATGACGTGCAGCTTTGTTTTTGTGGATCAGACCTTTAGCAGCCTGACGGTCCACGATTGGTTGCATTTCGTTAAATGCTTTCAGTGCAGTAGCTTTGTCGCCAGCTTCGATAGCTGCGTATACTTTCTTGATGAAAGTACGCATCATAGAGCGACGGCTAGCGTTGTGCTTGCGGGCCTTTTCAGACTGAACGGCGCGCTTCTTAGCTGATTTGATATTAGCCAAGGTCCAACTCCCAAATGTGTTCTATATGGACAATTCAAAGGCCGAGGAATATGCCCTTTTAGCCTTCTTTTGTCAATGGATTTGTGCAAATAAGCGCCGTTTAAATTGCAGCACTCGTTGCGTAGTGATGGCGCAGGATTCTACCAGCTTGCGTGCTGTGAATACAGCTTTTCGATGAGAAAAATTGAATTGGTTTACCGGTGAAGGGCATCAATTTGTTTCATAACAATGAAAACAATCTTCTTTCTGTTTCGAGGAAACAATCGCCGGTTAACCTTGACCGCTGTACAGGGTATACTTTCACGATTTTCACTGTTTTGAGCCAGACATGAAGCTGATACGAGGCATACATAATCTCAGTCAGGCCCCGCATGGGTGTGTGCTGACTATTGGTAATTTCGACGGCGTGCACCGTGGCCACCGTGCCTTGTTGCAGGGCTTGCAGGAAGAAGGGCGCAAACGCGGTCTGCCAGTGATGGTGATGATTTTCGAGCCACAGCCGCTGGAACTGTTTGCGACGGATAAGTCACCTGCGCGACTTACCCGCCTGCGGGAAAAACTGCGTTATCTGGCCGAATGCGGCG
Organism: Citrobacter sp. Igbk 16; assembly: GCF_028069755.1. NCBI lineage: Bacteria > Pseudomonadati > Pseudomonadota > Gammaproteobacteria > Enterobacterales > Enterobacteriaceae > Citrobacter > Citrobacter sp. Igbk 16. The sequence goes on along the minus strand of NZ_JANEWJ010000024.1, from coordinate 62,728 downwards.
TGGATTACGTGCTGTGCGTGCGTTTTGACAGGCGTTTCGCCGCATTAACGGCACAGACCTTTATCAGCGACCTGCTGGTGAAGCGCCTTGGTGTACAATTTCTTGCTGTTGGTGATGATTTCCGCTTTGGCGCTAGCCGCGCGGGCGATTTCTTGTTATTACAGGAAGCGGGCGCTGAGTATGGTTTTGATATCACCAGTACCCAAACCTTCTGTGAAGGCGGTGTGCGGATCAGCAGCACCGCTGTGCGTCAGGCGCTGGCAGACGATAACCTGCAACTGGCCGAAAGTTTGCTTGGACACCCTTTTACCATTTCAGGACGTGTCGTACATGGCGATGAACTGGGGCGAACTATCGGTTTCCCGACGGCAAATTTACCGCTGCGTCGCCAGGTTTCCCCAGTGAAAGGGGTATATGCGGTTGAAGTGATGGGATTGGGTGAAAAGCCTTTTCCCGGCGTAGCTAACATTGGCACCCGTCCGACGGTTGCCGGTGTACGTCAGCAGTTGGAAGTGCATCTACTGGATGTTGCAATGGACCTCTACGGTCGCCATATAGATGTAGTACTGCGTAAAAAGATACGCAACGAACAGCGATTTGCTTCGCTGGATGAACTAAAAGCGCAGATTGCGCGTGATGAGTTAACTGCCCGCGATTTTTTTGGGCTAACAAAACCGGCTTAATGCCTATACGAGTTTTAAATACGGAACCGAGAATCTGATGAGTGACTATAAATCAACCCTGAATTTGCCGGAAACAGGGTTCCCGATGCGCGGCGATCTCGCCAAGCGTGAACCGGGAATGCTGGCGCGTTGGACTGATGATGACCTGTACGGCATCATTCGTGCGGCCAAAAAAGGCAAAAAAACCTTCATTCTGCATGATGGCCCTCCTTATGCGAATGGCAGCATTCATATTGGTCACTCGGTTAACAAGATTCTGAAAGACATTATCGTGAAGTCCAAAGGACTCACGGGTTATGACTCGCCTTACGTTCCGGGCTGGGACTGCCACGGTCTGCCTATCGAGCTGAAAGTGGAGCAGGAATACGGTAAACCCGGTGAGAAGTTCACCGCTGCGGAGTTCCGTGCTAAGTGCCGCGAATATGCTGCAACGCAGGTTGACGGTCAGCGTAAAGACTTTATTCGTCTTGGCGTGCTGGGCGACTGGTCGCATCCGTATCTGACCATGGACTTCAAAACTGAAGCCAACATTATTCGTGCGTTGGGCAAAATCATCGGTAACGGCCACCTGCATAAAGGCGCGAAACCCGTGCACTGGTGCGTTGACTGTCGTTCTGCGCTGGCGGAAGCGGAAGTTGAGTATTATGACAAAACGTCTCCATCTATCGACGTTGCGTTCCATGCGGCCGACCCGGACGCAGTAAAAGCAAAATTTGGCGTCTCTGATGTCAATGGCCCAATCTCTCTGGTTATCTGGACCACCACCCCGTGGACGTTACCGGCTAACCGTGCGATCTCTCTGGCACCTGACTTTGACTATGCGCTGGTACAGATGGACGGCCAGGCGGTAATTCTGGCAAAAGATCTGGTTGAAAGCGTAATGCAACGTATTGGCGCGGCTGAATACACTATCCTTGGCACCGTAAAAGGCGCTGAGCTGGAACTGCTGCGCTTTACCCATCCGTTTATGGGCTTTGACGTGCCGGCTATCCTTGGCGATCACGTTACGCTGGATGCGGGTACCGGTGCGGTCCATACCGCTGGCGGCCACGGCCCGGATGACTACGTCATCAGCCAGAAATACGGTCTGGAAATCGCTAACCCGGTTGGCCCGGACGGCGCATACCTGGCGGGCACCTACCCGGAACTCGATGGTGTGAACGTCTTTAAAGCTAACGACAAAATTGTTGCGCTGCTGAGTGAAAAAGGCGCGCTGCTGCACGTTGAGAAGATGCAGCACAGCTATCCATGCTGCTGGCGTCACAAGTCGCCGATCATCTTCCGCGCAACTCCGCAGTGGTTCGTCAGCATGGATCAGAAAGGCCTGCGTGCGCAGTCGCTGAAAGAGATCAAAGGCGTACAGTGGATCCCTGACTGGGGCCAGGCGCGTATTGAATCGATGGTTGCTAACCGTCCTGACTGGTGTATCTCCCGTCAGCGTACGTGGGGCGTGCCGATGTCTCTGTTTGTCCACAAAGACACCGAAGAGCTGCACCCGCGCGCTATCGAACTGATGGAAGAAGTTGCCAAACGCGTTGAGATAGACGGTATCCAGGCGTGGTGGGATCTCGACCCGAAAGATATCCTCGGCGATGAAGCTGATCAGTACGTCAAAGTACCGGATACGCTGGACGTGTGGTTTGACTCCGGTTCAACCCATTCATCCGTCGTTGACGTGCGTCCTGAGTTTGCAGGGCATGCGGCAGATATGTATCTGGAAGGCTCTGACCAGCACCGTGGTTGGTTCATGTCTTCTTTGATGATCTCCACCGCAATGAAAGGCAAAGCGCCTTACCGTCAGGTACTGACCCATGGTTTCACCGTTGATGGTCAGGGCCGTAAGATGTCCAAGTCTATCGGTAACACCGTTTCTCCGCAGGATGTGATGAACAAACTGGGCGCGGATATTCTGCGTCTGTGGGTGGCATCGACCGACTATACCGGTGAAATGGCTGTTTCCGATGAAATTCTGAAACGTGCTGCTGACAGCTATCGTCGTATCCGTAACACCGCGCGCTTCCTGCTGGCGAACCTGAACGGGTTCGATCCGGTTAAAGATATGGTGAAACCGGAAGATATGGTGGTACTGGACAGGTGGGCGGTAGGTTGTGCGCAGGCGGCTCAGGAAGAGATCCTGAAAGCTTACGAAGCCTATGACTTCCACGAAGTGGTACAGCGTCTGATGCGCTTCTGCTCCGTAGAAATGGGGTCGTTCTACCTTGATATCATCAAAGACCGTCAGTACACCGCGAAAGCGGAAAGCCGGGCGCGTCGTAGCTGCCAGACTGCGCTGTTCCATATTGCGGAAGCGCTGGTTCGTTGGATGGCACCGATCATGTCCTTCACCGCAGACGAAATCTGGGGTTACCTGCCGGGTTCCCGCGAGAAATACGTCTTCACTGGTGAATGGTACGACGGTCTGTTTGGCTTAGGCGAAACCGAAGCCATGAACGACGCATTCTGGGACGAGCTGCTGAAAGTACGTGGCGAAGTGAACAAGGTTATCGAGCAGGCGCGTGCGGATAAGAAAGTCGGCGGTTCTCTGGAAGCGGCAGTGACCCTGTACGCCGAACCTGAACTGGCGGCGAAACTGACCGCACTAGGCGAAGAGTTGCGTTTTGTCCTGTTGACCTCCGGTGCGACTGTTGCGGATTATGCCGCAGCACCTGCTGATGCTCAGCAGAGCGAATTGCTCAAAGGGCTGAAGATCGTACTGAGTAAAGCCGAAGGTGAGAAGTGCCCGCGCTGCTGGCATTACACCACTGACGTCGGCCAGGTGGCGGAACATGCAGATATCTGCGGACGCTGTGTCAGCAACATCGCCGGTGATGGCGAACAACGTAAGTTTGCCTGATGAGTAAGCCTCTTTGTTCAACAGGGCTACGCTGGCTGTGGCTGGTGGTAGCCGTGCTGATTATTGACTTAGGCAGCAAATACCTGATCCTCCAGAACTTTGCTCTGGGGGATACGGTGTCGCTGTTCCCGTCGCTTAATCTGCACTATGCACGTAACTACGGTGCGGCGTTCAGCTTCTTAGCCGATAGCGGTGGCTGGCAGCGTTGGTTCTTTGCCGGCATTGCCATCGGTATTTGCGTCATCCTGATGGTGATGATGTATCGCTCGAAGGCGACGCAGAAGCTGAATAACATCGCGTATGCGTTAATCATTGGCGGTGCGCTGGGCAACTTGTTCGACCGCCTGTGGCACGGCTTTGTGGTTGATATGATTGACTTTTACGTCGGAGACTGGCATTTCGCGACCTTCAACCTGGCAGATACGGCGATTTGTATCGGCGCGGCGTTGATTGTTCTTGAAGGCTTCTTACCGTCGAAAGAGAAAAAAGCCGCATAAAAAATGCCGGATGGCGCTATGCTAATCCGGCCTACAATATACTGCGATCCTTGTAGGCCCGGTAAGCGTAGCGCCACCGGGCAAACAGTCGGCAGCAATTTTAAAGAGCAACCTGCATGTCTAAATCAGTACAGAGTAACAGTGCGGTGCTGGTGCACTTCACCCTCAAGCTCGACGATGGCTCCACCGCAGAGTCAACCCGCAATAACGGCAAGCCTGCGCTGTTTCGCCTGGGCGATGGTTCTCTGTCTGAAGGACTGGAGCAGCACCTGCTGGGGTTAAAAGAGGGCGATAAAACCACGTTCTCCCTGGAACCGGATGCGGCCTTTGGCATCACCAGCCCGGACTTAATTCAGTACTTCTCGCGTCGGGAATTTATGGACGCGGGTGAGCCAGAAATTGGCGCAATCATGCTCTTTACCGCAATGGACGGCAGTGAGATGCCAGGTGTTATCCGCGAAATCAACGGTGATTCGATCACGGTTGATTTCAACCATCCGCTGGCTGGGCATACCGTTCATTTTGATATTGAAGTGCTGGAAGTCGAACCAGTACTGGAGGCGTAAAATGCAGATCCTGTTGGCCAACCCGCGCGGTTTCTGCGCTGGCGTAGACCGCGCTATCAGCATTGTAGAAAACGCGCTGGCTATTTACGGCGCGCCGATTTATGTCCGTCACGAAGTGGTGCATAACCGCTACGTGGTGGATAGCCTGCGTGAGCGCGGCGCTATTTTTATTGAGCAAATCAGTGAAGTGCCAGACGGCTCAATTTTGATTTTCTCAGCCCACGGCGTATCTCAGGCAGTGCGTAACGAAGCCAAAGGCCGCGACCTTACAGTTTTTGATGCGACCTGTCCGTTGGTGACCAAGGTGCACATGGAAGTCGCCCGGGCCAGCCGTCGCGGCGAAGAGTCGATCCTGATCGGTCACGCCGGGCACCCGGAAGTTGAAGGTACGATGGGCCAATACAGCAACCCGCAAGGGGGGATGTATCTGGTTGAATCACCGGAAGATGTGCTGAAACTGGACGTGAAAAATGAAGGTAAACTTTCCTTCATGACGCAGACCACGCTCTCCGTTGACGATACTTCGGATGTCATCGACGCGCTGCGCCAACGCTTCCCGAAAATCGTCGGGCCGCGAAAAGACGATATCTGCTATGCCACCACTAACCGTCAGGAAGCGGTACGTGCGCTGGCGGAGCTGGCGGATGTTGTGTTGGTTGTCGGCTCGAAAAACTCGTCTAACTCTAACCGTCTGGCTGAACTGGCGCAGCGGATGGGGAAAGCCGCGTATCTGATTGATGATGCGACTGATATCCAGGAAGAGTGGGTGAAAGCCGCGAAATGTGTGGGCGTAACGGCCGGTGCTTCGGCACCCGATATTCTGGTTCAGAATGTGATTGCTCGTCTGCAGGAGTTGGGCGGTGGAGAAGCTATCCCGCTTGAAGGCCGTGAAGAGAATATCGTTTTCGAAGTGCCTAAAGAACTGCGTGTGGATGTTCGTGAAGTAGAGTAAGTCTTTCACGTCACGATTATGCGAAGATGCCAGACTTAACGTCTGGCATTTTTTTTGGAGAAACCATGCGCTTACCGATCATTCTTGATACCGATCCCGGCATTGATGATGCCGCTGCAATTGCCGCTGCGTTGTTTGCCCCTGAGTTGGATCTACAACTAATGACCACGGTAGCAGGCAATGTTTCGGTGGAAAAAACCACCCGTAACGCATTGCAGTTGCTGCATTTCTGGAATGCGGATATTCCCCTGGCGCAGGGCGCATCCATGCCGCTGGTGCGCCCGTTGCGCGATGCTGCTTCTGTACACGGGGAGTCCGGCATGGAAGGGTACGAGTTTGTCGAGCACGACCGCCAGCCGCTGGCAAAACCTGCTTTTCAGGCCATTCGTGACGCGCTGATGCATGCCCCACAACCGGTGACGTTGGTCGCCATTGGCCCCTTAACGAATATTGCGTTGCTCCTCACTCATTATCCTGAATGCGTATTCAACATTCAGCGTCTGGTGATTATGGGTGGTTCGGCCGGGCGCGGGAACTTCACGCCAAACGCTGAGTTTAATATTGCTATCGACCCGGAAGCGGCAGCGAAAGTATTCCAGAGTGGGCTGGAGATTGTAATGTGCGGGCTGGACGTGACCAACCAGGCCATGCTTGCGCCGGATTATCTGGCGACGTTACCAGGGCTTAATCAGACCGGAAAAATGCTGCATGCGCTGTTCAGTCATTACCGTAGCGGTAGCATGAATACGGGGCTGCGAATGCACGACCTCTGTGCGATTGCCTGGCTGGTGCGCCCGGATCTCTTTACGCTCAAGCCCTGTTTTGTCGCCGTTGAAACGCAGGGGGAATATACCGCTGGTACAACGGTAGTAGATATCGAAGGGCGGTTGGGGCAACCCGCTAATGCCCAGGTGGCACTGGGGCTGAACGTTGAGGGATTCCAGCAGTGGGTGGCGCACGTTCTGGCACTGGCCCCCTGATTTCCACGCTATATAACGATATGACGCTGCTTATTCCGTGGCGTCATGCCTTTTACTGATATCTTTCCCTGTTTATCATTAAATTCTAATTATCGACGTTTTCGGCTGGCGGCGCAGCGATACGCTGGTTAATCTGAAAACGATTTACGTAAAATTAACAAAAGAGAATAGCTATGCATGATGCACAAATCCGCGTTGCCATCGCGGGAGCCGGAGGACGCATGGGGCGTCAGTTGATTCAGGCCACGCTGGGTATGGATGGCGTACAGCTTGGTGCGGCGCTGGAACGTGAAGGCTCTTCCTTACTGGGTAGCGATGCCGGGGAACTGGCGGGCGCAGGAAAGACGGGCGTGACCGTGCAAAGCAGCCTTGAAGCGATAAAAGATGATTTTGATGTTTTTATCGATTTTACCCGTCCTGAAGGTACGCTGACACATCTGGCGTTTTGTCGCCAGCACGGCAAAGGCATGGTAATTGGTACCACTGGTTTTGATGATGCGGGAAAACAGGCTATTCACGATGCCGCACAGGATATTGGCATCGTCTTCGCCGCTAACTTTAGCGTCGGCGTTAACGTCATGCTGAAGTTGCTGGAGAAAGCCGCGAAAGTCATGGGTGACTATACCGACATTGAAATTATTGAAGCTCACCACCGCCATAAAGTGGATGCGCCGTCTGGTACCGCGCTGGCGATGGGGGAGGCGATAGCCGGGGCACTGGATAAAGATTTAAAAGACTGTGCCGTCTATGCGCGTGAAGGTTATACCGGTGAACGTGTGCCGGGCACTATCGGTTTTGCTACGGTGCGTGCGGGAGATATCGTTGGGGAACATACCGCGATGTTTGCTGATATTGGTGAGCGCATCGAGATTACGCATAAAGCCTCCAGTCGTATGACATTCGCCAACGGTGCTGTGAGATCGGCTATTTGGCTGAAATCTAAATCAAATGGTCTTTTTGATATGCGAGATGTGCTTGATTTACGCAATTTGTAAGGTTTATTACCCTTCGTGATGTGGTTATTGTAGTCATAATTATTTGATTACATAGGGCAATATTTTATTGCCCTTTATTTTATATATTTGATGTTGTTTTTAAATTGAGTTCCTTGTTTTTATAAGTTTCATTGTCTTTTTTTGTTGGTTAAATGTAAATTTTGACCATTTGGTCTACTTTTTATCTCTTGTTTCTGAGATTTGATACTCTTCCTGCTCCGCAAGCGTTTTCCACTCTAAGTTAGTTGATCTTTTTGATGCCTGGAGGCGGGTTAATTCGTCAATGGCGCAAAATAATAATAAAAATTGTCCTTTTGGGTAGACTTTTACGTGGGCTATCTCTAGAATGCCGCCGTTTGCCAGAAATCCATAGGTAAGCAAATTTGCATTGATTCATGGTGTGTTAATGAATTAATATGCAAATAAAGTGAGTGAATATTCTCTGGAGGGTGTTTTGATTAAGTCAGCGCTATTGGTTCTGGAAGACGGAACCCAGTTTCACGGTCGGGCCATAGGGGCAACAGGTTCGGCGGTTGGGGAAGTCGTTTTCAATACTTCAATGACCGGTTATCAAGAAATCCTCACTGATCCTTCCTATTCCCGCCAAATCGTCACTCTTACTTATCCTCATATCGGTAATGTCGGCACCAATGAAGCCGATGCAGAATCTTCTCAGGTACATGCGCAAGGCCTGGTCATTCGCGACCTGCCGCTGATTGCCAGCAACTTCCGCGATACTGAAGACCTTTCTTCTTACCTGAAGCGCCATAACATCGTGGCGATTGCCGATATCGATACCCGTAAGCTGACGCGCCTGCTGCGTGAAAAGGGCGCACAGAACGGCTGCATTATTGCGGGTGACAACCCGGATGCGGCACTGGCGCTGGAAAAAGCCAAAGCATTTCCGGGCCTGAACGGTATGGATCTGGCGAAAGAAGTGACCACTGCGGAGCCGTATAGCTGGACGCAGGGTAGCTGGACGCTGGCAGGTGACTTACCGGAAGCAAAATCTGCTGATGAACTCCCGTTCCACGTTGTGGCTTATGATTTTGGTGCCAAGCGCAACATTCTGCGTATGTTAGCGGATCGCGGTTGCCGCCTGACGGTAGTACCGGCGCAGACCTCTGCAGAAGAGGTCCTGAAGATGAATCCGGACGGTATCTTCTTGTCCAACGGTCCTGGCGACCCGGCACCGTGCGATTACGCGATTACCGCGATTCAGAAATTCCTCGAAACTGATATTCCGGTATTTGGCATCTGCCTCGGCCATCAACTGCTGGCGCTGGCGAGCGGTGCCAAAACCATCAAGATGAAGTTTGGCCACCACGGCGGCAACCATCCGGTGAAAGATATTGATAACAATACCGTGATGATCACCGCGCAGAACCACGGTTTTGCGGTTGATGAGGCCTCCATGCCTGCCAACCTACGCGTGACCCACAAGTCACTGTTCGACGGCACCCTGCAGGGGATTCATCGTACCGATAAACCGGCATTCAGCTTCCAGGGACACCCGGAGGCGAGCCCAGGTCCGCACGACGCTGCGCCGTTGTTTGACCACTTTATCGAGCTTATTGAGCAATACCGTCAGTCCGCGAAATAATCAGGAGTATAAGAGCCATGCCAAAACGTACAGACATAAAAAGTATCCTGATTCTGGGCGCGGGCCCGATTGTAATCGGTCAGGCGTGTGAGTTTGACTATTCCGGTGCGCAGGCGTGTAAAGCGCTGCGTGAAGAGGGTTACCGCGTCATTCTGGTGAACTCCAACCCGGCAACCATCATGACCGACCCGGAAATGGCCGATGCAACCTATATCGAGCCGATTCACTGGGAAGTGGTACGCAAAATTATCGAAAAAGAGCGCCCGGATGCGGTGCTGCCGACTATGGGCGGCCAGACGGCGCTGAACTGTGCGCTGGAACTGGAACGTCAGGGCGTACTGGCTGAGTTCGGCGTGACCATGATTGGCGCGACGGCAGATGCTATTGATAAAGCAGAAGACCGTCGTCGCTTCGACATCGCGATGAAGAAAATCGGCCTCGACACTGCGCGTTCAGGCATCGCCCACACCATGGAAGAAGCATTGGCGGTTGCCGCTGATGTTGGCTTCCCGTGCATTATCCGTCCCAGCTTCACCATGGGCGGCACCGGCGGCGGTATCGCCTATAACCGCGAAGAGTTCGAAGAAATCTGCGAACGCGGTCTGGATCTCTCCCCAACCAACGAGCTGCTGATTGATGAATCGCTGATTGGTTGGAAAGAGTACGAGATGGAAGTGGTGCGTGATAAAAACGACAACTGCATCATCGTCTGCTCCATCGAAAACTTCGACGCGATGGGTATCCATACCGGCGACTCCATCACCGTTGCCCCAGCGCAGACACTGACCGACAAAGAATATCAAATCATGCGTAACGCCTCGATGGCGGTGCTGCGTGAAATCGGTGTGGAAACCGGTGGTTCCAACGTGCAATTTGCGGTGAATCCGAAAAATGGTCGCCTGATTGTCATCGAAATGAACCCGCGTGTATCCCGTTCCTCAGCGCTGGCGTCTAAAGCAACGGGCTTCCCGATTGCGAAAGTAGCGGCGAAACTGGCGGTGGGTTACACCCTCGATGAGCTGATGAACGACATCACTGGCGGTCGTACTCCGGCATCTTTCGAGCCGTCCATCGACTACGTTGTGACGAAGATTCCACGTTTTAACTTCGAGAAATTTGCGGGCGCAAACGACCGTCTGACGACCCAGATGAAATCTGTTGGTGAAGTGATGGCGATTGGCCGCACCCAGCAGGAATCCTTGCAGAAAGCGCTGCGTGGCCTGGAAGTGGGCGCGACCGGTTTTGACCCGAAAGTAAGCCTGGATGACCCGGAAGCACTGACTAAAATCCGCCGTGAGCTGAAAGACGCAGGCGCTGAGCGTATCTGGTACATCGCTGATGCGTTCCGTGCTGGCCTGTCCGTCGATGGTGTGTTCAACCTGACCAACATTGACCGCTGGTTCCTGGTGCAGATTGAAGAGCTGGTGCGTCTGGAAGAAAAAGTGGCGGACGTGGGCATTAACGGCCTCGACGCTGACTTCCTGCGTATGCTTAAACGCAAAGGCTTCGCCGATGCGCGTCTGGCTAAACTGGCTGGCGTGCGCGAAGCAGAAATTCGCAAACTGCGTGAACAGTATAAGCTGCACCCGGTTTACAAGCGCGTTGACACCTGTGCCGCAGAATTTGCTACCGATACTGCTTACATGTACTCCACGTATGAAGAAGAGTGTGAAGCGAATCCGTCCGTAGACCGCGATAAAATTATGGTTCTGGGTGGTGGTCCGAACCGTATCGGCCAGGGGATTGAATTCGACTACTGCTGTGTACACGCTTCATTGGCGCTGCGTGAAGACGGTTACGAGACCATCATGGTCAACTGTAACCCGGAAACCGTTTCAACCGACTACGACACGTCTGACCGTCTGTACTTCGAGCCGGTGACGCTGGAAGATGTGCTGGAAATCGTGCGTATCGAGAAGCCGAAAGGCGTTATCGTTCAGTACGGTGGTCAGACTCCGCTGAAACTGGCTCGTGCGCTGGAAGCTGCAGGTGTTCCGGTTATCGGTACCAGCCCGGATGCGATTGACCGTGCCGAAGACCGTGAACGTTTCCAGCAGGCGGTTGACCGTCTGAAGCTGAAGCAACCGGCCAACGCCACCGTAACCGCTATCGAGCAAGCTGTTGAGAAAGCAAAAGAAATCGGTTATCCGTTGGTGGTGCGTCCGTCCTACGTTCTCGGCGGCCGCGCGATGGAAATTGTCTACGACGAAGCCGACCTGCGTCGTTACTTCCAGACGGCAGTTAGCGTGTCCAACGACGCGCCAGTGCTGCTGGATCGCTTCCTCGACGATGCGGTAGAAGTTGACGTGGATGCCATTTGTGACGGTGAAATGGTGCTGATTGGCGGCATCATGGAACACATCGAACAGGCGGGCGTGCACTCTGGTGACTCCGCATGTTCTCTGCCTGCTTATACGCTGAGTCAGGAAATTCAGGACGTCATGCGTCAACAGGTGCAGAAACTGGCCTTCGAACTGCAGGTGCGTGGCCTGATGAACGTCCAGTTTGCCGTGAAGAACAACGAAGTTTACCTGATTGAAGTTAACCCACGTGCAGCGCGTACTGTACCGTTCGTCTCTAAAGCCACTGGTGTACCGCTGGCGAAAGTGGCGGCACGTGTGATGGCGGGTAAAACATTGGCACAGCAGGGCGTAACCAAAGAAATTATCCCGCCGTACTACTCCGTGAAAGAAGTGGTGCTGCCGTTCAACAAATTCCCAGGTGTTGACCCGCTGTTAGGGCCAGAAATGCGCTCTACCGGTGAAGTCATGGGCGTGGGGCGTACCTTTGCCGAAGCGTTCGCTAAGGCACAGTTGGGCAGCAGTTCTACCATGAAAAAACAGGGCCGTGCGCTGCTCTCCGTACGTGAAGGCGATAAAGAACGTGTAGTAGACCTGGCGGCGAAACTGTTGAAGTTTGGTTTCGAGCTGGATGCTACACACGGCACGGCGATTGTGCTGGGTGAAGCGGGTATTAATCCACGTTTGGTAAACAAAGTGCATGAAGGCCGTCCGCACATTCAGGACCGTATCAAGAATGGCGAATACACCTACATCATCAACACCACTGAAGGTCGTCAGGCGATTGAGGACTCCAAGCTGATTCGCCGCAGCGCGCTGCAGTATAAGGTGCATTACGACACAACGCTGAACGGCGGTTTTGCCACGGCGATGGCGTTGAATGCAGATGCGACCGAGAAGGTGACTTCTGTCCAGGAAATGCACGCGCAGATCAAAAAGTCATAAAAAATAGGTTCGGTGATAATTGCGTTAACCTGACCAGCAATATAATTTTGAAAGGGTTTCTGTAAAGAAACCCTTTTTTAAATTCGAGTAAGGTCATTCCTGGCCAAATGCACTTTCATAACCACATTTTCAATGTAATAAGCACGATATAGCTCACACTAATCAACATTCAAGTCGCATACTATCCTTTATATCCACAATTTTAATATGGCTTAGTTTTTATTAATTTGGACAGGCCGTAGCCAGATTTTTAATTTGTGAAATGGTGTGCTTATGTGTGAAAAATATGTTGAAAGACCGCTTTATTTGTTAATTGCTGACTGGATGATGGCTGAGGATCGTTGGATCACCGCAAAGGAAATTTCCCGCCATTTTGATATTGAGCACTGCAAAGCGATTAATACGCTCTCCTATATTCTGTCTGAAGTGGGGGAAATCGTTTGTGAAGTTAAGATGATCCCTAATCAGATTGCCGGTCGGGGCTGTCAGTGCCAGCGGCTGGTGAAAGTCATCAGTATTGATTCCCATCTTTACAGCAGATTGAATCACAATTTGCAGGAAAAAAAGGTGAGCATGGCGAAAACGCCGCGCCTGTCAGCGGTTCCTCCAACAGAGCTCAACCGTGAGCAGAAATGGCAAATGATGCTCTCCAAGAGTATGCGTCGCTAATGGTCAGTTTGCCTGATGGCGGTACAAGCGGTGATTGACGCGTAGGCCGGATTAGCGTGAGCGCATCCGGCATCAATTACTGTGCTGATTTCGGCTTCACATCCGTCGTGCCTTGCAGGCGCGGTCGGTTTTTTTCGACCTGCGTTAGTGGCTGCGTTTCGTGTAAGCCAGTCTGACAGCGAATGGCAAGATCCTGATACTCTTTGGTGTTCAGCCGTTTCCAGTGTAGTTCCTGATCGGTGACTTCGCGCAGTACGCGAGCCGGTGAGCCAACCAGCATCTGTCTTGCCTCCCCCTGAAATCCGGCTTTGACAAAGCTCATGGCGGCAACAATGCTCTCTTCTCCAATCACTGCGCCGTCCATAATGACGCTGTTCATGCCAATCAAAGCATCCCGACCGACCACGCAGCCATGTAAAATAGCGCCATGACCGATGTGTCCATTCTCATGCACGATGGTATCGGTGTCGCAATAGCCGTGCATGATACAGCCATCCTGCAGATTAGAACCTGCCTCGAGGATCAGACGGCCATAATCACCACGCAGTGACGCGTGCGGGCCTATATACACACCGGCCCCCACAATGACATCGCCAATCAGCACGGCGCTGGGGTGGACATACGCATCCGGGTGTACGACCGGAATCAGTCCTTCAAAGGCGTAATAGCTCATGGTTGCTCCTCGCTTTTTTGCCGGATGGCGCTTATCGGGCTAACATGCCGTGTTCGTAGGCCGGATAAGGCGTTTATACCGCTATCCGGCATGTCTTGATTAACGGCCTTTCCACACCGGATCGCGTTTTTCCGCAAATGCCTGTGGTCCTTCCAGCGCATCTTCAGAGTGCAGGACAGCCGGATAGTGTTTCAGTACGCCGCTACGGATGTAGCGGTAGCCTTCTTCCACCGGCATTTCGCTGGTGGTGCGATAGATCTCTTTCAGTGCGGCGATAGCCAGCGGGGCGCTATTGACCAACTGCTGCGCCAGTTCACGCGCGCTATCCATCAGTTCGCCCTGGCTGACAACGCGGTTGACGATACCCCAACGCAGCGCTTCTTCGGCGCTCATTCGTCTGCCGGTCATCACCATTTCGTTGACGATTGCCGGTGGCAGCAGCTTAGGCAGACGCAGTACGCCGCCGCTGTCAGGCACGATCCCGAGCTTGGCTTCCGGCAGTGCGAAGCTGGCGTTTTCCGCGCAGACAATAAAATCCGCTGCCAGCGCCAATTCAAAACCACCGCCAAACGCATAGCCGTTTACCGCAGCGATGACCGGTTTATCGAGATCGAATATTTCGGTTAAACCGGCGAAGCCGCCTGGGCCAAAATCGGCATCTGGCGCTTCACCTTCAGCTGCCGCTTTTAAGTCCCAGCCCGCAGAAAAGAATTTCTCACCGCCGCCGGTGATAATCGCTACGCGTAATTCCGGGTCGTCACGAAAATTAAGAAACGCTTCACCCATGGCAAAGCTGGTTTTGGCGTCAATGGCATTGGCTTTAGGCCGGTCGAGGGTAATTTCCAGGATCGAGCCGTTACGGGTCAGATGTAATGAATCACTCATAGTTCATCTCCAGATAAATAGATTTCCCGGCAGGAGGAGTTCCTGTCGGAAGGGTTATTTCAGATTTTTTTTAATTATTTTTCCTGAACAATTGCGCGGCAGGTCGGTTCTGATCTCCATAAAAGAGGGAACCTTAAATTTCGCCATATTGTGTTCGCAGAAGCTGAAAAACTCGGCCTCGCTTAATGTTTCACCTTCATTCAGGACAATAAATGCTTTAATCGCTTCATCACGGATAGTGTCCTTGATACCGACAACAACAATGTCCTGAATTTTCGGATGTGCAGAAATGATATTTTCCAGCTCAACGCAGGAGACATTTTCCCCGCCGCGTTTAATCATGTTGCAGCGTCTGTCGACGAAATAAAAATAGCCATCCTCATCCTGATAGCCAGAATCACCGGTATGTAACCAGCCCTCAGGTTCCAGCGCTTTGGCGGTTGCCTCCGGTTGCGCGTAGTACTCTTTGAAGATGGTTTTGCCCGGCACGCCTTTAATACAGATTTCGCCAATTTCTCCGGCGGGCAGAGGACGGTTTTGATCGTCGCGGATTTCTGCTTCATAGCTAAAGCCGACACGACCAATTGAAGGCCAGCGCCGTTTGTCTCCTGGACGGTCGCCAATAATGCCGACGATAGTTTCTGTCATACCGTAGGAGGTCAGCAGCCTGACACCAAAGCGACCGGTAAAGTCGTCTTTTTCCTGCTCTGATAAGTTGAGGTAGAACATCACTTCACGTAGATGATGTTGCCTGTCCGTCGGTGAGGCGGGCTGTACCATCAGCGTTCTGATCATCATCGGGATGCATTCCGTCACCGTCGCTTGATATTTACGTACCTGGTCCCAGAAGCCCCGGGCGCTGTACTTCTCAATCAGCACGAAAGTGCTCCCTGATGAAAATGCCGGCATTGCAGCCGTGCACTGGCAGTCGATATGGAAGGCGGGCATCACCGTCATGTACACATCATCATCGCGCAGGGCGATCTGCCAGGCAGAGTAGTAACCTGCAAAACGCAGGTTGTAGTGGGTAATCACCACCCCTTTAGGCCGCGAGGTGGTGCCTGAGGTAAACAGAATTTCTGCCGTGTCGTCAGTGGATAGCGCAGGTGTATAGCATAGCGTGGCCGACTGTCGGTCTTTCAGGAGGGAAAAGTGGCTCACGCCGTCATCCGCCGGAAGCCGATCGCCAATCAGACAGATGTGATTCAGTGGTGTCTCGTTTTCCAGGCGTATCTGGCGGTACATAGGATAAAACTGGGCGCTGGTGACCAGCAGGCGCACCTGACTGTTTCGCAGGATCCAGGCGCTTTCTTCACCCAGCAGACGGGCATTGATCGGGACCATAATGGCACCGATTTTTGCCAGTCCAAACCAGCAAAAAATAAACTCCGGACAGTTATCCAGATGCAATGCGACCTTATCGCCCTTGCGGACCCCTAAGGAATGGAACAGGTTTGCCGTGCGGTTAATCTCTTCATTGAGCGAGGCATAGCTAAACTGCTGAACGTTTCCTTCGCAGGATTCGAAAATAAGTGCCGTTTTATCTCCGTACGCCCCGGCCAGGTCGTCCCACATCTGACGTAAGTTTTGTCCGCCAACGATATCCATATTGCTTTATCCACTGAAAACAGGCGTGAGCGCTAACCAAACCCGTGGGTTAGCGCGTCGCGTTTATTCCTCAACCCTGGCCAGGCCTTTGCCGACCAGCTCATTTATGTCTGCTTCGCTATAACCGATATTTTTCAGAATGGCGGCGGTATCCATGCCGTGTGATGGCATGCCACGCCAGATTTTCCCCGGATTATTTTTGAATTTCGGCATGATGTTTGGCCCTTTGCAGGTGCGACCATCCATCGTTTGCCACTGAGTAATGGATTCACGGGCAACGTACTGCGGGTTGCCTTCCAGTTCTGGAATAGTCAGTACTTTCGCGCAAGCGATGTTCAGCTCGGCAAAGCGTGCCTGGACCTCGGCAATCGTGTGTTCCGCCAGCCAGGCATCCAGTTTTTCTTCGACTAATGGGCCGTATGGGCATTCAACGCGATGGATAAGCTGAGTGCCTTCCGGGACTTCAGGGGTACCGAGGATGTGAGCCAGACCAATATCTTTAAAGCACTCGTTGATTTGCGTGATACCAACCAGTTCCATAACAATGTAGCCATCAGCACATTTGTACAGACCACAACCGGCGTAGTAGGGGTCTTTACCTTTGGTCATGCGTGGGCAAATTTCGCCGCCGTTGAAGTAATCCATCATGAAGTACTGACCCATACGCAGCATCACTTCGTACATGGCAACGTCAATACTTTCCCCTTTCCCTGTTTCGCGCACTTTGTGCAGCGCAGCCAGCGCGGCGGTGGTTGCGGTCATGCCAGAAAAGTAATCGGCGGTGTATGGGAAGGCGGGCATAGGTTGATCAACGTCGCCGTTTTGGATCAGATAGCCGCTGAATGCCTGCGCGATGGTGTTATAAGCCGGAAGATTGGTGTACTCCTCGGTGCCAAACTGACCGAAGCCGGAAAGGTGGGCGATAACCAGTTTCGGGTTATGCTCCCACAATACCTCATCAGTAATGCCGCGACGGGCAAAGGCCGGGCCCTTACTGGCTTCGATGAAGATGTCGGTGGTTTCCATTAATTTCAGAAACGCTTCCCGGCCCTCATCTTTGAAAATATTCAGCGACAGGGCGTGCAGGTTACGGCGTGAAAGCTGTGGGTAGTTTGGCTGTACGCGGATGGTATCGGCCCATGCCACGTTCTCTATCCAGATAACTTCCGCACCCCATTCGGCAAACATTTGCCCAGCGAACGGCCCGGCAATTTCAATTCCTGAAAAGACAACCCGCAGCCCGGCAAGCGGCCCAAAGGTTGGCATTGGTAAATGATTCATTCTTTTGCTCCTGGCAGTTAGTTGTAGGCCGGATAAGCACAGCGCCATCCGGCATCCCACTTAGCGGTATTGCTTGAGTACCGCACGACCCAACGTCAGGATCTGCATTTCGTCAGAACCACCAGAAACACGGTCAACGCGCAGGTCACGCCAGAAACGGGTAATGCGATGGTTGCCCGCGATACCCACGCCACCCAGTACCTGCATAGCACTGTCTACCACTTCGAACGCGGCATTGGCGCAGAAGTATTTGCACATTGCCGCGTCACCCGAGGTAATGGTGCCGTTATCCGCTTTCCATGCGGCTTCCAGTAGCATGTTTTTCATGGAGTTCAGTTTGATCGCCATATGCGCAAACTTCTCCTGAATCAGCTGGAAACGGCCGATAGTTTCGCCAAACTGTACACGCTGATTAGCGTAGCGCGCTGCATCTTCAAAGGCGCACATTGCCGTACCGTAGTTGGTCAGAGCGACGAGGAAACGTTCGTGGTCAAACTCTTCTTTTACGCGGTTGAAACCATTACCTTCCCGACCGAACATGTCTTTCTCATCCAGTTCGACGTCATCAAAGGTGATTTCACAGCAGCTATCCATGCGCAGACCAAGTTTCTCCAGCTTGTTGACCTTGATACCTGCTTTGCTCATGTCAACAAACCACTCGGTATAAACAGGTTTATCCGGCGATGCACCATCTCTCGCCATCACCACGATATACGGGGTATAGGCGCTACTGGTGATAAAACACTTACTGCCATTAAGATAAACCTTACCATTTTTGCGTGTATAAGTGGTTTTCAGACTACCAACATC
This sequence comes from Citrobacter sp. Igbk 16, assembly GCF_028069755.1. NCBI lineage: Bacteria > Pseudomonadati > Pseudomonadota > Gammaproteobacteria > Enterobacterales > Enterobacteriaceae > Citrobacter > Citrobacter sp. Igbk 16. The sequence continues at coordinate 44,427 of NZ_JANEWJ010000024.1, read as the reverse complement.
TGATCCCGCTCCCGGTTCGGTGATCGCGGAGTTCCACATCTGCTTACCGGTTCCCTGGAACGCCATGATTTTATCAATTTGCTCCTGTGTGCCTTCACGCAGGAAAGTGTTAAAACCTCCAGGCAATTGGTACAACACGTAAGTCGGTGCGCCAAGACGACCCAGTTCCATCCAGATGGCGGCAACGGTGACGAAACCCGCTTCCAGACCACCGTGTTCTTCCGGGATCAGCAGGCTATCAATCCCCATATCCGCCAGTGCTTTTACAAAACGTTCTGGATAGACGCTGTCGCGATCGCACTCGGCAAAATAAGCTTCCCAGTTCTCACTGGCCATCAGTTCACGAATACCGGCGACAAACAGTTCCTGTTCGTCATTTAAGTTGAAATCCATCTTTCAGCCTCTTGATCAATTGGGTTAATGAGAATTACTTGTCTTTCCAGTGCACTTTGGCGTCTTTAATAAAGGACAGCGTTACCATGATGTTGACGAAGAACAGCGGACATCCCCCGGCAATGATGGCGGTTTGAATCGGCTTCAATCCTCCCAGCGCCAGCAGAACAATACCGATGATGCCCACCAGGACGGACCACCCGATACGGACCAGCAGCGGTGGTTCTTCACCGTCGCGAACTTCGCGACAGGTCGACATCGCCAGGGTATAGGAACAGGCGTTAATCAGAGTGACAGTGGCAATGAAGCAGAGGATAAAGAATCCCCACATCGTGGCGGTGCTAAATGGTAAGGCGGCCCAGGTTTCGATAATGGCGCGCGCCACACCGTGCTGTTCAATCAACTGCGGGATATTGAGGATGTTTTTATCCATCAGCAGCAGCGTGTTACTGCCAAGGACAGTCCACAGGATCCAGGTCGACGCGGTCAGGCCCAGCACCATCCCGAAGCACAGTTCACGTACGGTACGACCACGAGAAATACGTGCCAGGAAGATACTCATCTGGATGGCGTAAATGACCCACCATGCCCAGTAGAAGACGGTCCAGCCCTGCGGGAAGCCGCCTTTGCCGATAGCATCGGTATAGAACAACATGCGCGGCAAATACATCAGCAGCATCCCGACGGAGTCGGTGAAATAGTTCATGATGAAGCTGGCACCGCTGACGATAAACACCCAACCGAGCATCAGGAAACTCAGGTAGCTACGCACATCACTGGCGATCTTGACCCCTTTTTGCAGGCCACAGGCTACGCAAATAGCGTTCAGGATGATCCAGCAGGTAATGATGATGGCATCTAATTGCAGCGTATGCGGAATGCCGAACAGGTACTGCATACACTCGGTTACCAGCGGTGTCGCCAGACCGAGACTGGTACCCATCGCAAAGATCAGCGCCACCAGATAGAAGTTATCGACAATCGTTCCGAACAAGCCCTTTGCATGCTTTTCGCCAACCAGCGGCACCAGTGTAGAGCTGGGGCGGATGACGTCCATTTTGCGCACAAAGAAGAAGTAGGCGAAGGCAACGGAGAGGAAGCTATAGGTTGCCCATGGCAGCGGCCCCCAGTGGAACAGGCTGTATGCCAGGCCTATCTCTTTCGCACCTGTAGAGTTCGGGGCGAGAGCAAAGGGGGGCGTAGAGATATAGTAGTAGATCTCTATCGAGCCCCAGAACAGTACGGCAGCGGATGTACAGGAAGCGAACATCATAAAAATCCAGCTGGCGGTGCTAAATTCTGGTTTTTCGTCGCCTAATTTCTTTTTGGCGTACGGACCAAAAACCAGCCAGAACCAGCCGAAGAGCATGATGACCATATACCATTCAAATGCCCAACCCCAGACATTGGTGACATAACTAAATACCGCATTAATAACCACATTAGCGGCATCAAGATCTCTTACTGTTAGCCAGCAAAGTATCCCGACAATTATTAATGGCGGAAAGAAAACCTTAGGTTCAATTCCCGACTTTCTCTTTTCATTTTTCATAATTGAATTCCAGTGTGAAAACGAAATTTATTTAGCGTTCCCGTTTGTAATCTTTTGTTTATTTATTATTAATGATTTGTTGATAACTATTTAACCTCTGGGGCGCCTCAGTGAGTAACTCATAATGGGTATTCGTAACGGGTGGTTCTGTGATGTGTATCACGATTTTTTATGCTGGCAATTTTGGCTTGAATATCAATATTAATCCTTAATATTCAATTGTTTGTGGTTGGTTTTTTAACTTTTTTAAGTGTTTATCTTTCAATATTGTTGAACCAGCAAACAATATTGAAAATTTTCCTGTTTGACACATTTCTTTCAATATTGGTGAGATGCATAACACTATTGAAAGTTATGAATATCAATGTGTGACATTTTCAATATTGGTGATTAATGTTTTATTTCCGAATTAAAGAGCGTGATATTTGTATTTAACACCGCCGATATAAATAACGTTTCCTTCATGATTTCTGGAGATGCAATGAAGATAATTACTTGCTACAAATGCGTACCTGATGAACAGGATATTGCAATTAATAATGCTGACGGTTCACTGGATTTCAGTAAAGCGGATGGCAAAATCAGCCAATATGATCTGAATGCAATCGAAGCTGCGTGTCAGTTAAAACAGCAGCAAGGAGAAGCACAGGTTGTCGCTATGAGCGTGGGGGGGAAAGCACTGACCAACGCCAAAGGGCGTAAAGATGTGCTCTCCCGTGGCCCTGATGAGCTGATTGTCGTGATTGACGATCAGTTTGAACAGGCGCTGCCACAACATACCGCGAGCGCGCTGGCCGCTGCCGCACAAAAATCAGGCTTTGATCTGATTATCTGCGGTGATGGTTCTTCCGATCTTTATGCTCAGCAGGTTGGTCTGCTGGTGGGCGAAGCGCTGAATATCCCGGCGATTAACGGTGTGAGTAAAATCCTCTCTCTTACCGACAGCACGCTGACAGTAGAACGTGAACTGGAAGATGAAATTGAGACCCTGAGCATACCGCTGCCGGCGGTGATTGCGGTCTCAACTGACATCAACACGCCACAAATCCCTTCGATGAAAGCCATTCTCGGTGCAGCGAAAAAGCCGGTTCAGGTCTGGTCGCCAGCGGACATTGGATTTACTGGCGCACAGGCGTATTCCGTACAACAGGTTGCCGCACCGAAACAACGCGAGCGTCAACGCGTTGTGATTGAAGGCGACGGTGAAGAACAGATTGCCGCATTTGTCGAGAATCTTCGCAAAATCATTTAATTATCAGGGGATGTTATGAACAAGTTTTCCAGTGTCTGGGTATTCAGCGATACCCCTTCTCGTCTGCCGGAACTGATGAGTGGTGCGCAGGCTTTAGGTGAAAAGGTTAACACATTCGTACTGAATGACGCTGATAGCGCGATGGCATTCCAGCTAGGTGCGGATCATGCCTGGTTGCTCAGCGGTAAGCCAGAAGATCGCATGATGGAGGATTACGCCGGGGTAATGGCTGAGACGATTCGTCAGCACAGCGAAGGGGGGGCGGTACTGCTGCCGAATACGCGTCGCGGCAAGCTGTTAGCGGCAAAACTGGGTTTTCGTTTGTCAGCGGCAGTTTCCAACGATGCCAGTGCAGTGACATTGCAGGACGGGAAAGCAGCGGTCAAACATATGGTCTACGGTGGCCTGGCAATGGGAGCGGAAACCATCGCGTCACCGTTTGCCGTACTGACGCTTAGTAGCGGGACATTTGACGCCCAACAGCCAGATACCTCTCGTAACGGCGAGATGCACACCGTGCAATGGCAGGCTCCGGCCATTGCCGTGACCCGTACGGCAACTCAGGCGCGTCAGAGCAACAGTGTCGATCTTGACAAGGCTCGTCTGGTGGTCAGCGTGGGACGTGGTATCGGCAGCAAAGAAAATATCTCACTGGCCGAAGCGCTGTGTCAGACGATTGGCGCTGAGCTGGCCTGCTCCCGCCCGGTAGCGGAGAACGAGAAGTGGATGGAACACGAGCGTTACGTTGGTATTTCTAACCTGATGTTGAAACCTGAACTGTATCTGGCCGTGGGGATCTCCGGGCAGATCCAACATATGGTTGGCGCCAACGGCGCGCAGACGATCTTCGCTATCAACAAAGACAAAAATGCACCGATCTTCCAGTACGCGGATTTCGGCATCGTTGGTGATGCACTGAAGATCCTGCCTGCGCTGACGGCCGCCTTAGCGCGCTAAACCATATCGGGCAGGGTACGAGAGTACCCTGCTGCAGAGAGGAGTTTGTTATGTCCGAAGATATCTTTGATGCCATCATCGTGGGTGCAGGCCTGGCCGGTTCGGTTGCGGCGCTAGTGCTCGCCCGCGAAGGCGCACAAGTGTTGGTTATCGAGCGCGGAAATTCTGCTGGCGCGAAGAATGTCACCGGCGGGCGCATGTATGCGCATAGTCTGGAGCGCATTATCCCAGGCTTTGCCGAACAAGCCCCGATTGAACGTGTGATTACCCACGAAAAACTCGCCTTTATGACCGACAAAGGGGCGATGACTATCGACTATTGCAACGGTGAGGATGCTGCATCGTCGCAGGTTTCTTACTCCGTATTACGCAGTAAGTTTGACGCCTGGCTGATGGAGCAGGCCGAAGAAGCCGGCGCTCAGCTCATTACCGGTATTCGTGTGGATAACGTCGTGCAGCGCGATGGCAAAGTCGTGGGCGTGGAAGCCGATGGCGATATTCTGGAAGCGAAAGTGGTGATCCTTGCCGATGGGGTGAATTCTCTGCTGGCTGAAAAGCTGGGTATGGCAAAGCGCGTTCAGGCTGCACATGTCGCCGTTGGCGTGAAAGAGCTGATCGAACTGCCAAAATCAGTAATTGAGGATCGCTTTCAGTTGCAGGGTAACGAAGGCGCCGCCTGTCTGTTTGCCGGGTCGCCAACCGATGGCCTGATGGGCGGCGGCTTCCTGTATACGAATGAAACAACGCTCTCTCTGGGTCTGGTGTGTGGTCTTCATCATCTGAAAGACGCGAAAAAATCGGTCCCGCAAATGCTGGAAGATTTCAAACAGCATCCGGCTGTAGCGCCGCTGATTGCCGGTGGCAAGCTGGTGGAATACGCCGCGCACGTCGTACCGGAAGCCGGAATGAATATGCAGCCAGAGCTGGTAGGCGATGGCGTCCTGATTGCCGGTGATGCTGCCGGGATGTGTATGAATCTTGGCTTCACCATCCGCGGTATGGATTTAGCGATATCGGCAGGTGAGGCCGCGGCGAAGACAGTGCTTTCTGCCATGACGCGTGACGACTTTAGCAAGCAGTCGCTCGGTGAATACCATCAGCACCTGGATGATGGCCCAATGCGCGACATGCGCATGTATCAGAAACTGCCGGCTTTTCTTGATAATCCCCGCATGTTTACCGCTTATCCCGAAATGGCGGTCAGTATCGCGCGCGACCTGTTCACCGTGGATGGCTCCGCTCCGGTGCCCATGCGTAAAAAAATCCTGCGCCATGCGAAGAAAGTGGGTTTCATCAACCTGATGAAAGATGGCCTGAAAGGAGTGACCGTATTATGACATCTCCCGTCAATGTGGACGTCAAACTGGGCGTCAATAAATTCAATGTGGATGAAGAGAGCCCACATATCATTCTGAAAACGCAGCCGGATAAACAGGTACTGGAGGTGCTAATTAAGGCCTGTCCGGCGGGGCTGTATAAAAAGCAGGATGATGGCAGCGTGCGTTTTGATTATGCCGGGTGCCTTGAGTGCGGGACGTGCCGAATTCTCGGACTTGATACGGCGCTGGAGAAATGGGAATACCCGCGCGGAACGTTTGGCGTGGAGTTCCGCTACGGCTAATAAGTACGAGGTTGTGCCCCGTAGGCCGGATAAGATGCGGTAGCATCGCCATCCGGTAATCATGTGGCGCCAATGCCGGATGGTGGCGTAAACGCTTTATCCGGCCTACAGATGACGCTTTGCCCGTGTTGAAACAGGAAGTCGCTATGCAGCAGCCCAGGAACTTTGATGACATCAAATTTACCTCTATTCACCGCCGGATAATGCTGTGGGGCAGCGGTGGACCATTCCTGGATGGATATGTGCTGGTGATGATTGGTGTTGCGCTGGAGCAGCTCACGCCAGCGTTAAAACTGGATGCCGAGTGGATTGGCCTGCTGGGTGCCGGAACGTTGGCCGGGCTATTTGTCGGTACGTCGCTGTTTGGTTACATTTCCGATAAGGTCGGGCGGCGCAAAATGTTCATCATCGATATTATCGCCATTGGCGTGATATCGGCGGCGACGATGTTTGTGACCTCGCCCGTTGAGTTGTTAGTGATGCGTGTATTAATTGGGGTGGTTATTGGCGCCGATTACCCGATTGCGACCTCGATGATCACCGAGTTTTCCAATACCCGTCAACGCGCGTTCTCCATCGGTTTTATTGCCGCGATGTGGTATGTCGGTGCCACCTGCGCCGATCTGGTCGGCTACTGGCTGTATGATGTTGAGGGCGGATGGCGCTGGATGCTCGGCAGCGCCGTGATCCCCTGCATTTTGATCCTGATAGGCCGTTTTGATCTTCCTGAATCGCCGCGCTGGCTATTGCGAAAAGGCCGGGTGAAAGAGTGTGAAGCGATGATGATCAAACTGTTCGGTGAACCGGTGGTGTTCGATGAAGAAGCGCCACAGGAAACCCGTTTTCTTCAGCTGTTTAATCGTCGTCACTTTCCATTTGTTTTGTTTGTCGCGGCTATCTGGACCTGCCAGGTGATCCCGATGTTTGCTATTTACACTTTTGGTCCGCAGATTGTTGGCTTGCTGGGCCTTGGTGTTGGAAAAAGCGCCGCGTTGGGGAATGTGGTGATCAGCCTGTGTTTCATGCTGGGCTGTATTCCACCGATGTTCTGGCTCAATAGCGCAGGTCGTCGGCCGTTGTTGATTGGCAGCTTTATCATGATGACGCTGGCGTTGGCCGCTCTGGGGTTGATCCCGGATATGGGGGCCTGGCTGGTGGTGCTGGCTTTCGCTGTGTATGCGTTTTTCTCTGGGGGGCCAGGGAATCTGCAATGGTTGTATCCTAATGAACTGTTCCCTACCGATATTCGTGCGTCTGCCGTTGGTGTGATCATGTCATTGAGCCGCATCGGAACCATTGTTTCAACATGGGCACTGCCGATCTTCATCACGAAATATGGGATCAACTCCGTGATGTTAATGGGGGCAGGGATTTCGTTGATTGGCCTGCTGGTTTCTATTGCCTTCGCGCCAGAAACGCGAGGATTGACGCTGACGCAAACCAGTCAAATGACGATTCGTAGAAAACCGATGTCCAGAGCGAGTGGCTAAGAGTGTTCTGTATTTTCCCTGTGACTCAGTTAGTTAGCCTACAGTTAACGGGTATATCACTGAAAATGACTGAAAAGCAGGGAGAACACCATGCAAAAACATATTCTGATCACCTCCATTTTTACCGCCGCAGCACTGTTTACCGTTGCCGGTTGTTCCTCTAATCAGGCGGTCAAAACGACCGACGGTAAAACGATCGTCACCGATGGCAAACCGCAAGTGGATGAAGATACGGGCCTGGTCTCGTATAAAAATGCGGAAACAGGTAAGACGGAACAAATTAACCGCGATCAGGTTAAGAATATGAGCGAGCTGGACAACTAGTTCAGTTTTCTACATTCATCTACTCAATAATATTGGCTTTTAGCCTGCGGATTAACTGACTAAACTCACTGTTATTACAATAATGCAGTGATCGCAGGCTAATCATGATTCTCATCATTTATGCACATCCCTATCCGCAGCATTCGCATGCGAATAAGCGGATGCTTGAGCAGGTAAGGACACTGGAGGGAGTGGAGGTTCGTTCGCTCTACGAACTCTATCCTGATTTCAATATCGATATCGCCGCAGAACAGGACGCGCTGTCACGTGCGAGTCTGATTATCTGGCAACATCCCATGCAATGGTACAGCACACCTCCGTTACTCAAACTGTGGATGGATAAGGTCCTCTCCCACGGCTGGGCGTATGGTCACGGCGGCACCGCGCTGCATGGCAAACACCTGATGTGGGCAGTAACTACTGGCGGCGGTGAAAACCACTTTGATATCGGTTCCCACCCCGGGTTTGACGTGCTTTCCCAGCCTTTACAGGCCACGGCGTTATATTGCGGACTCAAATGGCTGCCACCGTTTGCCATGCATTGTACGTTTATCTGTGATGATGAAACGCTACAGGCGCAGGCGCGCCACTATAAACAACGTCTGATGGAATGGCAGGAGGAACACCATGGATAGTCATACGCTGATACAGGCGCTGATTTATCTCGGTTCGGCAGCGCTGATTGTACCCATCGCCGTGCGCCTGGGTTTAGGGTCGGTGTTGGGCTATCTCATCGCCGGGTGCATTATCGGCCCGTGGGGCTTGAGGTTGGTGACGGACGCCGAATCTATCCTGCATTTTGCGGAAATCGGCGTAGTGCTGATGCTGTTTGTTATTGGTCTGGAGCTGGATCCACAGCGTCTGTGGAAGCTGCGGGCCTCGGTGTTTGGCGGCGGTGCACTGCAGATGGTGGTCTGTGGAGGGCTGATTGGCCTGTTCTGTATGTTCCTCGGACTGCGCTGGCAGGTGGCGGAGCTGATCGGTATGACGCTGGCGCTTTCATCCACCGCGATTGCGATGCAGGCAATGAATGAACGTAACCTGATGGTTTCGCAAATGGGGCGTAGCGCGTTTGCCGTGCTGTTGTTCCAGGATATCGCGGCCATTCCGCTGGTGGCGATGATCCCATTACTGGCGGCGAGCGGTGCATCGACAACACTGGGGGCATTTGCGCTGTCGGCGCTTAAAGTGGCGGGGGCGCTGACGTTGGTGGTGCTGTTAGGGCGTTATGTCACGCGTCCGGCATTGCGTTTTGTCGCCCGCTCGGGCCTGCGAGAAGTATTCAGCGCCGTCGCGCTGTTTCTTGTTTTCGGCTTTGGCTTGCTGCTGGAAGAAGTCGGGTTATCAATGGCGATGGGCGCGTTTCTGGCGGGCGTTCTGTTGGCGAGCTCTGAGTATCGTCATGCGTTGGAAAGCGACATTGAGCCGTTTAAAGGCCTGCTGTTGGGGCTGTTTTTCATCGGCGTGGGTATGTCTATCGATTTTGGTACGCTGATTGATAACCCCTTGCGTATTATCGTTCTGTTGGTCGGTTTCCTGGTAATTAAAACCGTGATGCTGTGGCTTATTGCCCGGCCATTACAGGTGCCGGGTAAGCAGCGTCGCTGGTTTGCCGTATTATTAGGGCAGGGCAGTGAATTTGCTTTCGTGGTATTTGGCGCGGCGCAAATGGCAATTGTGCTCGATCCCGAATGGGCGAAAGCACTGACGCTGGCGGTGGCATTATCGATGGCGGCTACACCGATTTTACTGGTTGTCCTGACGCGTCTGGAAAAATCGGCTACCGGTGATGAACGTGAAGCAGATGAAATTGATGAAGAGCAACCGCGAGTCATCATCGCTGGATTTGGACGCTTCGGGCAGATAACCGGTCGTCTGCTGCTGTCGAGTGGTGTCAAGATGGTGGTCCTTGATCACGATCCGGATCATGTTGAGACGTTGCGCAAATTTGGTATGAAGGTTTTCTATGGTGATGCGACGCGAATGGATCTGCTGGAGTCTGCGGGAGCAGCCAAAGCGGAAGTGATCATTAATGCCATCGACGACCCCCAAACCAGCCTGCAACTGACCGAGATGGTGAAAGATCACTTCCCGCATCTGCAAATTATTGCCCGAGCGCGCGATGTGGATCACTACATTCGCCTGCGCCAGGCCGGGGTGGAAATGCCGGAACGTGAAACCTTCGAAGGCGCATTAAAAACCGGACGACTGGCGTTGGAAAGTCTCGGGCTTGGGCGTTATGAAGCACGTGAGCGCGCTGACGTCTTCCGGCGCTTCAATATATTGATGGTTGAGGAGATGGTGAAAGGCGAAGATGACGCGATTTCCCGTGCGGCTGTATATAAGCGTACCAGTGCAATGCTGAGTGAAATTATTGCCGAAGATCGTCAACATTTATCGTTAATTCAACGCCATGGCTGGCAAGGCACGGATGAAGGTAAACATACGGGCGACACCGCCGATGAGCCGGAAGTGAAACCGTCAGCGTAGGGGAAAAATGTGATGTTCTGCAAACTTTACTGCTAGTTGACTGTTTTTGAACGACTGTAATGCTGGGAGTCCACTCAGAATTCACGGACTCGCCAGCAGAACAGAAAATTTTCCTGCACATCTTCCTTTGGCTAGTCGACGAAAGATTGCGCTTTCCGTATAGTGGCGACAATTTTTTTGTATCCGGGAAATAATCAATGATCAGTCTGATTGCGGCGTTAGCGGTAGATCGCGTCATCGGTATGGAGAACGCCATGCCGTGGAACCTACCTGCCGATCTCGCCTGGTTTAAACGTAATACCTTAAACAAACCGGTTGTCATGGGACGCCATACCTGGGAATCCATCGGGCGACCGCTGCCTGGGCGTAAAAATATCGTCATCAGCAGCAAACCCGGCACCGACGATCGCGTGCAGTGGGTGAAGTCTGTCGATGAGGCGATTGCAGCCTGTGGCGATGAACCTGAAATTATGGTGATTGGTGGTGGGCGCGTGTATGAGCAGTTCCTGCCGAAAGCGCAGAAACTGTATCTGACACATATTGATGCGGAAGTGGAAGGGGATACGCATTTCCCGGACTACGAACCGGATGACTGGGAATCGGTGTTCAGCGAATTCCACGATGCCGACGCGCAAAACTCCCACAGCTACTGCTTCGAGATTCTGGAGCGTCGTTAATCATGTCACTGCCGGATGGCGCTGCGCTTATCCGGCCTACAGGGTGACATATGCGTAGGCCGGATAAGGTGCGAGCACCGCATCCGGCAGACGACTTATCAGGCGTTGACCGCCTCGCCGGGATCCAGATTCAGATGGCGGTTTGACGGCTGTACAAAGTACTGCTTGTCTTCCCAGCGCAGACAGGTGAGATCTCCCCCCCAACAGCAGCCCGTATCCAGCGCGTAAATACCCTCCGGAGTGCCTTTCCCCTCCAGAGATGCCCAGTGTCCGAATGCAATGCTATAGGCTTCACTGACGGGGCCGGGGATAGCAAACCACGGCTTTAGCGGGGCAGGTGCATCTTCTGGCGACTCTTTACTGTACATATCTAACTGGCCATTGGGGAAGCAGTAACGCATGCGGGTAAACGCGTTAGTAATAAAACGCAGGCGGGCCAGCCCCGTCAGCTCCGGCGTCCAGTTGTTCGGCATGTCGCCGTACATAGCATCAAGGAAAAACGGATAAGAGTCACTCGACAGCACGGCTTCCACGTCCCGTGCACAGTCTTTCGCGGTCTGCAAATCCCATTGAGGGGTAATGCCAGCATGCGCCATGACCAGTTTTTTCTCTTCGTCTACCTGCAGCAGCGGCTGGCGGCGAAGCCAGTTAATTAATTCGTCAGCATCCGGTGCTTCGAGCAGCGATGTGACTCTGTCTTTTGGTTTATTACGACTGATTCCGGCAAACACAGCCAGCAGGTGTAAATCGTGATTACCCAATACCAGGCGCACGCTGTCGCCCAGCGATTTCACATAGCGCAGGACGTCCAGCGATCCTGGCCCACGTGCGACCAAATCGCCGGTGAGCCATAAGGTGTCTTTTCCAGGGGTAAAGTCTACTTGATGCAGCAATGCTGTCAGTTCATCGTAGCAACCATGAACGTCGCCAATCAGGTATGTTGCCATAGATATTGTTTTAATGAATGAGTGTTGGAACGGCAAGTCGGAATACGGGAATATCGATAGTAAAGGCGATGCCCTGCTCATCGATCATTTCGTAATGACCCTGCATGGTGCCCAGCGGTGTTTCAATAACGGCACCGCTGGTGTACTGGTACTCTTCGCCAGGTTCGATGTGAGGCTGAACGCCAACTACACCTTCACCCTGAACTTCGGTTTCGCGCCCATGACCATTGGTTATCAACCAATAACGCCCCAACAGCTGCACTGGCGCTCGCCCCAAATTGCGGATAGTCACGGTATAAGCAAAAACGTAACGTTCATCATCAGGTGAGGATTGCGCCTCAATGTAGACGCTTTGTACCTGAATACACACTCGGGGCGAATTGATCATGCTTAACTCTCCTTCGAAGGCGCGTTTTCTGACAGATAGTTAGCCATCCGGCAGTATTGCGCGACAGAGATATTTTCCGCTCGCATTGCCGGGTCGATGCCCAACTCTGTCAGTACTTCAACGCTGAACAGATTACCGAGGCTATTACGTACCGTTTTACGGCGCTGATTAAACGCTTCGGTGGTAATTCGGCTCAGGACGCGAACATCTTTAACCGGGTACGGCATCGTCGCGTGAGGGACCAGGCGTACAACGGCGGAATCTACTTTCGGTGCTGGTGTGAAAGCCGACGGTGGAACCTCGAGCACCGGGATCACATTGCAGTAATATTGCGCCATGACGCTTAATCGACCATACGCTTTACTGTTTGGCCCTGCAACCAGACGATTGACCACCTCTTTTTGCAACATGAAATGCATGTCGGCAATGGCATCAGTATAGGTAAAAAGATGGAACATCAGCGGTGTGGAGATGTTGTACGGCAGGTTGCCAAATACGCGCAGCGGCTGACCCATCGTTTGTGATAGCTCACCGAAGTTCATGGTCATGGCATCTTGCTGATAAATAGTCAGCTTTGGCCCTAAAAACGGGTGTGTTTGCAGACGTGCAGCCAGATCGCGGTCCAGTTCGATGACCGTGAGCTTGTCCAGACGTTCGCCAACTGGCTCGGTCAATGCAGCAAGGCCCGGGCCGATTTCGACCATTGCCTGACCCTTTTGCGGGTTGATAGCAGAGACAATACTTTCGATCACAAACTGATCGTTGAGGAAGTTTTGCCCGAAACGTTTACGGGCTAAATGGCCCTGATGGACTCGATTATTCATTGGTATTAACAATCATTTTGATGGCGAGATTAAGCGCCGTAATAAAACTGCCGACATCTGCTTGCCCACGACCCGCCAGTTCGAGTGCGGTGCCGTGATCAACGGATGTGCGAATAAAGGGCAGGCCCAGCGTGATATTCACTCCGCGACCAAATCCCTGGTATTTTAGCACGGGGAGGCCCTGATCGTGGTACATTGCCAGCACGGCATCCGCGCTGTTGAGATATTTGGGCTGAAACAGGGTATCTGCAGGCAGTGGACCGTTTAATTTCATCCCCTGCGCACGCAGTTCATCCAGTACCGGGATGATGGTGTCTATTTCTTCCGTCCCCATATGACCGCCTTCTCCCGCATGCGGGTTCAAGCCGCAAACCAGAATATGCGGATCGTTCAGGCCAAATTTGGTACGTAAATCATGATGCAGAATGCCGATCACTTCCCGCAATAATGCAGGGGTAATGGCGTCAGCAACGGCTTTAAGCGGCAGATGTGTGGTCGCCAGAGCAACACGCAGCTCTTCCGTTGCCAGCATCATCACGACTTTCTTCGCCTGTGAGCGGTCTTCAAAAAACTCAGTATGCCCGGTAAACGGCACGCCAGCGTCATTGATCACGCCTTTGTGGACGGGGCCGGTTATCAGCGCTGCAAATTCGCCCTGTAGACAACCATCGCAGGCGCGAGCCAGCGTGTCGACGACGTATTGCCCATTCTCTACCATCAGTTGACCCGCGACGACAGGCGTGCGGCGCAGCGCAACCGGCAATAGCGTCAGCGTACCGGCTGATTGCGGTTTGGCTGGGGTATCTGGAGAGTAGGGTAGGAGCGAGAGCGGTAAACCGAGCATGGCTGCCCGGTCACGGAGTAGCGTGGCATCAGCACAAACAACGAGTTCTACCGGCCACTCGCGCTGTGCAAGCTGGACCACAAGGTCCGGACCAATCCCGGCAGGTTCGCCGGGAGTGATCACAACACGTTGAGTTCGAGTCATTAGTTGCTCAGAATTTTAACGTACGCACTGGCGCGTTGTTCCTGCATCCAGGTCGCTGCTTCTTCCGAGAATTTACGGTTCATCAGCATGCGATAAGCCCTGTCTTTCTGTGCCGCGTCAGTTTTATCAACATTTCGCGTATCCAGCAGCTCGATCAGATGCCAGCCGAAGGAAGAGTGCACCGGCGCGCTCATCTGACCTTTGTTCAGGCGGGTCAGTGCATCGCGGAAAGCAGGATCGAAAATATCGGCTGCAGCCCAACCCAGGTCACCGCCCTGGTTTGCTGAGCCCGGATCCTGAGAGAACTCTTTTGCTGCTGCTGCAAAGGTCGTTTTACCGCTCTTAATATCAGCCGCGATTTGTTCCAGTTTCAGGCGAGCCTGTTGATCGGTCATGATCGGCGACGGTTTCAGCAGAATATGGCGGGCATGAACTTCAGTCACGGAGACGCTCTGGCTCTGACCACGCATATCGTTGACTTTCAGAATATGGAAGCCGACACCTGAACGAATCGGGCCAATAATATCGCCTTTTTTCGCGGTGCTTAATGCCTGAGCAAAGATACCGGGCAGTTCCTGAATTCGTCCCCAGCCCATCTGGCCGCCTTTCAGCGCCTGCTGGTCAGCTGAATAGGTGATGGCCAGCTTGCCAAAATCGCTACCACTACGCGCTTCGTCAACCACAGAACGCGCCTGGCTTTCCGCCTGGTTAACCTGGTCTGACGTTGGGTTTTCCGGTAATGGAATCAAAATGTGGCTCAGGTTCAGCTCAGTGCTGGCATCATTTTGGTTGCCAACTTGCTGCGCCAGGGCATCAACTTCCTGTGGCAGGATCGTGACGCGACGGCGAACTTCATTATTACGCACTTCAGAGATGGTCATCTCTTTACGGATCTGGTTGCGATAGGTCGAATAACTCAGACCATCCTGAGCCAGACGGCTGCGCATTTGATCCAGCGTCATATTGTTCTGCTTGGCAATGTTGGCAATAGCCTGATCTAACTGCTCATCAGAGATTTTTACACCCATCTTCTGACCCATCTGTAGAACGATTTGATCCATGATCAAACGTTCCAGGATCTGATGACGCAGCGTGGCATCGTCCGGTAATTGCTGACCTGCCTGACCCGCATTCAGTTTTACTGACTGCATTAAGCCATCGACGTCGCTTTCCAGAACGACGCCGTTATTGACGACGGCTGCGACTTTATCGACCACCTGTGGGGCAGCGAAACTGGTATTCGCGACCATGGCGATACCGAGAAGCAGCGTTTTCCAGTTCTTCATACTTTTTCCATTTCAATTAACCGCAATGCGGATTACGTTGTAAATCAATCAGATCATAAAGAGCTTTGATACGGCAAAATGTTCGAACGCAGCATCTGGTTGGTGCCAAGGCCATAGTTAGAGCTCAGGCCGCGCAGTTCGATATTAAAGCCGATCGAGTTGTCATATACCGCGTGTTTCTGGGTGTCATCCCAACCATTCAGCTTACGTTCGTAGCCGACGCGAATGGCATAACAGCAGGAGTTGTACTGCAAGCCCAGCATGGAATCCGCCACTTTGTTCACATTGGTATCGAAGTAGTAAGCCCCGACGATTGACCAACGCTCAGCGATCGGCACACTCGCCACTGCACCTACCTGAGAAATCCCGTTTTTATACTGATCTGCCGTAGAGTAATACGAGGGCAGGGTCGCCTGGATATATTCCGGGCTGGCATAGCGGTAGTTCAACTGCAGCATACGGTTTTCGTCGCGACGGTACTCGATGCTGCTGCTGCTGGTGGCGATACTGTCCAGACGCGTGTCGTACTGAATCCCACTGCGTAAACCCCAACGATCGGAGATGCGCCAGTAGGTATCGCCAGCCCATACCAGTGAACCGGTTTTGTCGTCATTCTCCCATTTAATGTTGTCATCGCCAGTGCGAGACTCGGTGAAATAGTAGATTTGACCCACAGAAATATTAAAACGTTCAACGGCCGCGTCATCATAAACGCGAGATGTGACGCCGGTCGTTACCTGGTTTGCGGAGGCAATACGGTCCAGACCGCCATAGGTGCGGTCACGGAACAGGCCGCTGTAGTCAGCTTGCAGCAGGGAAGAGTCATAGTTATAGATATGACTTTGGTTGCGATATGGCACATACAAATACTGCGCACGCGGCTCCAGCGTCTGGGTATAGCCTGGCGCCAGCATTTCCATGTCACGTTCGAAGACCAACTTACCGTCGACTTTGAACTGCGGCATGACGCGGTTCGCGGAGTCGTCCAGCTTCGTGGTGTTATTAGCGTTATACCAGTCCAGATTGGTCTGCTGGTAGTGCGTCGCCATCAGCTTCGCTTCAGTGTTGATACTTCCCCACTGATTGGATAGTGGCAGATTGATGGTCGGCTCAAGATGAACACGCGTCGCTTCCGGCATGTCGTCATTGGTATTGACGAAATGCACCGCCTGTCCATAAATACGGGTATCAAATGGACCGACGTCATTCTGATAGAAGTTGACGTCTAACTGTGGTTCTGCGGAATAACTGCTGTTGTTCTGATCGTCAAAAACCTGGAACTGTTTGGTGGAGACCGTCGCATCAAAGTTTTGCACCGCATAGCCGACACTGAATTTCTGTGTCGCATAACCGTCGGTGCTGGAACCGTACTTATTGTCAAAATCATTAAAGTAGCTGGAGTCGCTGACTTTGGTGTAGTCGACGTTGAAACGCCACACCTGGTCCATCACACCGGCGTGTTGCCAGTAAAACAGCCAGCGGCGTGAATTATCATCATTCGGATGTTCGTCGTCGTAGACCCGGTCGGAATTCAGATAATCGAACTCCATCAGCCCCATACCTGCCTGGGTCAGGTAACGGAATTCGTTCTCCCACATCACACCGCCACGGCGATGCATATAATGCGGCGTAATGGTGGCGTCCATGTTGGGCGCGATATTCCAGTAATACGGCAGGTAGAACTCAAAATAGTTCTTGGTGGAGTATTTTGCGTTCGGGATCAAGAAACCGGAACGGCGCTTATCGCCGACAGGGAGTTGTAAATAGGGGCTGTAAAACACCGGAACCGGGCCCAGTTTAAAACGGGCGTTCCAGATTTCAGCGACCTGTTCTTCACGGTCATGGATCACTTCACTACCGACGACGCTCCAGGTATTGGAACCCGGAAGACAGGAGGTAAAACTGCCGTTTTCCAGAATAGTGTAGCGATTTTCACCACGCTGTTTCATCAGGTCCGCTTTCCCGCGCCCCTGGCGTCCCACCATCTGGTAGTCACCTTCCCAGACGTTGGTGTCTTTCGTATTCAGGTTTGCCCATCCCTTTGGTCCCTTCAGAATGACCTGGTTGTCATCATAATGGACGTTGCCCAGCGCATCGACGGTACGAACGGGAGCGGGTTGACCTTCGGCCTGCTTTTGATGAAGCTGCACTTCATCGGCTTGTAGGCGGCTGTTACCCTGCGCAATATCCACGTTGCCGGTAAACACGGCGTCATCAGGGTAGTTCCCTTTCGCGTGATCGGCATTGATGGTGACAGGTAACTCATTGGTCTCGCCCTGCACCAGAGGACGGTTGTAGCTTGGCACGCCCAACATGCACTGTGAGGCGAGATCGGCTGCCAGGCCCTGTTGACTATAGAGGGCGCTGGCAATCATGGTGGCCAGAAGAGTGGGAATACGTTTTTTCATACGTTGTATTTATTGTTCCATCATCAGTAGCGTCGCGCGTGACAAACGGTCACAGCCTAACTTATCTCATCTTCACTTCGCTAGTATTAATCCTGCCCATTTTATGCCCGTCACCTTTCAAGCTGCATATTCGTTGTCTTCTTCGTTTTCCCCAGTTACCTGCACTGTAAAGCGTCAGGGGATGCGATGAGGGATTTCTTTATCCCTCTTCGGCGGCAGTCTGCGGTTGTTCAAATTCGTTCCAGACGAATTTGTCACTGCGTTGCTGCCTTGTCGTAACTCGAAATCCAACGGGTATAGCGTTTGTGGTGTTAGGCACGGCATTGAATGACAGGTATGATAATGCAAATTATAGGCTATGTCCCACAATTGACCGCAGCCGTAAAACGGTAAAAGCACCTTATATTGTGGGACATAGCCTGGCCAAGAGCATAAAGATTTGGGGAATGTATGCAGTATTGGGGAAAGATTATTGGTGTGGCCGTGGCCTTAATGATGGGCGGCGGCTTCTGGGGTGTGGTGTTAGGCCTGTTAGTTGGCCATATGTTCGACAAAGCCCGCATGCGCAAAATGGCATGGTTCGCCAACCAACGAGAGCGTCAGGCGCTGTTTTTTGCCACCACTTTTGAGGTGATGGGGCATCTGACTAAATCCAAGGGACGTGTTACTGAGGCGGATATTCATATCGCCAGCCAGTTGATGGATCGCATGAATTTGCACGGTGATTCGCGTACTGCGGCGCAGCATGCTTTCCGCGTGGGAAAATCAGACAATTACCCATTACGTGAAAAGATGCGTCAGTTTCGTAGCGTCTGCTTTGGTCGATTCGATCTGATCCGCATGTTTCTGGAAATTCAAATTCAGGCCGCATTTGCCGATGGTTCTCTTCATCCTAACGAGCGTGAAGTGCTGTACGTCATCGCTGAAGAACTGGGGATTTCGCGTACCCAGTTTGATCAGTTCCTCCGCATGATGCAGGGTGGAGCGCAGTTTGGCGGCGGATATCAACAGCAATCTGCGGGCGGCGGCTGGCAGCAGGCGCAACGCGGACCCACGCTGGAAGATGCCTGTAACGTGTTGGGGGTAAAAGCAACAGATGATGCAACCACCATTAAGCGCGCCTATCGTAAGCTGATGAGCGAGCACCATCCGGACAAACTGGTTGCGAAAGGCCTGCCACCAGAAATGATGGAAATGGCGAAGCAAAAAGCACAAGAAATTCAAAAAGCGTATGAGCTAATTAAAGAACAGAAAGGCTTTAAATAATAATTATGCCGGATGACGGCTAGCGCCTTATCCGGCCTACGTTGATAACTGTAGACCGGGCAAGCGAAGCGCCCCCGGCATAAATGGGAACTGAATTTAAAAATCCGCCGGGACTTTAAACGTCATACTGTTGCCGTATTCGGGATGGGTGATGGTTAACATCTCTGCATGCAGCAGCAGTCTCGGTGCCATTGCCAGCGCCTCCGGTGGCGCATAGAAGCGGTCACCCAGAATCGGATGTCCTAACGCCAGCATATGCACGCGTAACTGATGGGAACGTCCAGTAATGGGTTTGAGCACCACCCGGGCGGTATTATCCGCGGCAAACTCCACAACTTCGTATTCTGTTTGCGCGGATTTTCCGGTCTCATAACACACCTTTTGCTTTGGCCGGTTGGGCCAGTCACAAATCAGTGGTAAATCAACCAGCCCCTCGGCAGGTGCGGGATGTCCCCACACCCGCGCCACGTACTGCTTCTTCGGCTCACGCTCGCGAAACTGGCGTTTGAGTTCACGTTCTGCCGCTTTGGTTAGCGCGACTACAATCACGCCGCTGGTGGCCATATCCAGACGATGTACGGATTCGGCGTGTGGATAGTCGCGCTGAATACGCGTCATCACGCTGTCTTTGTGCTCATCCAGACGACCCGGCACGGACAACAAGCCGCTCGGCTTGTTGACCACCATAATGTGCTCATCCTGGTACAGGATAACCAACCAGGGCTCCTGCGGCGGATTGTAGTTTTCCATCCCCATTTTCAGCTCCGTTACTGATGTGTCACGACGATCAGGCGTAGCGCATCCAGTCGCCAGCCAGCCTGATCGAGGCTTTCCATCACCTGCTGACGGTTGCTTTCTATGGCTGCAAGCTCGTCATCACGGATGTTCGGGTTCACGGCTCGTAGCGCTTCGAGACGCGACAGTTCCGCGGTCAGTTTCTCATCTGCTTCTTTACGTGCTGCATCGATCAGCGCACGGGCCGATTTTTCTACCTGCGCTTCACCGAGTTGCAGAATGGCATGAACATCCTGCTGCACGGCATTGACCAGTTTGCTGCCGGTGTGGCGGTTAACCGCGCTGAGCTGGCGGTTGAAGGTTTCGAATTCAACCTGGGCGGCGAGGTTATTGCCGTTTTTATCCAGCAGCATGCGCACCGGCGTAGGGGGCAGAAAACGGTTCAACTGCAGTTGCTTCGGTGCCTGCGCTTCCACCACATAGACCAGTTCAACCAACAGAGTACCGACCGGTAATGCTTTGTTTTTCAGCAACGAAATGGTGCTGCTACCGGTATCGCCGGAGAGGATCAGATCCAGACCATTACGGATTAGCGGGTGCTCCCAGGTAATAAACTGCGCGTCTTCACGCGACAGAGCGACATCACGCTCAAACGTAATGGTGCAGCCATCTTCCGGCAGTCCTGGGAAATCAGGCACCAGCATGTGATCGGAAGGTGTCAGCACGATCAAATTGTCGCCACGGTCATCCTGATTAATACCAACGATATCAAACAGGTTCATCGCGAAGGCGATCAGGCTAGTATCGTCGTCTTGTTCTTCAATACTTTCAGCCAACGCCAGTGCTTTTTCGCCGCCGTTAGAGTGGATCTCCAGCAGGCGATCGCGACCTTGCTCCAGCTGTGCTTTCAGCGCGTCATGCTGTTCGCGGCAGGTCTTGATCAGGTCGTCAAAGCCATCGGTGTTTTCTGGCTCAGCCAGGAAGCCGATTAGATTGTTATAAACCGTATCATAAATGGTGCGTCCGGTCGGACAGGTGTGTTCGAACGCATCCAGACCTTCGTGGTACCAGCGTACCAGCACGGACTGCGCGGTTTTTTCCAGGTACGGAACGTGGATCTGAATATCATGCGCCTGGCCAATACGGTCCAGACGGCCAATACGCTGTTCCAGCAGGTCCGGGTTAAACGGTAGGTCAAACATCACCAGATTGCTGGCGAACTGGAAGTTACGCCCTTCGGAGCCGATTTCAGAACACAGCATTACCTGGGCGCCGCTATCTTCTTCGCTAAACCAGGCTGCGGCGCGGTCACGTTCAATGATCGACATCCCTTCATGGAATACGGCGGCGCGGATACCTTCGCGCTCGCGCAGCACTTGCTCAAGTTGCAACGCGGTGGTTGCTTTCGCGCAGATCACCAGCACTTTCTGTGAGCGGTGGCTGGTCAGGTAACCCATCAGCCATTCAACGCGCGGGTCAAAGTTCCACCAGGTTCCGGTATCGCCTTCAAATTCCTGATAAATCTGTTCGGGGTAGAGCATGTCGCGTGCGCGATCTTCCGCACTCTTACGTGCGCCCATAATGCCCGAGACTTTGATTGCTGTCTGGTATTGGGTTGGCAGCGGCAGCTTGATGGTATGCAGTTCGCGTTTCGGGAAGCCTTTCACACCGTTACGGGTGTTACGGAACAGCACGCGGCTGGTGCCGTGTCTGTCCATCAGCATCGAAACCAGCTCCTGACGCGCGCTTTGGGCGTCATCACTGTCGCTGTTCGCAGCCTGCAACAGCGGCTCAATATCCTGTTCGCCAATCATGTCGCCGAGCATGTTTAGCTCATCGTTACTCAGCTTGTTACCTGCCAGCAGCATGGCAACCGCATCGGCAACCGGGCGATAATTTTTTTGTTCTTCAACGAACTGGGCAAAATCGTGGAAGCGGCTTGGGTCCAGCAGGCGCAAACGCGCAAAGTGACTTTCCATGCCGAGTTGTTCCGGCGTTGCGGTCAGCAGCAGGATACCCGGCACGCGCTCTGCCAGCTGTTCAATGGCCATATACTCGCGGCTGGGCGCATCTTCGCTCCATACCAGGTGATGGGCTTCATCGACAATCAGCAGGTCCCATTCGGCATCACACAGATGCTCCAGACGTTGTTTACTGCGACGGGCAAAGTCCAGCGAGCAGATAACCAGTTGCTCAGTTTCAAACGGGTTGTAGGCATCGTGCTGCGCTTCTGCATAGCGTTCGTCATCGAACAGCGCGAAACGCAGGTTGAAACGGCGCAGCATTTCGACCAGCCACTGGTGCTGTAAAGTTTCAGGGACGATGATCAGTACACGCTCGGCAGCACCAGACAGCAGTTGCTGATGCAGGATCATCCCGGCTTCAATGGTTTTACCTAAACCAACTTCATCAGCCAGCAGAACGCGAGGCGCATGGCGGCGGCCGACATCGTGGGCGATGTTAAGCTGGTGTGGGATCAGGCTGGTGCGCTGACCGCGCAGACCACTCCACGGCATGCGGTACTGCTCGCTTTGAAATTTCCGCGCACGATAGCGCAGTGCGAAGCGGTCCATTCGGTCAATCTGGCCAGCAAACAGGCGATCCTGGGGTTTACTGAACACCAGCTTGCTGTCGAGCAGCACTTCACGCAACATGACGCCCGTTTCTTCGGTATCGAGGCGGGTTCCGATATAAGCAAGCAGGCCGTTTTCTTCTTTTACTTCATCGACATGCAGTTGCCAGCCTTCGTGGCTTGTTATCGTATCGCCAGGATTGAACATCACGCGGGTCACGGGGGAATCACTGCGCGCATACAGACGGTTTTCGCCCGTCGATGAGAAAAGTAAAGTGACGGTTCGCGCATCCATGGCGACAACGGTACCAAGTCCCAATTCGCTTTCTGTATCGCTGATCCAGCGTTGACCAAGTGTAAAAGGCATATGTGTTCGGCTCTATATCTTTAATTGCAGGTAATACTCGTCATTTTTCGGGCTAGCCCGAGGTTTTGAGAGCATACGACCCCGCTACCAGGCTAATAAATCAGTGGTAGTGGTGTTAAATGGGTCCAGGAATGGAAAGGGCGCTATGGTACTGGATGGCGGCGGTTTCGTCACGCGTCAAAATAACCCCAGTTGTCCTGTGAGTAGTGTAGCAAAGTTATCATCAATAAAGGGAAGAATTCCCTCGGCTACGGGCTGTATCTGCCGGGTCAGATAGTGCTCGTAATCCAGGGGGGATTGTTGATAATCCACGGGTTCTGGGCCATTTACCGTCCAGACATATTTGATCGTCCCGCGATTTTGATACTGCGGTGGGCGACCGAGTTTTGCATTCTGTTCATCGGCGAGTCGCGCCGCGCGAACGTGCGGTGGGACATTACGCTGGTATTCGCTTAGCGGGCGGCGCAGGCGTTTGCGATAAATCAGTTGTTCATCGAGTTCAC
Organism: Citrobacter sp. Igbk 16; assembly: GCF_028069755.1. Lineage (NCBI taxonomy): Bacteria > Pseudomonadati > Pseudomonadota > Gammaproteobacteria > Enterobacterales > Enterobacteriaceae > Citrobacter > Citrobacter sp. Igbk 16. Next base: position 21,387 of record NZ_JANEWJ010000024.1, on the reverse strand, counting down.
CCGCCATCAATTTGTCGATGGTCTCGCGGACAAACTCCTGGTAAGGCTCGTTGCGAAAAATTCGCAGGTACAGCGCCTGCTGAAACTGCTGTGCCAGCGGTGTCCAGTCTGTACGCACCGTTTCCAGGCCTTTAAACACCATGCGTTGTGCATTACCTTCCTGGATCATCCCGGCATAACGCTTTTTGCTGCCGGTATCGGCACCGCGGATGGTGGGCATAAGAAAGCGACAGAAATGGGTTTCAAACTCCAGCTCCAGCGCGCTGGTCAGGTTTTGCTGTTGTAGTGATTGCGCCCACCAGTTATTGACATAGCTCACCAATTCCCGGCCAATCTTGGCGGCATCGTCTTCTGAGTGCGCCTTTTTAAGCCAGACAAAGGTCGAGTCGGTATCACCATAGATGACATCGTAGCCCTGTGCTTCTATCAGCGCTTTGGTCTGGCGCATGATCGCATGGCCGCGCATGGTGATCGACGAGGCCAGCCGCGGATCAAAGAAGCGACAAGCGGTGGTGCCAAGTACGCCATAAAACGCATTCATGATGATTTTTAGCGCCTGAGAGAGCGGTTTATTGCCGTGGCGTTTCGCTTCGTCGCGCCCGTGCCAGATTTGGGTAACAATCTCCGGCAGGCAGTGCTTTTCGCGGGAGAACCACGCGTCGAGGAACCCTTCGGTGCTGTGCAACGGTTCCGGATGTGCCATCCCTTCGATAAGTCCCACGGGGTCGATCAAGAAAGTACGGATAATTGAGGGATACAGGCTTTTGTAATCCAGCACTAATACAGAGTCGTACAAACCCGGGCGCGAGTCCATCACGTAGCCGCCGGGGCTGGCATGAGGGGGAACTTCTCCCAGATTGGGCGCGACGTAACCGGCGCGGTGCATCCGCGGTAAGTAAAGATGCCCGAAAGCGGCAACCGAACCGCCGTGCCGGTCGACAGGCAGACCGTTTACCGTCGAACGTTCCAGCAGAAACGGCATGATCTCGGTTTTATGAAAAATACGCGTGACCAGCTCACAGTCTTTGAGGTTGTAAGTAGCAAGAGCGGGCTTATCCTGGGCAAAACGACGGTCAATTTCGTCCATTCTGTCCCAGGGATTATCAATCGACTTCCCTTCGCCAAGGAGTTCCTGCGATACCGTTTCCAGCGAGAATGACGAAAAATTCCAGAATGCGGATTTCAGCGCCTCAATGCCGTCAATAATCAGACGCCCTCTGGCCTGCGCGAAAAAAACACCGTTTTTAAAACCGTGTTCACGCCACTCCAGTTCGCTGTTGTCGCGACCAAAACGCAGTGGGATACGATAACGTTCAGCATGATTTTGCAGGACGCGTAAATCGAACTGCACCACGTTCCAACCGATGATCACATCAGGATCGTGACGGGCAATCCAGTCGTTAAGTTTTTCCAGCAACAGCGGGCGACTGGCGACGTACTCAAGTTCAAAATCCAGCCGGGAGGCATCGCCATTCGGCGGGCCGAGCATATAGACAATACGCTGCCCGCAACCTTCAAGGCCGATGCAGTACAGCTCACCGTGACGCGTTGTTTCGATATCCAGCGATACCCATTTCAACGGTGGTCGGTAGTCCGGGTTCGGCTTCAGTCGGGCATTAATGAGTGTGTTGTTTTGAGGAGTACCTTCGACCCAAACCGGGGAGGTAATAAAGCGTTCCATCAGATAACGTTCTGGTGGGCGGACATCGGCCTCGTAAACCGTCACACCATTTTCACGCAGCAGTTTTTCCAGCCGCATAAGCTGGCGGTGCGAACGGCAATACAGGCCCGAAACTGGCTGACGGTGGAAATCCTGGAGTGTGAGCGGTGTCAGCCGATAGCCGTTTTCTGTGCGTAATAATGACGTTACACGAGGCGTCTGGTGTGTGGGGATAAACGCGACGGATTCCTGTGGCGCGAGCGTAACCAGCAGTGGCCCATTGTCCGTTGCCAGCCAGAATGAAACCTCTGTCCCCTGCGGGGTATCCCGCCAGTGTCGGGTTAAAATAAAACCAGCCTGCGCCACGCTGCGTATCCGTCAAAAAACCAGACATTATTATAGCCTGGTTTATCTGGTTGTACTGTTTTTTTATACAGTCCATAACGGATTTGAGTCATGAATACGAGGATTGAGATTTTAGGGGATGAATTATTTTATTCGTAGGCTTACTTTTTTATTTTTTTATTACCCACCTTATTTATATAATACGAGTTGAATTCAAGTCTATTTTCGTTACTTTTTAGGAATTGTGCTTGTTTAATTGTGTAACTTATTTCTCGGAATTGGAAAATTACGATTTTTTTATTTGTGTTTATTACTGGTTGGTGTAAAGATCTTATCTGAAGTGTTCGGGCTTGTTGGTTAAATATAATATATTTAACTGGAATTCTATTATTGAATAAAAACGGATGTCAGTTCGATCTCGTCGGGTTATCTCTCTGTGTTATTCGATTTTTATGCCAATGTATGAATTTGCTTTTGGTTATGGTTCGGATGTTTCATTTTATATATCTAATGCAAAAATGGAGTTTTTATGGAATTTCGCACAAAAGAAAAGAATGCAGCAAAATACAAAAATTATATGTTTGTTAACACGTTGCTTGCTGATAATAATGTGAAGACTGTTAGCAAATATATCGCGTATAAAACGTGGGATGGTCAGTTTTGGTGTGCTGATGTTACTGAGGATGGGAATGCTTTTTTCCATTACAAAGCGGGGGACAGGAAAAATGGTCACCACGATACGGTTATTAATTATCTGCTGAACGGTCAAAAGTGGCAGGCTACCATTACAAACTATGAGTTTTTCCACTGTCTGGATGGAGAGAAAAATCTGGGGCATCATGACTGTGTAATTGATTATATCAGCGTGGATAATCGCGTATACCAGGGCTCATTTGCTGAATATTACAGCGAATAACTATAAAGGAGCGCGTAGATTATCTACGCGCTTTTTTAGCCTACTGTCCGTAATACGCTTTAGCACCATGTTTGCGCAGGTAATGTTTATCCAGCAATGTTTGCTGCATATCCGGTAACTGCGGTGCGAGTTGGCGACAGAAGATGCCCATATAGGCGACTTCTTCCAGCACAATCGCGTTATGTACTGCATCCTCGGCATTTTTTCCCCACGCAAACGGGCCGTGAGAATGCACCAATACGCCAGGCATCTGTGCGGCATCAATCCCTTGCTTCTCAAAGGTTTCGACGATCACATTCCCGGTTTCCCATTCATATTCGCCGTTAATCTCGACATCGGTCATTTTACGCGTGCAGGGGATGGCGCCATAGAAATAGTCCGCATGCGTTGTGCCCGTGGCCGGGATTGACTGGCCTGCCTGCGCCCAGATGGTTGCGTGACGAGAATGGGTATGAACAATGCCGCCAATCGTCGGGAATGCCTGGTACAGCAGACGGTGCGTTGGTGTATCAGAAGAGGGTTTCTTCTGGCCTTCCACCACTTCGCCCGTGGCGATACTGACTACCACCATATCGTCGGCAGTCATGACGCTGTAATCGACACCGGATGGTTTAATCACAAATACGCCACGCTCACGATCGACGGCGCTAACGTTGCCCCAGGTCAGGGTGACCAGATTGTGCTTAGGCAACGCCAGATTGGCTTCCAGTACCTGACGTTTAAGATCTTCTAACATGTTAACTCCTGAATGCCGGATGGCGCTTCGCTTATCCGGCCTACAGTGGTTTGCAGGCCCGGTAAATGAAATGCCACCGGGCAATCCGTTTCGACGATTAACGTTTGAACCCGTAATACACTTCGTTCCAGCGCAGCGCGTCCTTAAAGGCCGGTAGGCGGGTGTCGTTATCGATCACTGCGATCTCGATATCGTGCATTTCAGCAAACTGACGCATATCGTTCAGATCCAGCGCGTGGCTAAAGACGGTGTGATGTGCGCCGCCGGCGAGGATCCAGGCTTCAGATGCAGTTGGCAGATCCGGTTGGGCTTTCCACAGTGCGTTTGCCACCGGCAGTTTCGGCAGATCATGTGGGGTGGGTACGGTGTCGATGCAGTTAACCAGCAGACGATAGCGATCGCCGAGATCGATCAGGCTGGCAACAACAGCAGGGCCTGTTTTGGTATTGAAGATCAGGCGGGCCGGATCGTCTTTACCACCAATGCCGAGATGTTGTACGTCGAGGATCGGTTTCTCTTCCACCGCGATAGACGGGCACACTTCCAGCATGTGCGAGCCGAGTACCAGATCGTTGCCCTTCTCGAAGTGGTAGGTGTAATCCTCCATAAATGAGGTGCCGCCCTGCAGACCGGTTGACATCACCTTCATGATGCGAAGCAGAGCGGCAGTTTTCCAGTCGCCCTCGCCCGCAAAGCCGTAGCCCTGCTGCATCAGACGCTGTACGGCCAGACCCGGAAGTTGTTTCAGGCCGTGCAAATCTTCGAATGTTGTCGTAAAGGCGTGGAATCCACCCTGTTCCAGGAAACGCTTCATGCCGAGTTCAATACGGGCAGCTTCCCGCACGTTTTGACGTTTGTCACCGTGGATCTGAGTGGCCGCTGTCATAGTGTAGGTGCTTTCGTACTCGTCGATCAGCGCGTTGATTTCGCCGTCGCTGATTGCGTTCACCACCTGTACCAGATCGCCCACGGCCCAGGTATTTACTGAAAAGCCGAATTTGATTTGTGCCGCCACTTTATCGCCGTCAGTGACCGCAACCTCACGCATGTTGTCGCCAAAACGGCACACTTTCAGGTGACGGGTATCCTGTTTGGAGACGGCCTGGCGCATCCAGGAACCGATACGTTCGTGTGCCTGTTTATCCTGCCAGTGACCGGTGACCACGGCATGCTGTTGACGCATACGCGCGCCGATGAAACCGAACTCGCGGCCGCCGTGCGCGGTCTGGTTCAGGTTCATAAAGTCCATATCAATGCTGTCCCATGGCAGAGCAGCGTTAAACTGGGTGTGGAACTGCATCAGCGGTTTATTGAGGATCGCCAGGCCGTTGATCCACATTTTTGCCGGGGAGAAGGTATGCAGCCAGACGACCATCCCTGCGCAGCGATCGTCATAGTTGGCGTCACGACAAATAGCGGTGATTTCGTCAGGCGAGGTACCCAGCGGTTTTAAGACCAGTTTGCAGGGCAGTTTAGCTTCAGTATTCAGTGCGTTAACGACGTGCTCGGCATGTTGGGTTACCTGACGCAGTGTTTCAGGGCCATACAGATGCTGGCTACCAATCACAAACCACACTTCATAGTTATCAAAAATCGTCATTGTCGTGTCCTTAATGTGTCAGGGTTGCCTGGTTTACCGGTGTTTTTTGCGCCGGCATGGCAGTCGGAAGGTATTGTTGTTCAGCGCTTACTGCCCACTGCTGGTAGCGGCGGTAAAGCTGTTCAAAACGTTGAGCCTGTTCTGGGCGAGGTTGCATCGTCTTTTCTACGGCGCTCGCCATTTTTTGTTGGGCGGCTGGAATGTCTGCGTGGACCTTAGCGGCAACAGCGGCGAAGATTGCGGCACCGAGTGCGCAGCACTGGTCTGAAGCAACGATTTGTAGCGGACGGTTCAGCACGTCACAGCAGGTCTGCATGATGACCGGGTTTTTACGCGCGATACCGCCCAATGCCATGACGTTGTTGACCGCTATGCCTTGTTCGGTAAAGCATTCCATGATGGCGCGTGCGCCAAACGCCGTGGCGGCAATCAGACCACCAAACAGGGCCGGAGCATCGGTCGCAAGGTTCAGGTCGGTGATAACCCCTTTCAGACGCTGGTTCGCGTTTGGCGTACGGCGGCCGTTGAACCAGTCGAGTACCACCGGCAAATGATCCAGCGATGGGTTTTTTGCCCACGCTTCAGTCAGCGCAGGCAGCAGTTGTTTTTGGCTGGCTTTAATCTGGGTTTTCAGTTCAGGATGTTGTGCCGCAAGCTGATCCAGCGGCCAGCTCAAGACGCGGCTAAACCAGGCATAGATATCGCCGAAAGCAGACTGACCCGCTTCCAGACCGATAAAGTGTGGGACGACGCTGCCATCAACCTGGCCGCAAATCCCCTTCACTGCGCGTTCGCCCACGCTTTGCTTGTCGGCAATCAGAATGTCGCAGGTCGAGGTGCCGATGACTTTTACCAGCGTATTGGGTTGCGCACCAGCGCCTACGGCACCCATATGGCAGTCAAATGCACCGCCTGAAATGACGACGCTTTCTGGCAGACCCAGACGCTGTGCCCACTCAGCGCATAACGTGCCAACCGGTAGGTCGGCGGTGACGGTGTCGGTAAACATTGGGTATTGCAAATGGCGGTTGATGACGGGATCGAGTTCATCAAAGAAACTGGCTGGTGGCAGTCCACCCCAGCTTTCATGCCACAGTGATTTGTGTCCGGCGCTGCAGCGTCCGCGGCGAATATCCTGCGGGCGTACGGTATTCGAGAGCAGGGCTGGAACCCAGTCGCACAGCTCAATCCACGAGACCGCTTCCTGTGCGACAGCGCTGTCCTGACGGGTAACGTGCAGGATTTTTGCCCAAAACCATTCGCTGGAATAAATGCCACCGATATAACGGGAGTAATCGACTTTGCCCGGTGTGTGGCACAGGCGGGTAATTTCTTCAGCTTCTTCGACTGCGGTGTGATCTTTCCACAGCACAAACATGGCGTTCGGGTTGTCAGCGAATTCAGGACGCAGCGCCAGCACGTTGCCGTCGGCATCAATAGGTGCCGGAGTCGAACCAGTGCTGTCAACGCCAATCCCGACCACTTCCGCACGTTGCTCAGCGCTCAGTTCGGCCAGCACGGTTTTCAGTGCCGCTTCCATGGATTCGATGTAGTCGCGCGGGTGATGGCGAAACTGATTGTTTGGGCCGTCGCAATATTGCCCTTCCTGCCAACGCGGGTACCACTCTACGCTGGTGGCGATTTCTGCGCCGGTGGCACATTCCACCGCTAAAGCACGTACCGAATCACTACCAAAATCGAGGCCAATTGCAATCGCCATCGTCTTACTCCATCCAAAAATACGGGTATGGATAAACAGTAGATAGTGGGGATAAAAACCGTCAGGCAGGATCCGCTAATCTTATGGACTAAAATGCTGTGGCATCAGAAAGTGTGACGCCGTGCAAATATTCAATGTGGACATTTCTGCCGTACTTATAGACACTTTTGTTAGCCGTTTTTGTCGTTGGCATCGTACAGGTTTTTAACAAAGTGCTTTTCACAAGCGGGGTTGATGGTGCATTGCTGACGTCATAGCGACTTGCAGGGACGGCGGTGATGAAGTCTTACACAATATGGACAAATTGTTTCTTATCAGAACAGAGGGAGTATTGAAATTATGGCTGAACCGCAAAACGATCCCCTGCTGCCTGGGTATTCGTTTAATGCGCATTTGGTGGCGGGTTTAACCCCCATTGAGGCGAACGGATATCTGGATTTTTTTATCGACAGGCCGTTGGGTATGAAAGGTTATATCCTGAACCTCACCATCCGAGGTGAAGGGGTCATCAATAATCAGGGTAAGCAGTTTGTCTGTCGACCTGGTGATATTTTGCTGTTCCCACCCGGCGAAATTCACCATTACGGACGCCATCCTGATGCCAGCGAGTGGTATCACCAGTGGGTCTACTTCCGACCGCGTGCCTATTGGCAGGAGTGGCTGGCCTGGCCGGCAATCTTTGCCCAGACCGGTTTTTTCCGCCCGGACGAGGCGCACCAGCCGCATTTTAACGAACTGTTTGGACAGATCATTCATGCCGGACAGGGGGAAGGACGCTATTCCGAACTGCTGGCGATTAACCTGCTGGAGCAATTATTGCTCAGGCGTATGGAAGCGATTAACGAATCGCTGCATCCGCCGATGGATAACCGTGTGCGCGATGCCTGCCAGTACATCAGCGATCATCTGGCGGACAGTAATTTTGACATTGCCAGCGTTGCGCAGCATGTCTGCCTGTCACCGTCCCGGCTGTCACATCTGTTCCGTCAGCAATTGGGCATCAGCGTATTAAGCTGGCGCGAGGATCAGCGTATCAGCCAGGCCAAGCTACTGTTGAGTACCACACGTATGCCTATTGCCACGGTGGGTCGCAATGTTGGCTTTGACGACCAACTTTATTTCTCCCGCGTTTTCAAAAAATGCACCGGTGCCAGTCCGAGCGAGTTTCGCGCTGGATGTGAATAAAAAGTGAATGATGTGTCCTGAAAGTTGTCATAACTCGCAATCTATTCAGACAATTGATGGCTTGACGAAGTTGAGAAGGGTTTGCAGAATCCCTGCTTCGTAAATCTGACGGACACATTATGCAAGCATTGCTGGAACACTTTATTCTCCAGTCCGCCATGTACTCTTTGATAGCTGTGCTTCTGGTGGCTTTTTTAGAGTCTCTGGCGCTGGTTGGCCTGATTCTACCTGGCACCGTGATGATGGCGGGGTTGGGCGCCTTAATTGGCAGTGGTGAACTGAATTTCTGGCATGCCTGGCTTGCGGGCATCGTCGGTTGCTTGTTGGGGGACTGGATCTCTTTCTGGCTGGGCTGGCGCTTTAAAAAACCGTTGCACCGTTGGTCCTTCATGAAAAAGAATAAAGCGTTGCTGGACAAGACCGAACACGCGCTACATCAGCACAGCATGTTTACTATTTTGGTAGGGCGTTTTGTTGGCCCGACACGTCCACTGGTACCGATGGTGGCGGGAATGCTGGATCTGCCCGTCGCCAAATTCATCGTTCCCAATATCATCGGCTGTGTGCTGTGGCCACCGTTCTATTTCCTGCCGGGTATTCTGGCGGGCGCGGCAATCGATATTCCTTCCGATATGCAGAGCGGAGATTTCAAATGGCTGTTGCTGGCGACTGCATTGCTGCTGTGGGTGGGTGGCTGGCTGTGCTGGCGACTGTGGCGCAGTGGCAAAGCCGCTGTCGATCGTTTAACCGCATATTTGCCGCGTGGCCGCCTGCTGTATCTGGCGCCGCTGACGCTTGGGATTGGCGTCGTCGCGCTGGTGGCGTTATTGCGTCATCCACTGATGCCGGTGTATCTCGATATTTTGCGCAAAGTGGTGGGTTACTGACGATTCCTTTGCCGGATGGCGGCTTCGCCTTATCCGGCCTACATAATGTGCGACCTGTAGGCCGGATAAGGCGTTCACGCCGTCATCCGGCAACGCATTATGCTTTAATGCCCAATAGGGCCGAGGCGCTGGCGTTGCCGCTTAACAGATCGTCCGTTTTGCCTTGCCATGCAATGCGCCCATCAGCGACCACAATTGAACGTGGCGCAATGCGTGCCGCATCTTCAACGCTATGGGAGACCATCAGCATCGTCAGTTGTTTGTCACGACAGACCTCGGCAACCAGCGATAACATCTCCTGGCGCAATGCCGGATCGAGTGCAGAAAACGGCTCATCAAGCAGTAAAACGGGTTGTTCGCGAACCAGACAACGTGCCAGTGCTACACGTTGCCTTTGTCCGCCGGAAAGCTCGCCGGGGAGCCTGTCCAGCAGGTTATCAAGACCCATTTGTTGGGCGATGTGCTGTAGTTTCTCACGCTGAGACGCGTTCAGTTTTAATCCCGGATTCAGACCCAGGCCGATGTTTTGCTGTACGTTCAGATGGCTGAACAGGTTGTTTTCCTGAAACAGCATGGAAACAGGACGACGAGAGGGCGGTGTGGCGGTGTGATCTTCGCCTTCAATCATCATTATGCCGCTGGCAGGCGTCAGAAATCCGGCAATCAGATTCAATAGCGTGCTTTTCCCGGCGCCGCTTGGCCCGAGCACCGCGACTTGCTCACCGCGTGCTACCGATAATGTGAAACGCATGGGTAAGTGGTGATAAAGCCATGTAATATCAATCAGTTTTAACATTTCGTCCCGGCAATTTCTCAATAACGGTAAACAGCGTAAAACACAGGATCAGCAGCAATAACGCCGTAACCGCGCCATCCTGACTGCGGTAAGATCCAATCTGTTGATACAAATAAAACGGCAGGGTGCGGAAATCTTCATTGCCGAACAGGGCGACGACGCCAAAATCACCAATCGACAGGACACAAGCAAAGGCCATCGCCTGCGCCAGCGGGCGCTTCAGGGCGCGTAGTTCAACCACTTTCAGCCGTGACCATCCTTCAATACCCAAAGACTGACACAACATACTGTAGCGTGCGGTTACATCGCGCATCGGGTTTTCCAGCACCTTCAGTGCGTAAGGGATCGCCATTAGTGCATTGGTGAAAATCACGATGGCGTCAGCCGATTCCGGTAACCCAATGCTGTTATTGAGCAACAAAAAGAACCCGGTAGCCAGTACGATACCCGGCATGGCGAGTATCATCATGCCGCTCAGTTCCAGCGCCTGACCTGCCAATACCTGCTGCCGGGCGCGCAGTTCGCGGCTACTCCACAGCAGCATCATCGTCAGAATGACGCACAATATGCCTGCCGCCAGCGCGATACGCAGTGACGTCTCCAGTGCTTGCCACAGCACTGGTTGCGTAAGCACATCCAGTACATTGCGGTTTAAGCCATCGACAATCACCGCCAGCAACGGTGGAAGCAACAGCAACAGCGCGAGAGCAATCAGAATTATGTCAGCCAGTCGGCTGTGTAGACGATCGTCGGGATCGCGCCAGCCTTGTACCAGCGTATTACCGGGTGCGATGGCGCGACTCAGCCGTTGGCTGAGCAGTACCAGCGCTAAACAGCAAACCATCTGGATCAGGGCCAGCATAGCCGCCCGCGCGGGATCGTAATCAAAGCTCAGTGCCTGATAGATAGCCAGCTCAATAGTGGTTGCCTGCGGTCCGCCGCCGAGCGACAGCACGGTGGCGAAGCTGGCGAAACACAGCATAAAGATAAGTGCTGCTACGGGGAGGATCTGACGACGCAGCCACGGCCATTCAACAAAACGGAAGAAATGCCAGCCGCGCATCCCTAACTGCGCCGCGAGCTGGCGTTGCTCGCCGGGGATGTTCTCCAGCGATTGCAGCAGCAAACGACTCGCCATCGGCAGGTTGAAAAAGACATGCGCCAGCAGAATACCCTGTAAGCCGTATGGCGAAAACGTCCACTCCAGCCCGAATGTGTGCCAGAGCGAGGCCAGCCAGCCCTGACGACCATATACGCTAAGGATGCCGAATACGGCGACCAGCACCGGCAAGATCAGCGTCATCGCGCACAGGCGCAACAGGGCCAGACGTCCGGGAAAACGCCGGCGATAGAGCGCTCTGGCGAGAAAAATCGCCGGGATAACGGACAACGCTGCGGACAAAAATGCCTGCCAGAAAGAAAAGCGCACCACATGCCACAGGTAGCTGTCCTGCCAGAGCGATACCCATTCTCCCTGCGGTGCGTTAAACCACAGTGCCAGAAATGCGGCCAGCGCGACAGCCACCATCAATGTGGCTGCTGAAAGCCCTGGGATCAGCCAGCCGGGAATTAACGGCTGACGGCGCGTTGCCATTCGCTAATCCATGTCTGACGCTGGGCAGCAACTTGCTGCGGGGTAAATTCCAGTGCGTTGACCGGTTTTTCCAGTTGCTCAAATCCTGGCGGCAGGTTGACCTGCGTCACCGGATACATCCAGTTGCCCGTTGGGATCGCATTCTGGAATGCCGGAGATACCATAAATTTCAGGAATTTTTCCGCCAACTCCGGTTGCTTGCTGGCTGCGGTACGTGCGGCAACTTCCACCTGCAGATAGTGACCTTCGCTAAAGTTAGCGGCGGCGTAGTTACCCTTTTTTTCTTCGATGATGTGATAGGCCGGAGAGGTGGTGTAACTCAACACCAGGTCGCTTTCACCCTTCAGGAACAGGCCGTAGGCTTCACTCCAGCCTTTGGTGACGGTGACGGTTTTGGCTGCCAGTTTCTGCCATGCCTCCGGCGCTTTATCACCATAGACTTTTTGCATCCACAGCAGCAGCCCCAGCCCCGGCGTGCTGGTACGCGGATCCTGGTAGATTACGCGCCATTTCTGGTCGCTCTCCACCAGTTCCTTCAGGCTCTTCGGCGGGTTTTTCAGCTTTTTTTTATCATAAACAAAGGCGAAATAACCGTAATCAAACGGGACAAAGGTGTCGTTTTTCCAGCCGCCTGGCACACTGACTGCATTCTCCGGCACGTTGCTTTTAGCGAACAGCCCGGTTTGCGTCGCGGCTGCCAGAAGGTTGTTGTCCAGTCCCAGTACGACGTCAGCTTTGCTGTTTTTTCCTTCCATACGCAGGCGGTTCAGCAGCGATACGCCATCCTCTAACGCGACCAGTTTCAGCTCGCAGTTGCAGTCAGCTTCAAAGGCTTTTTTGATTGTCGGGCCGGGGCCCCAGTCAGCCGCGAACGAGTCGTAGGTGTAGATGGTCAGTACAGGTTTAGCGAAGGCAGGCGCTGCGCACAGCAGTAAAAGCGGAAGACATTTTTTAAACACTTTGCACCTCATAAAGTAAAACTCTAAATAATTCGAGTTGCAGGAAGGCGGCGACGCAGCACATCCCCAGGAGCGTACAGGTAGTACGTGACTGGGGTGAGCGACAAACCTGCCGGGAGCCGATTTGAACGCTGCTTGCAGCGGCCCTGAAAGGGCGAGGCCCATGGATGGGCCGAGTAATAAAGCCAACGCATCTGCAACTTGAAGTATGACGAGTTAGGTGGCAAAGGACTTGAGCTACAGCCTCAAATCCCTTCGCCGGCATTATCCGGATCAGGTTCGACGGGTATCTCTCAGCCCATACACAGAACGAATGATTTTGTGTATGTTTTTATTTAGCACCCCGTTGAGAACGGCGTTAGTGTAGTGATTTTGTTGCCGGGCAGCAATCAAGAGCCGGATCTAAGGATCCGGTGGTGCAAACCACGCTGATTTAAAATCAAACCAGCCGAGGGTGTTCATGCGTAACCCGCGCATACTGCGCTGTCCCTGAATGATCAACCAGTGGTGGATCAATGGCACAATGGCCTTTGTGGCGAGCAACTGTTGGCACCACGCAGCCAGGCTCATTTCACCGGTTCGCCAGCGGGCGGCATCGTTTTCCCAGTCCCGCGAGATACAGTTTTGCAGCAACGGGACTTCGCACAAATGGGCGAACAGCGAGAAGTCCAGCGGTAGGGTAAAGTTGGCGCTGTTTAGCCATATATCGCTGACTATTTCACCTGCATGCCATTGATCGTAGTCGATCTCCTGAATATTCAGTTGCACCTGATGCTGCGCCAGCAACGTTTTCATGATCTGCGCGATAATCCGGTGTTCGATATGATCGCGATAGTAAGTGAGCGTCAGGGTTTCCAGCCCGGCTGGCTTTTCACCATGGCCGGGTTTGGCGTGGTGCCAGCGGGGGAGTAAACCATAGGCGGGGAACCACAGTCGCTGATACTGTTCGTCGGCGTGACAGATTAAATGGGTTGGCGAGAGTACGCGGCTAGCCCACTCGCGGACCTCCTGATTAGCGCCGCGGCGGGTACGCGTATCAAACAGCAGGTAGTAGCAGCCTTCTTCGAGGCGGCTCTCGATCGCCTTTTCATCCTCCGTGGGACCTTTTAGCGTCAACCCGCCGCCAGGTTCTTCACCGATGTCAGGTAACACCCAAACATTCACTTCGTCGATCAGCGCCCGGTAGCCAAAATAGTCATCAAATGCGTGAATCTTCAGTTGGTTATTGGTATTACGTATCACCGCATACGGGCCAGTCCCAATCGGGTGGCTGGAGAAGTTATTCAACGTTTCCCATTCTCGCGGCAGGATCATGGCGGGGACTTGTCCCAGTAACCAGGGAAGCCAGCGGTCGGGCTGGGACAGATGGATATCCAGCGTCCAGGCCGTGGGGGAGACGATATGCGAAATATGCGAGTACAGCGGCAACGTATTAATGCGGGTCAGTGAGGCGATCACATCGTCCATTTCCAGTTCACGGCCGTGGTGAAAATGGATCCCCGGGCGTAGAAAGAAACGCCAGTGCAAAGGTGAAATCTGCTGCCAGTGATGCGCAATATCGGCTTCCAGTTCCCCATTTTCCTCATTTACCCGAATTAAGGCGCTGAAGATTTGCCGGGCGATATGGGTTTCGGAACGGCGTAATGCCGTACCGGGCAGCAGGTTGCGCATCGGTCGATAATACAGGACACGCATGATGTGCCGCCCCTGGCGAAAGCTACGACCGAGGTGGGAAACCAGCATCTGTCGTACGGCGGTTTTGTCACCGACCAGCTGTACCAACTGATCGATGCGATCCTGTTCCAGCAGGTCTTCTGCCCGCTGCTGCTGGAGTGCCAGCCCGGTATAGAGAAATGTCAGGCGAGAGCGTTTACCCCGACCGACCTCCGCTTCCCAGGTTAACCAGCCACGTTCCTGCATGGTATTAAGCAGGGTTCGCATATGGCGGCGCGAGCAGCTAAGCAGCTCCGCCAGTTCGTTCAGTGTCGTGTCTTGCGTTTTGCCATCACAGCATTGCCACAGACGGATGAACTGTTGTTGCAAACGACCTGAAGACATAAAAGGGGAACTCCTGCAAAAAACTCAGCAATTTTATTATCCCTATATTAGGCCAATAATAGATTTCGATGAAGCGATGAGACAACGAAGGGGTCATCTATGCGTCAGTTCTATATGAAGTACTTTACCGCGACAGAGAAATCGTCCTGGTTGGCTTGCCTGAGCGCACCGCAGCGCTTAAAGATGCTCGAAGATCTGATGCAGTGGGAGGTGACAGCCTGACTCCTGAATTGGGAATTGCAGACATCATGTGTGACTGAGTATTGGTGCAGGCTGTATCCTGCCATTATCTCTGAGCGTCGGTGCCAGATATAATGGCAAGATACAGCCTCGTTCACCCGCCAGCAGATTTTTTCTGCTGGCTTTTTTCGTTTCAGCTGCGCTTAAAAGGAAAGATATGCTCTGGATTATGACCATGGGACGGCGCCTCAACGGCGTTTACGCGGCATTTATGCTGGTCGCTTTTATGATGGGCGTGGCGGGGGCATTGCAGGCACCCACGCTGAGTCTGTTCCTGAGCCGCGAAGTCGGGGCGCAGCCATTCTGGGTCGGGTTGTTTTATACCGTCAATGCGATTGCCGGGATCGTGGTTAGCCTCGGGCTTGCAAAACGTTCCGACAGCCAGGGCGATCGGCGCAAACTGATCATGTTTTGCTGCTTGATGGCAATTGGCAATGCGCTGCTGTTTGCCTTTAATCGTCACTATCTCACGTTGATCACCTGCGGTGTGTTGCTGGCCTCGCTGGCCAATACTGCAATGCCGCAGTTGTTTGCGCTGGCGCGGGAGTATGCGGATAACTCAGCGCGTGAAGTGGTGATGTTTAGCTCAGTGATGCGCGCACAGCTTTCGCTGGCGTGGGTGATTGGGCCACCGCTGGCCTTCATGCTGGCACTGAATTACGGTTTCACGGTGATGTTCTCTATTGCGGCTGGCATTTTTGCGATAAGCCTGGTGCTGATTGCGCTGATCCTGCCCTCTGTCGCCCGGGTGGAACAACCTGTTGATCTACCGCTTGAACAAACGGGGGGCTGGCAGGATAAAAATGTGCGCATGCTGTTTATTGCCTCCACGTTAATGTGGACCTGCAACACGATGTACATCATCGATATGCCGCTGTGGATAAGCCTTGAACTGGGCTTACCCGACAAGCTTGCCGGGATTCTGATGGGGACGGCTGCCGGGCTGGAAATTCCGGCGATGATTCTGGCGGGCTATTATGTGAAGCGCTTTGGTAAACGACGAATGATGATTACTGCCGTGGCGGCCGGCGTGCTGTTTTACCTTGGTCTTATTTTCTTTCACAGCCATACGGCGCTGCTTATTTTGCAGCTGTTTAACGCCGTATTCATCGGTATTGTCGCTGGGATAGGGATGCTGTGGTTTCAGGATCTGATGCCGGGACGCGCGGGTTCTGCAACCACATTATTCACCAACAGCATTTCCACGAGTGTCATTTTGGCAGGGGTGATTCAGGGGGCTGTCGCGCAAAGCTACGGACATTTTGCCGTTTACTGGGTAATCGCGGCGATTTCTGTGGTTACGCTGGTGATGACCGGGCGGGTGAAAGACGTTTAATGATGTTGCCGGATGCGCTGCGCTTATCCGGCCTACAGTTAGAATGCGTTTGTAGGCCGGATAAGCGCAGCGCATCCGGCGTCACAATGACTAGCGCATAAACGCTGGTTGCTTGTGTTCGTACTCGGTAATCGCCGCTTCATGTTGCAGCGTCAGTCCGATGCTGTCGAGACCGTTCAGCATGCAGTGGCGACGGAAAGCGTCAATGTCAAATGGATACGCTTTGTCTCCGGCTTTCACCTCCTGCGCTTCCAGATCAACCTCAAAACGGATGCCCGGATTTGCCTGTACCAGTTTGAACAGCTCATCGACTTCTTCATCGCTTAATTTCACCGGCAGCAGCTGGTTGTTGAAGCTGTTGCCGTAGAAGATGTCGGCGAAGCTCGGCGCAATGACCACTTTGAAACCATAATCGGTCAACGCCCAGGGCGCATGCTCACGTGAAGAGCCGCAGCCAAAGTTTTCCCGCGCCAGCAGAATTGACGCACCTTTATATTCCGGGAGGTTCAACACGAACTCCGGATTAGGCTGTTGCCCCTTTTCGTCCAGGAAACGCCAGTCGTTAAACAGATGAGCGCCAAACCCGGTGCGTGTTACTTTCTGCAAAAACTGTTTGGGAATAATGGCATCGGTATCGACGTTGGCGGCATCCAATGGGACAACCAGGCCGGTATGCTGGGTAAATTTCTCTGCCATGGTAGTTTCCTTATTTGATGCTGCGAATGTCGGCAAAATGACCGGTGACGGCGGCAGCGGCGGCCATTGCCGGGCTGACTAAGTGTGTGCGTCCACCGCGGCCCTGACGGCCCTCAAAATTACGGTTGCTGGTAGAAGCACAGCGCTCGCCCGGATTCAGACGATCGTTGTTCATGGCCAGACACATGGAACAACCGGGTAAACGCCATTCAAAACCGGCTTCAATGAAAATCTTATCCAGACCTTCTGCTTCCGCTTGCGCTTTTACCGGACCTGAACCTGGAACAACCAGCGCCTGAACGCCCGGGGCGACTTTACGGCCTTTGGCAATTTCTGCTGCGGCGCGTAAATCTTCAATACGTGAGTTGGTGCAGGAGCCGATGAACACTTTATCGATAGCGACTTCGGTTAACGGAATGCCTGGCTTCAGCCCCATATAAGCCAGTGCTTTTTCTGCCGAAGCGCGTTCCACGGGATCGGTAAATGATGCCGGGTCGGGGATATTATCGTTCACTGAGATGACCTGACCCGGGTTCGTTCCCCATGTCACCTGCGGCGCGATCTCTTCTGCCTGCAAGGTGACGACGGTATCAAACGTTGCGCCATCGTCGGTTTTCAGCGTTTTCCAGTACTCAACCGCATTGGCAAAGTCGTCACCTTTCGGGGCGTGCAAACGGCCCTGCACATAGTTGAACGTGGTTTCATCCGGTGCGACCAGGCCCGCTTTGGCACCCATTTCAATGGCCATGTTGCACAGCGTCATACGGCCTTCCATGCTCAGTGCACGAATGGCTTCGCCGCAAAACTCAACGACATGTCCGGTGCCGCCTGAGCTACCGGTTTTACCGATAATGGCCAGTACGATATCTTTGGCTGTGATGCCGGGAGCGGCTTTACCATTAACTTCGATCTTCATGGTTTTCGCGCGACCCTGTTTCAGGGTCTGAGTGGCCAGGACGTGCTCAACCTCGGAGGTCCCGATTCCAAACGCCAGCGCGCCGAACGCACCGTGGGTGGCGGTATGCGAGTCACCGCAGACGATGGTCATGCCCGGTAAGGTTACGCCTTGTTCTGGCCCCATCACGTGGACGATGCCTTGATATGGGTGGTTCAGATCGTAC
The DNA here is from genome assembly GCF_028069755.1 of Citrobacter sp. Igbk 16. NCBI lineage: Bacteria > Pseudomonadati > Pseudomonadota > Gammaproteobacteria > Enterobacterales > Enterobacteriaceae > Citrobacter > Citrobacter sp. Igbk 16. Next base: position 3,538 of record NZ_JANEWJ010000024.1, on the reverse strand, counting down.
AGTTCCACGCCAAATTCATTGCAGTTTTTGATCAGCTCCTGCATCTGAATACGCGCCATTTCGCCCGAGGCGTTAATGTCTTTCGTTTGCGTCGAAACGTTGTGGTCCATAGTGGCAAAGGTTTTACCCGGCTGGCGAACCTGGCGGCCATGCGCACGCAAACCATCAAATGCCTGCGGAGAGGTCACCTCATGCACCAGATGTCTGTCGATATATAACAGTGGGGTTTCGTTTTGCGCCTCAAAGACAACGTGCGCATTAAACAATTTTTCGTATAACGTCTTAGCCATGATTACACCCCTTCAGCGACGTAGCGAGCGATGATATCGCCCATCTCATCGGTACTGACTGCGGCAGCGCCACGGGCTAAGTCACCGGTGCGAATACCTTCTTCTAATGCGCGGTTGATGGCGCTCTCAATTGCGGTTGCCGCATCATTGGCATCCAGGCTGTAACGCAACAGCAGGGCCAGTGACAGAATTTGGGCGATCGGGTTTGCAATATTCTTCCCTGCGATATCGGGTGCAGAACCGCCAGCCGGCTCGTACAGGCCAAAGCCCTGCTCATTCAGGCTGGCAGACGGTAACATGCCCATTGAGCCCGTGATCATGGCGCACTCATCAGACAGAATGTCACCAAACAAGTTTGAACACAGCAGTACGTCGAACTGGGACGGGTCTTTGATTAATTGCATTGTCGCGTTGTCGATATACATATGCGCCAGTTCAACATCCGGATATTCGTTGGCGATTTCATTGACGATTTCACGCCACAAGATGGATGTTTGCAGCACGTTAGCTTTATCAATCGACGTGACTTTACGACGACGCTGGCGCGCTGACTCAAACGCGATGCGGGCAATACGCTCGATCTCGAAACGGTGATAAACCTCAGTATCAAAGGCTTTTTCATGTTGCCCGCTGCCTTCGCGGCCTTTGGGTTGACCGAAATAGATCCCACCCGTCAGTTCACGTACGCACAGGATGTCGAAACCGTTAGCTGCAATGTCGGCGCGCAGCGGGCAAAAGGCTTCCAGCCCCTGGTACAACTTCGCCGGACGCAGGTTACTGAATAATTTGAAGTGCTTACGCAACGGCAGCAGCGCACCACGCTCGGGTTGCTGGTTAGGCGGCAGATGTTCCCATTTCGGGCCGCCAACGGAGCCAAACAGAATGGCGTCGGCTTGCTCACAGCCTTCAATCGTCGCTGGCGGCAGCGGCTGACCGTGGTTATCGATAGCGGCACCGCCCACGTCATAGTGGCTGGTGGTAATGCGCATGCCAAAACGGTTGCGAATTGCGTCCAATACTTTCAATGCTTGCGCCATCACTTCCGGGCCAATACCGTCACCCGGCAAAACAGCAATATGATAATTCTTCGACATCACACGGTTTCCTTGTTGTTCTCGTTGTTCTGAGCTTTGCGTTGCAATTCTTTTTCGACTTCTTCAGCACGCCAGATGTTGTTCAGCACATGTACCATCGCTTTGGCGGAAGACTCGACGATATCTGTTGCCAGACCAACGCCGTGGAAGCGGCGACCATTATAGTTGGCGACGATATCCACTTGACCCAGCGCATCTTTACCGTGGCCTTTAGCGGTCAGGCTATATTTGACCAGTTCGACGTTGTATTCCGTCACGCGGTTAATGGCCTGATAAATAGCATCGACCGGGCCGTTACCGTTAGCCGCTTCGGCTTTGACTTCTTCGCCACAGGCCAACTTGACGGAGGCGGTAGCAATGTCATTAGAACCAGACTGCACACTGAAATAGTCCATACGGAAGTGTTCTGGTTCTTCCTGCTGTTTGTTAATAAAGGCCAGCGCTTCCAGGTCGTAGTCGAACACTTGACCTTTTTTATCTGCCAGCTTCAGGAACGCGTCATACAGATTGTCCAGGCTGTATTCGCTTTCTTTATAGCCCATCTCGTCCATACGATGTTTCACCGCAGCGCGTCCTGAACGGGAGGTCAGGTTCAACTGTACCTGGTTCAGGCCGATGGATTCAGGCGTCATGATTTCGTAGTTTTCACGGTTTTTCAGCACGCCGTCCTGATGGATACCGGAGGAGTGAGCAAACGCACCACTACCCACAATCGCTTTGTTGGCCGGAATCGGCATGTTGCAGATTTGGCTGACTAACTGGCTGGTACGCCAGATTTCCTGGTGATTAATACGGGTTTGCACGTTCAGGATATCTTTGCGCACTTTGATCGCCATGATCACTTCTTCCAGTGAACAGTTGCCTGCACGTTCGCCGATACCGTTCATCGCGCCTTCCACCTGACGGGCGCCCGCATGAACAGCCGCCAGTGCGTTACCGACGCCCAGGCCTAAGTCATCATGGGTGTGTACGGAGATGATGGCTTTATCGATATTCGGTACGCGTTCATACAGACCAGAAATGATTGCGCCAAATTCGAAAGGCATGGTGTAACCGACGGTATCGGGAATGTTGATGGTTCTGGCACCGGCATTAATGGCCGCTTCTACCACACGAGCCAGATCGGCGATTGGGGTACGACCTGCGTCTTCGCATGAGAACTCCACGTCATCGGTATAATTACGCGCTCGCTTAACCATGTAGACCGCACGTTCAATCACCTCATCCAACGTACTGCGCAATTTTGTCGCGATGTGCATCGGTGACGTGGCAATGAATGTGTGAATGCGGAAAGCTTCAGCCACTTTCAGAGATTCAGCAGCCACATCGATATCTTTTTCCACACAGCGAGCTAACGCACAAACACGGCTGTTTTTGACCTGACGGGCAATGGTCTGTACTGATTCAAAGTCACCCGGTGAAGAAACAGGAAAACCCACTTCCATCACGTCAACGCCCATACGCTCGAGGGCCAGAGCTATCTGCAGTTTTTCTTTCACACTCAGGCTTGCCTGTAACGCCTGTTCACCATCGCGTAAGGTGGTATCGAAAATAATGACTTGCTGGCTCATGGTTTAGGTCCTTGGTGTTTAGGGCGCCTTGCTTCGAGCATAAAAAAACCCGCGCAATGGCGCGGGTTTTTGTCTTAACTGGAGCTGACTTAATGCTGAATGTCGTCCACCAGTCTACCGCGCAATGAGAATGCGTTTAGTAGTAGTAGACCGTTAAAACGAGCAATGTAAGTCATCAATTAAGCTCCAGGCGAATGCGATATGCTTTTAGTGGTACTGGATATGAAGATTGATGTCAACCCCATCCCCCACAAATGCCCCCAGTCGGCGGAAAAAATCTCCTGAACTTTGAGCGAATTGTGCTGAATTTTTATGGTTGTATAAAATAAATCAGCGTGTGGATTACATACTTTTCACGATTTGACATATTTGAGCATATTTGTTTTCAGCTATTGTAACGGCATATTGAAGAGATAACGTGTGTATGGATTTTTTATCTTTATGATTTATCGGTTTTTTATACTAACTTTGAATAGGTTTGAGGTGCCGTGGGAAAAATGATTGATAAATAAATGTTAAGCATCACGGTGTTAATGATATAAAAATTTAATTAAATCTTAAATATACATTCACTTAGTGCATG
>NZ_JANEWJ010000023.1:0-82681 GCF_028069755.1 Citrobacter sp. Igbk 16 | reverse complement strand
TTTCTCAACTATATATTTATAGATAATTTATATTTATTAAATGCGCTTTGTTTTATCTAACTCATAGAAGGCCCTTCTGGCGGGCCTCTGTGTAGACTGTGATCTAGCCGATTGTTCTGCGGTATTTAGTAATGTCCCGAGTCGTGTGAACTATAGTAAAGATGGCCGTTATTTCTCATTATTAATAACCGTGAGTGGGGGATGTGCATGAAGAAGATTCTGATGCTGGTCGGGGATTATGTCGAAGATTATGAAACGATGGTGCCTTTCCAGGCTCTGCAAATGCTCGGTCACCGGGTTGATGCCGTCTGCCCGGATAAAAAACAAGGCGACTATGTTCAAACCGCCATTCACGATTTTGATGGGGCGCAGACCTACAGTGAGAAACCAGGGCATCGCTTCACCTTGAATGCGAATTTCTCTGATGCACGCGAGGCGGATTATGACGCCTTGTTGATCCCTGGTGGGCGGGCTCCGGAGTATTTGCGTCTGAATCCGGATGTCATTCAACTGGTACAAGACTTTAACTCTGCGGGTAAACCTATCGCCGCTGTGTGTCATGGCCCGCAATTGCTGGCGGCAGCCGGGGTGTTAGAAAATCGGACCTGTAGCGCGTATCCAGCGTGTGCGCCAGAAGTTCGATTGAGCGGTGGGCATTATGCCGATATCGGGATTGACCAGGCGCACGTCGATGGCAATCTGGTTACCGCGCCGGCATGGCCTGCCCATCCTGCCTGGTTGGCTAAATTTGTTGAAGTATTAATGAAGTAACGGGTACTGGCTTTGCAGGTCGGTATAACCCATCCGGCTATACCGACTGCAAAAAATTACCGTTGCATGAGTGCGAATACCCCCCAGCCGAGATATTCCCGGGTAAAGGTGACATGGCGCCCCGGTGACGTCCTCAGTTGCTCTCTGACTTCCTGCGTAAAGTCATCGTTTGGGTTCACCTCCAGCCATCGAACTGCCCCCGCATGCCTGGGCAATATCTTTCGTGGCGGGTATTTGACGCCAGTAATAGTAAAAATTTTGGGAATATCCATCACTCTCTCCTTAGCGATTATCTAACTGGGCGCGAACATTGTTTAATCCGGTGGTGTTGATGCGGTAGGGCTGGCCATTGACGGATTTGATCAGTTTTTTGGTTCTGAGCTTTTTAAACACCTCAAGCGTGCAGTCGCAGAGCAGCAATCCTTCGCGGCTATAACATTCAACGGATGTGACGCGGCCAGCGCTATCTCGGACGTGCGCAATTCGGCCACCTTTGGCGAGAACGTGTAAGGTACGTTGTTCCTGACGGGATAAATTCATACTGGGAAACCTGTTTAATCATCATGTGCAAAACGTGCAAACACACTGTGGTGTCCGCATTCGATTTCGGCGCATTGATAACCAGTCCGGCCTGATAAGGTCGGCAAACTGATTATCTGATGATGACATTCTCCAGCATCAAAGCCTCGGGTTGAGTTGAAAGGTATTTACATGCTGAATGATAACAGGCAGTCCCTCGAGGGGAACCCTTGTGATGCTAATTTGTGATCTGTAACCGCAGTGCGGCCACATTGTAGATAATGCCAAACACCGCTACCGCCAGCAGGAACAGGGATGAGATAAAAACGCTGTATCTGACAAACCGCGTGGGCATCCAGCGTTTGAAAATCACGATATAAAATGACAGAACGGCAACGTCAAAAATGACCCATACCAGCGTGAGTATCAGCATGCTGGTGGCGAAATTATGTGTAATGGTGATGAACTGTGGAAAGAATGAAACGAAAAACAGAATATCTTTCGGGTTTGACACGCCAATCAGAAAACCGTTGATAAATCCCCCATGAGACGGCTGACGAGAGTCTTCGCTGGCGGCTTGATTTCTGGCCCACAGGCTGCAAAACGCGCTATAGCCGATATACAGCGATCCGGCGAGACCCAGCACACACAGCAGCAGAGGAGAGAGTGATACCACCCCCGCCAGCATCAGCGCAGCAAGCGCGAGCAGTAGCAATGAAGCACCGTTCGTTCCGCATAGCGTCATAAAGGCCTGGCGATAGCCGTACTGTACCGCCGTCGCGGTAATCAGCGCCACAACAGGGCCAGGCGTTAGCAACAGTGTTAGCACTGAGAGGCTGTATACAGCCAGTAAAGCGAGATTCATATCTGATGATCCTGACGTTATTTTTCATCAGTATTCCGCTTGCGTGTCACATTGAAAAACGAATAAAACTGCGCTCTACTGTGAGTAAAACTCAACATAGAAGCCGATGATGACGCTACCCCCGCTGTATGCCCTGAGAGCTTTTGAAGCTGCTGCCCGTCTGGGGTCCTTTAGTAAAGCGGCTATTCAACTGAACGTCACGCCTGGTGCGGTAAGCCGTCATATCCGTACACTGGAAGCCTGGTTTGGCTGCGAACTGTTTGTTCGTAGCGGCCCCCGTATTGAGATAACGCCTTCAGGACAGGGGTTAGCGCAACAGCTGACGGTCGGGTTTCAAAGTTTAGAACATGCCTGCCATGCTTTTCGTCGCAGCAGTCATGAGCTGCGGTTGAAAGCTCCCTCAACGTTGACCATGCGCTGGCTGCTGGATGTGCTGCGTCATTTCCGGGAAGCCCATCCAACGCCGGTGATTGAAATCTCCAGCGTGTGGATGGACACCGATTCCGTCGCATTCAGTCGCGAACCGTATGACTGTGCAATCCTGTTGGGGAATGGTTATTTTGGTGAGGATACGGACAGCCGTTTGCTGTTTCAGGAGTGGCTTATCCCGGTATGCGCGCCTGCGTTACAGGCTCAGACGCAAAGTGATATCGCCGCCTGTGAATTGATTCATCCTTCCGCCGATCGCCGCGACTGGCGTCGCTGGCTGCAGCGTACCGGGGTCTTTCCTGCGTTGAACCTGGCACGTGGCAAAGTGTTCGATACCCTGGAACAGGGGAGTCTTGCGGCAATGAGCGGGCATGGGGTAGCGGTCGCGGATCTGCTATTAAGCCTGACGGCTATTCAGACCGGGATGCTGGCGTTACCGTTTAAACAGGCGGTCGCGACAGGAGAAGGCTATTACCTCGTCTGGCCAAAAGCGTCAACCCGGCTTCGAAATATTGAGTTGCTGTATCGCTGGTTAAAAGAAGCTGTGCCTGAGGCTGACATGGCAGAACTGCTCTGGCTGGAATAACCCGCCGAACACCATATTGATAACAATTCTCATTATTATTGTTGTGTTGTGCGGGTAATGGTAATGTTGCCACCAGTCGTACGTTGCAAATTCTATTTCCTGTGCAGAAGACAGCATGAACAACACCACCGCCCAGAATACATCCGGACGTTTTACCCGCACCTTCTCCGTCAGTGAGTTTAGGGATTTTGGTGAGCGTTACGGGATCGATTACCGTTTTCCGTTGCTGGCGAAAAAACCGGGTCTTCCGTGTTCCAGTGCTGTGTTGCAAGGGGAAGTCGAGGAGATGATGCTCCCTTGCGGGATGTGCGTCACACACTCTGATGTACAGGTGCTGCAACCGTATGAAACCACCTCCCGGCACAGTAGCCCCTTGTATATGCTGGTGGTGCTGGAAGGTTGCGTGATACTAACGCTCAACGGGCAGGAACATGTGGTACGTTCTGGCATGGCGTTTAGTTCGCGTCTGAGTGAACACCAGGCAATGAGCGCCCGCCACCCTGCAGACTGCAAGCTACGGACGCTATCACTTGGGTTATATCCTGACGGGGCATGGCGCACAGGATTACTCGAATCCCTTATGCGTGAGTGGGAAAGCTGCCAGACGCCAACGCTTATTTGGCAGGTGCCGGGGTTTTTACTCAGCGGATTACAATATGCGCAGCAGGGCTCGCTCAGCCAGGTTTCCCGCCAGTTGATGCTGGAAGGGCTGATTTTACAATTAGTTGGTCACGGTCTCAGCGTTTGTCAGGTAGAGAGCGGTAAATGCCTCGCTGCCAGTGGCGAGCAGCAACGGCTGGAAAGTGTGCGTCGCCTGTTGGAGCAAACCCCTGAAAATGACTACACGCTTAACGAGCTGGCGCAGCGCGCAGCGATGAGCCCCAGCAGTTTGCGCAGTAAATTTCGCATGGCCTATGGCTGCTCGGTGTTTGACTACCTGCGTGACTGCCGCCTGGAGCGCGCGCGTGGCTATTTGTTGGAAGGGTATAGCGTACAGCAAGCGGCATGGATGTCTGGCTACCAGCACGCCACCAACTTTTCTACAGCCTTTCGTCGTCGCTATGGCTTCCCGCCTGGTGATGTTCTCAAACTTTGCTAATCCATTTTCCCGTTTTATGCGCGTGGCAGATTAATAATTTGGCGTTGCGCATACGCAACCTGGCATTCGGCATAGCGACTCCTGATACAAAAATGGCAATAATTCTCATTTACAATTAGATATGCCTTGGGAGATGTTCATGTTCGCGAAGACTCGGTTGGCGCTGCTGGTAGGATGGGTGACCGGCAGTGTGGCTTTTCCTCTGCTGGCGCAGGAAACACCAAAAAACGATACGGTGGTTGTCACCTCGCAAATGCAAAGTGGGGCAACCAAGCTTGCCACACCGGATATCGAAACGCCGCAATCGGTCTCTATCGTTACCCGTGAACAATTTGAAGAGCAAGGTGCAACCAGCGTGCGGCAGGCTGTTAGCTACACGCCTGGGGTGTACAGTAACCAGATTGGTGCCTCCAACCGCTTTGACTACATTGTGCTGCGCGGTTTCTCCGATGGTAGTCTGGACAACGTCTATCTCGACGGCCTGAAAATGATGGGCGACACTAACTCGCACAGTTCGCTGGTGGTCGATCCGTGGTTTCTCGACAATATTGAAGTGGTGCGCGGCCCGGCTTCCGTGCTGTACGGCCGATCGTCTCCGGGCGGGATCGTGGCGCTGACATCGCGTAAACCGTCGTTTGATGCGGGCGGAGAAGTGAAACTGTTTGCCGGAAACAACAATCAGCGCGGCGCTGCGTTTGATGTCACCGGGGCGCTGGACGATAACGACCGCGTGGCGGCGCGCCTGAGTGGCATGACGCGCTATGCTGATTCGCAGTTTGGCCCGTTGAAAGAAGAGCGCTACGCGCTGATGCCCAGTCTGACCTGGCGCATTACTGACCAGACGCGTCTTGACCTGATGGCCTATCTGCACCGTGACCCGGAAGGTGGCAGCCACTCCGGCCTGCCGTATGACGGCACCGTTGTGCCACACTATGGGCAGAAGATCGCCAACACCTTCTACGAAGGCGAGGATGATTACGACAAATACGATCGCCGTGAAAATATGGTCGGCTACAACATTGAGCACATGTTTGATAGCGGCTGGTCGGTGCGGCAAAAGTTACGCTATTTGCATACCGACGTTGAACTGAACCAGGTGTATGCGGCAGGCTGGTTGAATGAAACAGAGCTTAATCGCGGTTATTCCGGCTCAGACGAAAAAATGTCGGCGATTACCCTGGATAATCAACTGGATGGTAGTTTTGATACCTGGCAGGTCAATCATCGCTTGCTGGTGGGCATCGATTATCAGGATCGCAGCAACAATACTACCGGCTATTACGGGGCATTTCCGCCGATCGATGCGTTTAACCCGGTGTACGGGGCGAAGCCGGATTACATCAATATGTATGCACGCGAGAAGCACAAGTTGCGCCAGACGGGCTACTATTTGCAGGATCAGATGTCATGGGATCGCTGGCGTATAACGCTCGGTGGGCGCTACGATCAGGTGAGCATATCGAATATTGATAAGCAAAACGGCACTCGCAGCGATCTGGACAAAAATAACTTCAGCAGTCGCGCTGCTCTGCTTTATTTGTTTGATAACGGTGTTGCGCCGTACATCAGCTATTCCACCGCCTTTACGCCAACCAGTTTTGCTGATGAGAACGGTAACCTGTTGGAACCGATGAAAGGCAAGCAGTGGGAAGCCGGGCTGAAATATGAACCGGAAGGGTTGAATAGCCAGTTTAGCGCGTCGGTGTTCCGCATTAATCAGACCAATATTGCCACCAAAGAAGAGCCGACCGATCCGTACCGCTCGATTGGCGAAATTGAATCTGAAGGGGTGGAGCTGGAAGCTATTAGCCAACTGACGGACAGTTTCCGTTTGCAGGCGGCGTATACCTACACCGATATTCGCTATAAGAAAAGCAGCCCGGAAGAACAGGGTAAGCGTGCCGTTTATGCACCGCGCAATCAGGCCAGCACCTGGTTAAGCTACGATGTGAAAAGTGGCCCACTGGAGGGGCTGACGCTGGGTTCAGGCGTGCGCTACGTTAATGGTATTACCAGCGATCGCCTGAATACTCACACCCTGCCATCGTATACGCTGGTGGATCTGGCGGTGGGATATGACTTAACGAACATCGGTATAAAAGGACTGAGTGCGCAGCTCAACGTTAACAACCTGACCGATAAACGCTATGTCGCGGCCTGCAACTCGCTTTCTTATTGTTACTTTGGCGCAGAGCGCAGCATTGTGGGTAGCGTATCCTGGAAATTCTGAGTCTCTCTTTTTAGCCGGATGCGGCGCTGGCACCTTATCCGGCCTACGGTAGCGTGCAAATTGTATGCCTGATAAGCGCAGCGCATCAGGCATAGCGAGTGCGGCTATTTTGTAAAACCGTTTTGCATACAAATCTGCGCGCTGGTTCTCAGGGTGAAGGCTAACTTGTCAGGATACTGACTGTAATAGTTATGTTCTTCTTCCAGCCCTTTTGCCTGCGCCAGACGTACCGTCTCCAACGAACAGGTTCGGTAGATCAAATCTTTATTCATATTACTCTGCTTCTCGCGCTGTTTATCTGCAGACAGCGCCAGCCAGCGTTCTGAAAGCGTATAATCGTAGACTACCCGATTATCTTTCGCCTGAACGTTCTCAATGGTAATAAACTCGTCAATTTTCAACCTTGGCTGCCCGCGCATTTTTTTCTTATCTTCTGCGGCGGCATATTGCGCCAGCGCATTAATATCCATGCCGGCTATTTTTTGCTTATAGACTTCAACGTAAGCCGCAGGCTGCTGATAATGCTGAGCATAGGTATTTCTTAATTCCCCGTCACTCATTGAACAGCCAGCTAAAAATAAAGGTAATAGCAGCGTCAGTTTTGTTTTAGTCATAATGTTATCCCATTCATTATTGTGGTCCCCAGTCGCCCATAACAAAATAAACGTCATCGTATTACAGGTGATCTTTAGGGTTGTATAAACGGGGCGGCGACAGCACAAGTGCAATTATCTTAAAATGGTGGAGTAAGCGGGAAACCCTGCCAGAATTGGCAGGGTTAATGGATGAAGAAGATCAGAATTCCATTTTCACCGTGAACTGTACCTCTCGCGGATCGCCAATCTGATTACCCAGATTATTGGTGGCAATGGATGAGGTGTAATAGGTCTTATCAAACAGGTTTTTCACATTGAGCTGCAAGGTGACCGGATACTGCAGCTTCATTTTATAAGCAGCAAAGGCATCGGCGACAAAATAGCCCGGCAGATAATAGTCTGCGCCATTGGTTGCGGAACGGCGACTCACTCCATGACCCCCACCGCCAATCGTCAGGGTATTACCCATAAATGCATTCTGAATATCGTAGGTGAGGAATAATGAGCCGGTATGCTTCGGTACATTAGGCAGCGGCTTACCTTTGTAATCAGGATCTTCCGTCACTTTCGCGGCGGTATAACCGTAGCTGGCGATGATATTGGTGTTGGTGGTCAACGAACCGGCGACATCTACTTCCACGCCTTGTGAACGCACGCGACCCGCCGTTTTCGCCACGGTTTCGCCATTGATCATTTCGTTGTACAGCACATTGCGTTTATCAATATCAAACAGAGCAATATTGGCGGTGATGCCGTCAAAGATATCGAATTTTGCCCCCACTTCATACGCTGTTGAGGTTTCAGGTGGCAGTTCGCCAATATAACTGGCAATAGAATATTGCGGCATGAAGGATCGCGACACGTTACCGAACAGCGATACGGACGGCGTCAGTTTGTAAACCATACCGAATTTGGGCACCCACTGTTGGTCGGTACTGTCGGTATTGACGTTGAACGGACGGCCTTTGCCAGCGTATTCGGTGTAGTACTGATAACGCATCCCGGCGACGGCGATCCATTTATCGGTCAGGTACAGCGCGTCCTGCACATACGCAGAATAGCTCTCTTGTTGAATGGTCTGATCGCTATCAGCGGCAGAAACGTTAGTACATTTACCCAACGTACCGTAGACAGGATTATAAATATTGAACCCTTTTACGTTCTTGCAGCGGATCATGTCGGTGCGTAGCAGATCGTAGTTCTCATAAGAGACACCGGTGAGGATCTCGTTATAAAAGCCAGCGATATCGACGTTGCCCTGCAAATCGGCACGCGTGGCGTGCATGCGCTGGGTGGAGCCTTGAGTGGCATCTACACGGCGGGTCAGATTTCCGGTGGCAGAATCATAAGCCATCACGCGAGCCTGATTATCGCTGTATTTATCCTGGCTAAAGCTGTAGTCGAACTTCGCTGTCCATTCACTGTTGAAACGGTATTCGGCATTCAACTGCGCCAGATCTGATTCGCCATCGGTGATATTAAACGGCTCATCAAAACGGGTTTTGCTATCCACATTCACCGCGTGTTTGGTGTTGAGATCGAAAATGGTGCCGCGATCGAACGGGGCTTTATAGTCGCGATGTGAGTAGAGCACGTTGACGGTGGCGTTGTCGCCAAACCAGGTCAGGGACGGGGAGATGAAAGTGCTCTGATTCGTGCCGAAGTTACGCCAGTAATCCTCATGCTGATATTCGCCGATCAGGCGATAGGCTAACTGTGTGCCTTCAATCGGCCCGGTCACGTCAAACTGTCCTGTGCCGCCGCCGAAGCTGCTGGAGGTTGCTGAAATCGAACCGCCAAACTGCGTTTCCGGACGTTTGGTGACGACATTAATCAGCCCGCCGGGATCGAGAATCCCGTACAGGGTTGAGGCCGGGCCTTTCAGCACTTCCACGCGTGAGGTGGCGGCGTTAAAGCTGCGCGGCAACACGGTTTTCAGACCGTTGGTCATCACCGAGCCGTCACGGTTTGCGCCGAAGCCGCGGCGGACAAACGCATCCTGCGTGCCACCTAATGTGTTGGTTTGCACAACGTTACTGACGTTATACAGCGCTTCGTCCAGCGTCGTGACATGCTGATCTTCCAGAACGTTATCGCTGACAGTGTTCACCACTTGTGGAATATCCAACAATGGCATGGATGTCAGCGTCGCGGTGGACGAGCTCAGCGGTTGGTAACCCGATGTTACGGCCTGATCGGCAGAAGACGCATCTGCCCGAACAGTGATGGTATCTTCCCCTTTAGGCGGAGTTGTCTCTTTCTCCGCTGCTAATACCGTAGATGTTGTTGTCATGCCCAGAAAGAGAGCAGAGCACAATGCCCGCCCTTTCATCCCCGAAAAGTAAGTCGTTAACTCAGCCATTATTTTATTTATTCCGCAAAAGACCCTGCCAAAAATGGGCAGGGAAACAGTTTGATTCAATTCATTGCCCGGCTTGCCAGCCCTGCATTCATCCATCTGTAAACCGGCGTTACTGGCGTCAGATGTGTAATTGAGAATCATTCAATCATGGGCGTTTGTAGTAGTAAATGTAAAAATGAAAAAGAAACTACAGGCGATTCACCGCAATTTAACCGTCGTTTTTTTGAGGGTATTTGATTTTCAATGCATTGAAAAAGAATGATTTTTATTGATTTTTCAGCGTTTTTTATTTGTGCTTTAGTTGTTGGCTACAAGTGATGTAACTACAGGGTGTAATTGCTTGACTACTACAGTGCAAGCCAGCAAGATCACAAAGAGAATGAGTTTTATTTTTATTTAGAGAGTTACGTATGCAGGCTTTGCCATGCGGCGGCGCAGGAGTGAACATGCCACAGCATGTGGAAAATACCGCCCACAGAACGGGCATTGAACTACAACAGCTTTCTGCGGGTTATCGCCATAACACCATTGTCCACGATATCTGCCTCACTATCCCGCAAGGTAAAATGACGGTGCTGGTGGGGGCGAACGGCTCGGGTAAATCAACGTTGTTAAGCACAATCGCCCGTATGTTGAAACCGCACGGTGGCAGCGTATTACTGGATGGCAAAGCCATTCATCAGCAGCCCACCAAAGCGGTTTCACGGCAGCTCGGGATCCTGCCGCAATCCCCATTGGTGCCCGAAGGACTCACCGTTTTCGAACTGGTATCGCGCGGGCGTTTTCCCTGGCAGAACATGCTTTCGCAATGGACGGTCGATGACGAACGCGCCGTGGAGCAGGCACTCCAGTTGACCGGAACGGCTGATTTTGCGCATTTACCGGTAGAGAGCCTTTCCGGTGGGCAACGTCAGCGCTGCTGGATTGCGATGGCGTTGGCACAGCAAACGCCGGTCATCTTGTTGGATGAGCCGACTACGTTTCTCGATCTGCGCTATCAGGTGGAGATCCTCGAACTGCTGCATTCACTGACTCGCCATCATGGCCGTACAGTGGTTGTGGTCCTGCATGACCTGAATTTTGCCGTGAATTACGGGGACATGCTGGTGTTCCTCAAACAGGGGACATTGCAGGGCGTCGTGCATGATGGCGAAAACTGCACGCCCGAGTTGATTAAGCATGTATTTGACGTCGACGTGCAGATGTCGGTGAATCCTCTCACCGGCAAACCGTTCTTTATGCCGTTCCGCGCGCCGGGCGGGCAGGCGCAATGACGGTCATGGCAACCACACAGGCTCGTCGCCGTGGCCGGTTTATGCTGGCGCTCCCCGTGTTAACGCTGTTGTTGTGTGTTTTGGCGGTGGTGCACCTGGGTGTTGGCGCACGCACTATCAGCCCGCAGACCGTCGTACAGGCGCTGTTCCACTTTGATGCGAAAAATTTTGACCACCGGATTATTGTCTCCTTACGTCTGCTGCGTATGACGGCGGCGATGCTGGTCGGCGCGGCGTTAGGTGTTGCGGGTGTGCTGTTGCAGGCATTGATTCGTAATCCGCTGGGAGAGCCGCATATTCTGGGACTGAATGCCGGTGCGGCGTTTGTCGTTGTGTTGTGTGCCGCGCTTGGCGTGACGGGGGCAAGCCAGCCATTGCTGGCGGCAGGCGGTGCTGCGGCACTCTTTTCGTTGGTGATGGCGCTTTCATCTGCCGGGCGCGGTGGCTTAACGCCGCTGAAGGTCACGTTGTGCGGCGTGGCGTTGTCGGCCATGGTGTCATCGCTGACTGCGGCGATCCTGATTCTGGATGAACAAACCCTGTTGGCAATGCGCACCTGGCTGGTGGGTGATCTCGCGGGTCTGCATTGGGAAAGTGTCAAAAGCGCCGTTCCCCCGTCGCTTGCCGGTATGGTGCTGGCGCTCGCTATCGCGCCGGGCCTGAATATTCTGGCCCTCGGAGACCGTATGGCCTGTGGGTTAGGGGTGAACATTCTGCGCATACGCGTGCTGGCGATGATCGCCATTGCGCTGTTGTGCGGTGCGGCAGTCTCTGTCGTGGGGCCGCTGGGGTTTATCGGCCTGTTAGTACCTAACGTTATCCGCCGTCTGGTAACAGACGATATTCGTCAGATGCTACCGACGTCGGCATTGCTGGGTGCGGCGCTGCTGCTGCTGGCGGATATTGCCGCCCGCACGGTGCTGGCTCCGCAGGAGCTGGCTACAGGGATCATGACCGCCCTGGTGGGTGCTCCGGCGTTTATTTTCATTGCGTCGAGGTTTTTGAAATGAACGATATGCTGCAGCGTGCAGGGCTTCGTGCATGGCGGGTTGGGGGATTTTCTCGTGTCATTCGTCCCAAAACCGTGCTGTACAGCCTCGGCCTGACGGTGCTGGCCATCGCATTACTGCTGTTCGGCGTGATGCAGGGTTCGCTCCCGGTTCCGGCTTCCGCTATCGGACGGGCGGTGTTTGACCCTCAGGCGTTGACGGCTCAGCAACAGTATGTCGTTTGGGATGTTCGACTGCCGCGACTGCTGATGGCGCTTCTGTGCGGGGCGATGCTCGGATTGGCCGGGGCGGCAATGCAATCGATCACCCGCAATGGGTTGGCCGATCCCGGGCTTATCGGTGTCAAAGAAGGGAGTTGCGTGGTGGTGCTGGCCCTGGTGCTGCTTTTCCCGTCCGCAAGTCTGGTCTGGCGGCCCCTGGCGGGAATGGCCGGTGGCGCACTGGTCGCCACACTGGTGATGCTGCTGGCCCGTGATTTCTCCCGGCCTCGCTTCGTGTTGATAGGCATTGGTGTGTCATGGTTCTTTGCGGCGGGAATGGGCGTATTTATGACCACCGCCGATGTCCGTGACGTACAGACTGCGCTGGTCTGGCTGGCGGGCAGCCTTCATGCCGCCACCTGGCCACTGCTGCTGGTGGCGCTGGTCTGGACGTTGCCTGCGGCCATTATCTTATTTGCCACGGCGAGAGCTTCGGATGTGGCGCTACTTGGCAATGCGACGGCAACGGGGCTGGGTGTACATCTACCCCGACTGGCGTTGTTGCGTTTTCTCGCGCCGGTTGTACTCACCGCCGCCAGTGTTGCCTGCGTGGGTAGCCTCGGTTTTGTCGGGTTGATGGCGCCACACATGGCACGATTCTGGCTGCGTGGCGGACAAACAGCGCTGCTGTGGGGAAGTGCGTTGATCGGTGCGTTGCTGGTGCTGGTGACCGATACCGTGGGTCGTCTGGCGTTTGCACCACTGCAAATCCCTGCAGGGATCGTCATTGCCCTGGTCGGTGGACCGTTCTTTTTACTGTTGCTCTGGCGTCGCCGGGATCGTTTGTAATTGTTAAGAGGGTATATGCGCTTAATCTTTTCATTGCTGCTGCTGGTCGGCTGCACCGTCCAGGCGGCGGGGCCTGTTCAGTCATTTACTGACGATCTCGGGCGGGTGGTGAACGTACCGCTACATCCGCAGCGCATTGTGTCATTGCACGATCTCGACATCACTATTCCGCTGATCGAGCTGGGCGTGCCTCCGGTGGCCAGTCACGGCCGAACGCGCCCGGATGGCAGCCATTTTTTACGCTCCGGCGTGCTGCTGACCGGCGTGGATTTTGATCATTCGACCATGATGTATATCGGTACGGCAGACATTGATATTGAAGCCATTGTCGCCGCGAAACCGGATTTAATTATCACCGAACCCAGCCGTAACACGCCGATTGAGCAACTGGAAAAAATAGCGCCGACGGTCAGTATCGACCATCTCGATGGCGGTGCACCGGAGATCTACCGCAAGCTGGCGCAACTGACAGGTACGCAGAACCGGCTGGCATTGCTGGAACGGCGCTACCGTGAAGAAATTGCCCAGCTCAAGCGGACGGTCGATACGCAGCACATCTCTGTGGCGGTAATACAGGCCAATCAGGGTAAAATCAATGCGTTGCACACTTATCATTCCCTGGGGCGAGTGTTACGCGATGCTGGCTTCACCTTCCCGAAGCTTATTGACAGCATTCCGCCGGGTGGGCGCATTGATGTCAGTGCGGAACGTCTGCCTGAACTGGATGCAGATTTTGTCTTCGCGACCTGGCGTGGCGATACCGGCGGTAAACCGCAGGATGAAATCGCGGCGATGGATGCGGTGATGCCTGGCTGGTGTGAGTTCCTGACCGCCTGCCAGCGCGGACATTACGTTTTACTCTCCCGTGAAGAGGCGATATCCAATTCCTATGCCTCGCTGAGCCTGATGGTGGCGCAGGTGCAAACGCACATCGCCGGACGATGGCTACCGGAGGCGAAATAATCATGCTGACGGCGAAAAAAGCCAAAAATCGTATTGATGTCTATGGTGACCGTTTTCGCGCCAGGGCGCATTTACTCTCGCCACGTATGCAGGCCGTGACGCGTTATATCAACGAGAACCGCGAAGTGGTGCTGGAGTTTACGGCGATCGAAATCGCAGCCGCCACTCAAACCTCTGATGCGACGGTGGTCAGGGCAATTCAGGCGCTGGGGTTTGCCGGGTTGCGCGATTTAAAGCAGACCATTGAACACTGGTTTGGTCCTGGCGTGACCTCAGAAGAGAAGATGACCACCACGGTGAATACGCTCTCTTGCGATGTGAACTCCAGTATTGATTTTGTCTTGCAGGGCCATCAGCGCACCTGTGAAGCCCTTTCTACACCGCAAAACCGCTATGCAATTGCGCAGGCGGTGGCATTATTGGTAGAAGCTCGTCAGGTGGGGATTTTTGGTATTGGCGCATCCGGCGTATTGGCGGATTATACCGCGCGTCTGCTCAGCCGTATTGGCCTGCCTGCAGTAGCGTTTAATCGCACCGGGATTAACCTCGCGGAGCAACTTATCGCATTGCAGCGGGGAGATGTGCTGATCATGATGGCGCAAAAATCACCGCACCGGGAAGGGCTGACGACCATTCGTGAGGCCAGGCGGTTGGGTGTCCCGGTTATTTTACTGACGAACGCACTGGACTCCCGTTTTAGTAAAGAAGCGGATGTGGTGATTAACGTGCCACGCGGCGGCGAGAATGGGAAAATGCCGCTCCACGGTACGGTACTGGTGTGTCTGGAAATGATTGTGCTGTCTGTCGCGTCTACCGCGCCGCAGCGATCCATTAAATCCGTGAAGCGGATTAACGAACTGTACCGGGGTATTGGTAAATCCGGGGCGAAGAAGTAAGCCAGTGATACCCGATATGCAGGCCGGGTAGGGTGTAGTCACTACCCGGCATAAAGGCAGACAGATCAAACCATTAATGGTCGATCATTCTGGCCTTCGGGATCAACTGGAAATACATATGATCCGGTACCGGCGTTTGCCAGACGTTGGCGTACACCGCATAGCCTACGGCGGCAAACAGAATACCGAGCAGCAGTAGCGTCATTGTCCACCCTGATAACCTACTTTGTCGCCACCATTGTTTCGGCGCTGCGCTGTGCCCTGATTGCGCGCCAGGCGGTGTTTTCAGTGACAGGGTCAGCGTCGAGGCTACCGGACAGGATTCCACACAGGTCATACATCCCGTGCACTCAACGGTGCGTACCTGAATCAAGCGATCGACCGGAATATTCGACGGGCAGTTCTTTGCGCATTTGCCGCAATCGATACAGCTGTCGGCATTGCGGCGGATCTTAAATGGCGAAAGCAAAGAGAACAGACCAAGCAGTGCGCCATAAGGGCACAGATAACGGCACCACGCATTGCGAATAAACAGGCTCATAATGCTGATAACCGCCACCACGATGAGCGTTGTCGTGCCGATCTTACGAAAGAAATCGAGCATCTTAACGTCAATAATCATGCCGTAAGCTGACATCAGAAAATACTGAATCCCCTGTGCTGGCATCGACAGGGCGATATACAGAAAGAAGCTCAGCAGCAGATATTTCAGGCTCAGCAAAGGGAGATCCAGCCAGCGAGGCAGGGTGAAGTTGCGACCCACTATTTTTTTGCCCAGATTACCTATCAGCTCAGACAGCGTCCCCACCGGGCACAACCACGAGCAGAACGCTTTTTTTAACAGCAAACTCATCAGGATAAAGGCAACCAGCAGCAGCATGGAAGCGGCGTGAATGGGGGGAAGAAAACCGGTTTCCAGTGTGTATCTGATATTCATCAGACCGGCAATGGGAAGCCATCCCTCAATACCGCCGGGTCTTGGGATATAAACGCTGGTACCGGCGGTTTCGAAATAGCGAACCCAATACCAGAACGTCACGCCAATATAGATATTGATGGCCAACAGGAGAAACTGGGTGGCTTTTCTCCAGCTACTGGCATTGCGCCAGTCATTCCACGGCAGTTTCCCTCCGACGGTTCCAGGGCGGCGCTGCCAGCGCGTTTTCTTCTTCCCGCTCATGATCTCTTATTATCCCTCATATTTCCCCCTGCATTCAGGAAGACTCATCACCGGGATATGCTACCGCTATAAAGATATAGTGTATTTGATTTGCATCTTATTAATCGGCTGCCATTTCTATCACGCTAATGGGCATGTATAAAAATAACAGCACGATATTTATCACAGGTCAGATAAATACCCTGAATGGGGTATTTATTTATCTGTGGGGGACGACAGTCATTCCTGGTACGTTTCTACGCGGTTACGGCCATGGCTTTTCGCCAGATAGAGCGCGCGATCGGCTTTATCAACCAGTTGTTTGTAGTCGGGGTGATAGTCATATTCGGCAACGCCGATACTGACAGTAATAGAGAAGGATTCAGTCATGGAAGCAGCGATACGCAGCTCGGCAATTTTCTTACGCAGCGTTTCCAGAATAATCGAGGCCTGCGATTCGTCTGATTCGACCAGCAGGATCATAAACTCTTCACCACCATAGCGGAATACGTAATCGCTGCTGCGGATGTGCTCATAAATAACGGCTGCGACGTTTTTCAGTGTCATATCGCCAGTATTATGTCCGTAGCGGTCATTGATCTGCTTAAAATAATCAATGTCCAGCATTGCCAGGGTAAAGGGTTTTCGTGAATGTAACGCCAGCGAGATTTCACGGCGCATAATCGTTGGAATAAAGCGGCGATTCAGCAGTTGGGTCAGCGAGTCTTTGCCATTTTCCTGTTTGACCAGCGCTTCAAACATTGAGGCGAGGAGAAAATGGATTTTGGCCGAGAGCTGTCGGACATCCTGCAATAAGCTCATCCGTTCGGTTTCGCCAGGCTGATGCTGATTCGAGAGTGTCTGTGTCAGACGGTTATCGATTTCCGCGATCACGGATTCCATTTCTGCCAACAGATTACCGCTGCCAAGAATATGTTTTCCCTTATGAGAGAACCACATACCAAAATCTGAATCCGCCAGGAACACCAGATCACCGGACGGTAATCCGGTCGCGATGTTGTAGATAAACTGATTTTCCCAATCGGTAAACGAACGGATTTGCCGTTCGCGCTCGACGTTGACGTCGTCGTAAATGGTCTGCAGCCGATACTGCTCCTGCGTGTGCATCGAGTTTTGATAGCTCGGAGAGTAGGAAACGGTCATGGCTTCCAGCGCGGTGTCCATCGCCAGGCTGCTGAAACAGATAGCATCGCTCAACAGGCTGACAGAGTAGTCTGCCTTACTTTTCAGCAACTGATACAGCTCTTCTTTTAGCTTACGCGCCCCGCGGTTAACCAGATCGATAGGCAGGCCGATACGGGCGTGTACCACACCTATTTCACGCTGTTTTGCCAGCAAGAGCGGGAGGTCTTCATATGCGCTGCCGAGCACGCTGCGTAGCCAGTCAAACATACTGCCGCTCAGGCGCGTACTGACCTGCTCGGTATTCAGAAACAACGCGCTCTCCGCGTGAGAGAGCATGTAGTCATAAAAAACGGTCACTAAATGGCGGATCTCATCGTCGCTTAACCCTGTGAGGATCGTATGAACTTCAGGGGATGTCTGGCGTATTAGCGCCCGCCATTCTGTAAGGAGTAATGTGTCGTTTACGGGATCAACCTGTTCCATCTCACAGCCACTCAAATGTGATTGAAAAATTCAGGCGGTATTACGGACAATTACCTCACGATGGTCAAGTGAAACTCTCTTTACGCATTAACGATGGCGAATACCTTCATAAATCAGCCTTAAGGCGAAGACGCCGATGATGGCACCAATCACCCGGCTGGCAACGCGCTGAATACGGCCATATGCACGACGCACCGCAGGAAGAGAAAACGCCTGGCTGAGAAAAATACGCCAAATAACAGAAGAAAGCACAATGCCTGCCCATGCCATCAGCCTGGCCCAGGTTGGGGTTTCTGCGCTTAAGGTGACCGAGAAAATACTAATAAAAAACAGTACGGTTTGCGGATTGGATAAATCCGTTAACAGCCCGCGACGAAAGAATACGTACCAGGGGGCGGAGATTGGTTGCTGTAAGGTGGGCATTTGCGGTGTGGCCTGATGGCGTATGCTATTCCAGGCAAACCACAGTAAGTAGGCACCGCCGACGATTTTTATCAGTGAGAATATCTCTTCACATTGGGTGATAAGCGTCGCCATACCAAACAGGCCAAGCCCGGAGTAGAACGCATCGCCCAAGGCAACGCCCAGACCGGTCATTACACCCGCGCGTCGTCCCGACGCCAGGCTGGTTTGCACCACCACGAACAGGTTTGCTCCGGGGTTGAAAAAGGTTAAAACAAACAGGCTAACGGTGAGCACGACGGCGTGCAGAGGTTCCATAGACAACGATTCCATCAGTGAGAAAATGAATGTTTACCCGCAGGTCATTTAAGAATCTGCACCTACTATAGTTTTAGTGCAATCAATATTCTGAGTATTCACTCACAGTGCACCATCAAACGCAGTTAATTTCTCAATGTCATCATTAACACTATTTGTGTCACCGGAATCGTTGGATAACGCGGCAGCGCTGGATCGCCTGTTGTGGCTACGGCGCAAGATTTCTTTATATTTCCGTTGGCTCTGGATCTTTTAATCAGGCTGAACTACTTATTAATCATCCTTGACTCGCATGATGGATGTTCAGGGGTCGATGATGGCATATATAACAAAACCTGGAGCTTTGATATGAAAACTGGATATAAAGTACTTATTGGTGCGTTAGCTTTAGTTTTTTCCAACGCCTATGCTGCGGAATTTATGACAAAACTTGAGTTTGAAAAGGTTGAGTCGCAGTACACAAAAATCGGTGATATTTCAACGAGTAATGAAGTTTCTGTTGCAGATGCTAAAGAAGAGCTGCTGAAGAAAGCCGAAGAGAAAGGCGCTGATGTGGTGGTATTAACCTCCGGCCAAACGGATAACAAAATCCATGGCACAGCTAATATTTACAAGAAAAAATAATGCGCTGCATTGAAAGATAAAATACCCGCCAGCCTCTGTACTGGCGGGTTATTCTTTTAACCTGCGCCAAAACGTGGTTCGGCTGATACCGAGATATCGTGCCGCCGCTGTTTTATCGCCGTTGAATTGTGCCAGCACCTGTTGTGGTGTCAGTGATGATGATATCTGGGGTATTTCGGCGACAGTCGCCAGCTCGGGCAATAATTGCTGCAAGAAATGGACGTTAAGTTCTGGTTGTGGCTCAACGCTTAAAAATAATGCCAGACGCTCCATCATATTGCGTAGCTCACGAATATTCCCCGGCCAGCCGTAATTCAGCAGCATATGTTGGCTGAGCCCCAGACCTTTGCGCACAGGCTCAGAAAACGGCACATCTAATTCCGCCAGTGACTGTTTTAAAAAGCCTTCCGCCAGCGGTAAAATATCGGGTAGCCGTTCGCGTAGCGGGGGGAGTTTGAGGCGCAGAATGCTCAGGCGATAAAACAGATCGGTACGAAACTCGCCTTGTTTCATCTCTTGTTCCAGGTTGCAGTGCGTGGCGCTAATCACCCGTACCTCTACCGGAATGGGTTGATGTCCACCTACCCGGGTGACCTCTTTTTCTTCCAGTACGCGCAGCAGTCGGGTTTGTAACGGCAACGGCATTTCACCTATCTCATCAAGAAACAGTGTTCCGCCGTGGGCGATTTCAAACAGACCCGCGCGTCCGCCCCGCCGTGAGCCGGTAAAAGCGCCATCCTCATAGCCGAACAACTCCGCTTCCAGTAAGGATTCGGTGATTGCTCCGCAGTTGACGGCAACAAACGGTGGTGAGGGTTTACCGCGTCGATTCTCCTGACGGGTGAAATATTCACGATGAATGGCCTGCGCCGCCAGCTCTTTCCCCGTCCCCGTTTCGCCCTGAATCAGCACCGGTGCGCGAGAACGGGCATAGAGCATTATGGTGTGCCGTACCTGTTCCATCTGAGCAGAGTGGCCGCGCATATCTCCCAGTGCATAGCGGGTGCGCAGCGTATCGCCAGACGCGTATTGACCATTTCGCCGTAGCGTCAGGCGCGTCATATCCAGCGCATCGACAAAGGCCTGGCGCACGGTAGCCGCTGAATAGATAAAGATGCCGGTCATACCGGCTTCTTCCGCCAGATCGGTAATGAGTCCCGCCCCGACCACTGCTTGAGTGCCGTTGGCCTTCAGCTCGTTGATTTGTCCTCGGGCATCTTCTTCGGTGATATAGCTACGCTGTTCAAGCTGTAAATTGAAGGTCTTTTGAAAGGCGAGAAGCGCAGGAATGGTTTCCTGATAGGTAATGACGCCAATCGATGACGTGAGTTTTCCCGCTTTCGCCAATGCCTGTAGCACATCGAAGCCGCTGGGTTTAATCAGGATCACTGGAATTGATAAGCGGCTTTTCAGATAGGCACCGTTGGAGCCCGCCGCAATGATCGCATCACATCGCTCGGTCGCCAGCTTCTTGCGGATATAGGTGACCGCTTTTTCAAAACCGAGCTGGATAGGGGTGATGGTCGCCAGGTGGTCGAACTCCAGGCTGATGTCGCGGAACAGTTCAAACAGACGCGTAACGGAGACCGTCCAGATAACCGGTTTGTCGTCATTCATCCGCGGCGGAAGATGCGTATCAGCCATAAGCAACCCAAAAAGTAAGGAACCGAATATTGGGTTTAGTTGTGTTTCATAAATGTTGCAATGAAACGTTCATCTCGGTTTCATGAAACGATAGCTGACACGTTTTTGTACATAAAAAATGCAGATTTTAAATGTAATTCTTTGTTTTAAAAATGAAAAATAGAATTTGAGCAAAAATTCAGGTCTTTGGCATACCCCTTGCTTTAGGTTAATCAACGAACGATAACAAGTTGATAACAAGAGGACGGGATATGTCTCTACACTCCCCAGGGCAGGCGTTCCGCGCTGCGCTCACCAAAGAAAATCCATTACAAATCGTGGGTACCATTAACGCCAACCATGCGCTCCTGGCCCAACGCGCCGGATACCAGGCAATTTACCTGTCAGGCGGCGGCGTGGCGGCCGGCTCATTGGGATTGCCCGACCTCGGTATCTCTACGCTGGATGATGTGCTGACCGATATCCGCCGTATCACCGACGTTTGCCCACTACCGTTGCTGGTGGATGCTGATATCGGGTTTGGATCGTCGGCATTTAACGTGGCGCGAACCGTGAAGTCGATTGCCAAAGCCGGTGCTGCTGCGCTGCACATTGAAGATCAGATCGGCGCTAAGCGCTGTGGCCATCGTCCGAACAAGGCGATCGTCTCGAAAGAAGAGATGGTCGACAGGATCCGCGCCGCCGTGGATGCGCGCACCGATCCCAACTTTGTCATCATGGCGCGTACCGATGCGCTGGCGGTGGAAGGGTTAGAGGCGGCTATCGATCGTGCGCAGGCGTATGTCGAAGCGGGCGCTGACATGCTGTTCCCGGAAGCGATCACCGAGCTGTCTATGTACCGCCAGTTTGCAGACGCGGTGCAGGTGCCGATCCTCGCTAACATTACCGAATTTGGTGCGACACCGCTGTTCACTACCGATGAGCTGCGCAGTGCAAATGTGGCGATGGCGCTCTATCCGCTGTCTGCCTTCCGTGCCATGAACCGCGCCGCTGAACGGGTATACAACGTGCTGCGCCAGGAAGGTACGCAAAAGAGCGTGATCGACATTATGCAGACGCGTAACGAGCTGTACGAAAGCATCAACTACTACCAGTTCGAAGAGAAACTCGACGCGCTGTACACCACGAAGCCGTAGGCCTGATAAGGCGCAGCCGCCATCAGGCAATGCCGGATGGCACTACGTTTATCCGGCCTACAACGTACTACGCGATGCATACCCTCAATACCCTATATATAAAAAATAACGAGGACAACATGAGCGACACAACGATCCTGCAAAACAGTACCCATGTCATTAAGCCGAAAAAATCCGTCGCGCTGTCCGGCGTCCCCGCCGGAAATACGGCGTTGTGTACCGTTGGTAAAAGCGGTAACGATTTACACTATCGTGGCTACGATATTCTCGACCTGGCGCAGCAGTGTGAATTTGAAGAGGTTGCGCACCTGCTGATCCACGGAAAATTGCCTACCCGCGATGAGCTCAACGCCTACAAAAGCAAATTAAAAGCGCTGCGTGGCTTACCCGCTAACGTGCGTACCGTGCTGGAAGCACTGCCGGCAGCATCACACCCAATGGACGTCATGCGCACCGGCGTCTCCGCGTTAGGTTGTACGTTGCCGGAAAAAGAGGGGCATACCGTTTCCGGCGCGCGCGATATTGCCGACAAGCTGCTGGCGTCGCTCAGTTCAATCCTTCTGTACTGGTATCACTACAGCCATAACGGCGAGCGCATTCAGCCGGAAACTGACGATGATTCGATTGGCGGCCACTTCCTGCATCTGCTGCATGGCGAAAAACCCTCGCAAAGCTGGGAAAAGGCGATGCATATTTCGCTGGTGCTGTACGCCGAGCACGAATTTAACGCCTCCACCTTTACCGGCAGAGTGATCGCCGGTACTGGCTCAGACATGTATTCCGCGATTATCGGCGCGATTGGCGCACTGCGCGGCCCGAAACACGGCGGAGCCAACGAGGTATCGCTGGAAATCCAGCAGCGCTATGAAACGCCGGATGAAGCCGAAGCGGATATCCGCAAACGTGTGGAAAACAAAGAAGTGGTGATTGGCTTTGGACATCCGGTGTACACCATTGCCGACCCGCGTCATCAGGTGATTAAGCGCGTGGCGAAACAGCTCTCTCAGGAAGGCGGTTCGCTGAAAATGTACAACATCGCCGACCGTCTGGAAGCCGTAATGTGGGATACCAAAAAGATGTTCCCGAATCTCGACTGGTTCTCGGCGGTCTCCTACAACATGATGGGCGTCCCCACCGAAATGTTCACCCCGCTGTTTGTCATCGCCCGCGTTACTGGCTGGGCGGCGCACATTATCGAACAGCGTCAGGACAACAAAATTATCCGTCCTTCCGCCAATTATGTTGGCCCGGAAGATCGCGAATTCGTTGCAATTGAAAAACGTTGCTAATGCCAAACCGCTAAAGATAAAAAAACAGGAAATGTACCCTATGTCTGCACATATTTCGAACGTCCGCCCTGAATTTGACCGTGAAATTGTTGATATCGTTGACTACGTTATGAATTACGAGATCACCTCAAAGGTGGCGTATGACACTGCACATTATTGCCTGCTTGATACCCTCGGCTGTGGCCTGGAAGCGCTGGAATATCCGGCCTGTAAAAAACTGCTGGGGCCGGTCGTACCGGGTACTGTCGTCCCGAACGGTGTGCGCGTACCTGGCACCCAGTTCCAGCTCGATCCCGTTCAGGCGGCATTTAACATCGGCGCGATGATCCGTTGGCTGGACTTCAACGACACCTGGCTGGCCGCTGAATGGGGCCATCCTTCCGATAACCTCGGCGGTATTCTGGCGACGGCTGACTGGTTGTCACGCAATGCGGTGGCGGCGGGAAAAGCGCCGTTAACCATGAAAAAAGTGCTGACCGGCATGATTAAAGCCCACGAAATTCAGGGCTGTATCGCGCTGGAAAACTCCTTTAACCGCGTTGGACTCGACCACGTCCTGCTGGTGAAAGTCGCCTCGACCGCCGTTGTTGCCGAAATGCTCGGATTGACCCGCGATGAGATCCTCAATGCGGTGTCGCTGGCGTGGGTCGACGGACAGTCGCTGCGCACCTATCGCCATGCCCCGAATACCGGCACACGTAAATCCTGGGCTGCTGGCGATGCCACTTCACGCGCAGTGCGTCTGGCGCTGATGGCGAAAACCGGCGAGATGGGCTACCCGTCTGCGCTGACGGCAAAAACCTGGGGCTTTTATGATGTTTCCTTCAAAGGGGAATCGTTCCGCTTCCAGCGCCCGTACGGCTCATACGTGATGGAAAACGTGTTGTTTAAAATCTCCTTCCCGGCCGAGTTCCACTCACAAACAGCGGTTGAAGCGGCGATGACGCTGTATGAACAACTGCAGGCGGCGGGTAAAACGGCGGCGGATATCGAAAAAGTGACCATTCGTACGCACGAAGCCTGTATTCGTATCATCGATAAAAAAGGTCCACTGAATAACCCGGCGGATCGTGACCACTGCATTCAGTATATGGTGGCTATCCCGCTGCTGTTCGGACGCTTAACCGCAGCTGATTACGAAGACGGTGTGGCGCAGGACAAACGCATTGATGCGCTGCGCGAGAAGATCAATTGCTTCGAAGACCCAACCTTTACCGCGGACTATCACGACCCGGAAAAACGCGCCATCGCAAACGCCATCACCGTGGAATTTACCGATGGATCACGTTTTGAAGAAGTGGTGGTGGAGTACCCCATCGGCCACGCGCGTCGTCGTCATGACGGGATGCCGAAACTGGTCGAAAAATTCAAAATCAACCTGGCGCGTCAGTTCCCGACCCGTCAGCAGCAGCGCATTCTGGATGTCTCCCTGAACAGAGCAAGCCTGGAGCAGATGCCAGTCAACGAATACCTTGATTTGTTCGTTATCTAAACCTGCGTGCGGCAAGGCGTAAGTTCAACAGGAGAGCATTATGTCTTATAGCGATTTTTATCAGCGTTCGATTACGCAACCTGAGTCGTTCTGGGCCGAGCAGGCCCAGCGTATTGACTGGCAGCAGCCGTTTGCTCAGGTACTGGATCATCGTCATCCACCGTTTGCTCGCTGGTTTTGTGGCGGGACGACTAATCTGTGCCATAACGCCATCGACCGCTGGCTGGAGAAACAGCCTGACGCGCTGGCGCTGATCGCGGTTTCATCGGAAACCGAAGAAGAGCGCACATTTACCTTTCGTCAGTTGTATGACGAGGTAAACGTCGCGGCGGCGATGTTGCTGTCGCTGGGCGTACAGCGCGGCGACAGGGTGCTGGTTTATATGCCGATGATCGCCGAGGCGCACATTACGCTGCTGGCCTGTGCGCGGATTGGGGCGATCCATTCCGTGGTATTTGGCGGATTTGCCTCGCACAGTGTGGCGGCACGGATCGACGATGCCCAGCCAAAGGTCATCGTATCGGCGGATGCCGGGGCGCGAGGCGGCAAGATCCTGCCGTATAAAAAGCTGCTTGATGATGCGATTGCGCAGGCTCAGCATCAACCGCGCCATGTGGTACTGGTTGATCGTGGCCTGGCGAAAATGGCGTGGGTTGAAGGACGCGACCTCGACTTTGCCGCGCTGCGCCAACAGCATCTCGGCGCACGCGTGCCGGTGGTCTGGCTGGAATCGAATGAAACTTCCTGCATTCTCTACACGTCCGGTACAACCGGTAAACCAAAAGGCGTGCAGCGTGATGTAGGCGGTTATGCGGTAGCGCTGGCCACCTCGATGGACACCATTTTTGGTGGCAAAGCGGGCGGCGTTTTCTTCTGCGCGTCGGATATCGGCTGGGTGGTGGGACACTCGTACATCGTCTATGCCCCGTTGCTGGCGGGGATGGCGACAGTGGTGTACGAAGGGTTGCCAACCTGGCCGGACTGCGGCGTGTGGTGGAAAATCGTTGAAAAATACCAGGTCAGTCGGATGTTTTCGGCGCCGACCGCCATCCGCGTGCTGAAGAAATTCCCGACCGCGCAGATCCGTAATCACGATCTCTCCTCGCTGGAAGTGCTGTATCTGGCCGGTGAGCCGCTGGATGAACCGACGGCAAGCTGGGTAACCCAAACGCTGGGTGTTCCGGTTATCGACAACTACTGGCAGACCGAATCTGGCTGGCCGATTATGGCGATTGCCCGCGGCCTGGACGATCGACCGTCGCGCCTGGGCAGTCCTGGCGTGCCGATGTACGGCTACAACGTGCAACTCCTCAATGAAGTGACTGGCGAACCTTGTGCTGCAAATGAGAAGGGGATGCTGGTGATTGAAGGGCCGCTGCCGCCGGGTTGCATTCAGACCATCTGGGGCGATGACGAACGCTTTGTGAATACCTACTGGTCGCTGTTCTCCCGCCAGGTGTACGCCACCTTTGACTGGGGCATTCGTGACGACGACGGTTACTACTTCATTCTGGGGCGTACGGATGACGTGATCAACGTCGCCGGGCACCGGCTGGGCACGCGCGAGATAGAAGAGAGTATCTCCAGCTATCCGAACGTAGCTGAGGTAGCGGTAGTGGGGGTGAAAGATGCGCTAAAAGGGCAGGTGGCCGTCGCGTTTGTCATTCCAAAGCAGAGTGACAGTCTGGAAGACCGCGACATTGCGCATTCTGAAGAGAAGGCGATTATGGCGCTGGTGGACAGTCAGATTGGTAACTTTGGCCGCCCGGCACACGTCTGGTTTGTGTCACAACTGCCGAAAACACGCTCCGGAAAAATGCTCAGGCGTACGATCCAGGCGATCTGCGAAGGCCGCGATCCTGGCGATCTGACCACCATTGACGATCCGACATCGTTGCAGCAAATCCGCCAGGCGATCGAGGAGTAAGGCGTTTCCGGATGGTGGCTTCGCCTTATCCGGCCTACGAAACCGCGTACCGTAGGCCGGATAAGGCGCGAAGCGGCGCCATCCGGAAAAAACAACGTGATTAGCGCCAACTCAGCTGATAATGATAACGCCCTGCGCTCAACTGAAATTCCGGCGACACTGAAGGGCTCCACGAATCATCCCCGCCGACGCCCATATGGAAACCGTCAATGTTGAGCCATGTTCCGGCTTCAGGCTGCAGCAGGTGACGATGGCTGGTTTCCATCAGTTGCTTCTGGCTGTAACGGCTGATGTTGAACTGGAAGTCACCATGCCACAGGTGCGCCCCGTAGCGTAATTCGCGTGTCCCGCAGCGCAGGCCGTTTTCACTCGGGAAGACGTACGGCGTATACATCTCATCCAGCGTCAGTTCCCAACGATCAAAACAGGCAGCGCTCAGGCGATCCGGGTAGTTCTCATGCGGCCCAAGGCCTAACCAGTTTACCCGTTCAGCCACCTGCGCCAGCTGGCAGCTCAGGCCGATACGCGCCGGGTGCGGCGTGCCGTTGGCTACATCGACATCCACGGTAATCTGCATCTCGCCGTGGCCGTCGAAATGATATGACTTACGGCTGACAAACAGCGTTTCGCCCTGATACTGCCAGGCATGCGCGGTGGTGATAAGGATGCTGCTCGACAGCGCTTCGGCCTCGCATTGCACTAGTCGTGGCTCAGCACGGTAATGGCCCGCGGCCTTCCAGCGTTCGACCCAGGCATTAGGATCGATGCGCGTGACTTCGCTGATGCCGATGTCGTTATCCAGCGGTGCGCGGGTAAACTGATCGATTAACGGTGCTAACAGCTGTGCTTCTTCGGCCAGCCAGTATTGTGTCAGTAAACCTGTCCGGCGGCAGAATTCCCAGCGTTTATCGCTGACGATTACCGTAAACGTGTCATCGCGGGTCGTCAGCTGTGGCGCTGTGCTGGCGCGAGGTTTAATCGCCAGACTGAGCTTTTCTTCCAGCTTCCACTGCTGCCAGGCGCTGATATGCCCGGCGTCTGACCACGCAGTCGCCTCGGGTTGTTCCACGCGAACCGTCAGCCACAGCTGGCCTGCGGTTTCCGGCATCGGGATAGCCGGCAGGGTGATCAGCTGGCGGCCCTGTGGGGCGATATTAAGAGCGATTTCTCCGGCGGCCAGCCGGTTGCCGTCCAGGGCGATGGACCAATGCAGGATTTCGTTATCGCTGCGGCGGAACAGGTATTCGCTGCGAACTTCAATCTGGCGCTCGTCACCCGGTAACAGCGTAAACTGGAAAAACTGCTGCGCGTGTTTGGCCTCATACAGCGACGGATGCGGCGTGCGGTCGGCAAATACCAGTCCGTTCATGCAGAACTGGCGGTCGTTCGGTGTGTCGCCAAAATCCCCGCCGTAGGCTGACCACGGATTACCGTTGTCGTCATATTTAATGAGCGACTGATCGACCCAGTCCCAGACGAATCCTCCTTGCAGACGCGGATACTGGCGGAATGCCTGCCAGTATTTGGCGTAGCCGCCGAGGCTGTTACCCATCGCATGAGCATATTCGCAGAGGATCAGCGGGCGCAGTTCGCCGGGCATCGACAGCCATTTTTTGATTGACCATTTGGGGACCGCCGGGAAGGGCTGATCCTGGTCTACGCGGGCGTACATCGGGCAAATAATGTCGGTGGCTACGGTATCCGCGCCGCCGCCTTCGTACTGTACCGGACGAGAGGGATCTTCCGATTTCAGCCAACGATACAGCGCGTCGTGGTTCGCGCCGTGACCGGACTCATTGCCCAGCGACCAGATGATGATACTTGGGTGATTGCGGTCACGCTGTACCATGCGCGTGACGCGCTGGCTCATGGCAGGAAGCCATGTAGGGTCGTCGCTCAGGCGATTCATGGGCACCATACCGTGGGTTTCGATATTGGCCTCATCTACCACATACAGGCCGTAGCGGTCGCACAGGGTGTACCATAGCGGGTGGTTTGGGTAATGCGAGCAACGCACGGCGTTAAAGTTGTTCTGTTTCATCAGGATGATGTCCTGCACCATCGTCGCTTCGTCCATCACCTGACCGTTTTGCGGGTGATGTTCGTGGCGGTTAGCACCACGAATCAGCAGCGGTTGACCATTCAGCAACAGCAGGCCGTTTTCGATGCGGACCTCGCGGAAGCCGACGTCACAGGCCTCGGCTTCAATCAGCGTACCGTCAGCAGTATGAAGCTGCACAACGGCACGGTACAGATTAGGCGTTTCGGCACTCCACAACGCCGGGTGTTCAACGTTGAGGCGCAGCGTAGTGCGATCGTGATAAGCGCCGCGTTCATCAACAATCTCGCTGCCGGGCGGTGAGGTGAGTTCGCCAACCAACGTTTCGCCGTTCCACAATTGCAGGGTTACGCGTACATCTTCACGCTCGTCGCCTGCTATCCGGACTTCCGCTTCCAGCACCGCGCGGCTGAAATCATCATTAAAGCGGGTGTTGATACGTAGGTCACGGATCTGTGTTGTGGGTTTATGCAGCAAAGAAACGTCGCGAAAGATGCCGCTCATGCGCCACATGTCCTGATCTTCCAGATAGCTGCCATCGCTCCAGCGCAGCACCATGACGGCCAGGCGGTTTTCGCCGTGCAGCAGATAATCGCGAAGATCAAATTCAGACGGCAGGCGGCTGTCCTGACCGTAGCCGACCCAACGGCCGTTGCACCACAGATGAAACGCGGAGTTCACGCCGTCAAAAATAATGCGCGTCTGACCCTCATCTAACCACGCATCTTCGATACTAAATGTGAGCGAGTAACACCCGGTAGGGTTCTGCGTCGGAACAGCGGGCGGATTGACCGGGAATGGATAGGTGATATTGGAGTAGATTGGCGCATCATAACCGCTCATCTGCCAGTTAGACGGTACGCAGAGGGTATCGGCCTGCGGTAAATCATGCTCAAGCCAGCTTTCTGGCACGGCCTCTGGTGCGGCAAACCAGGCGAACTGCCACTCGCCATTTAACGAAATCCGTTGGGAAGAAGGCCGGTTGTTATGGGCATCATCCACGCAGCGCCAGCTACAAAATGGTGGGTGTGCCTCCAGACGGTTTATCTGTGTGACGCCGGGGTTTTCCCAGTCACGGCGCGCCAGTACGGCGGCGAGTGAGTCCGAGCTCAGAGTCATAGCGGTATCTCATGTTTGTTATTCGCTCACAATTCAATAAACATAAGGCGTGCGATGAGACGCTGTAAAGCCGGGCGGGTTTAATGGGTGAACTGACTCACAGTAATTAGCGTTCGCCGGATGGCAGCAGAGAGACCTGACGCGCCAGTTGCATCAACGACTCCGCCAGCATCTGTGGCGTGGCGGTTTGTGTGTCAGGCGGCAGTACGGTTTTCCGTTCGACCAGCGTGACCGGCAGCAGCAGATTGCCGGGGGCGGACATGCCCTGCGTAAGCTGCAACAGCCTGTCAACGCTGGTCTGCCCGAGAGTGGGGAAATCCTGCCTGATGGTGGTCAGCGGCGGGATGTAGCAGGCACTGTCTTCGGTGTCGTCGTAGCCGATCACGGAGATATCCGCTGCAACTCGCAGGCCAGATTCGCTGATTGCCCGCATTGCGCCCAGCGCCATTTGATCATTGGCGACCAGCATAGCGGTTGGAACGATACCGTCGTTAAGCATGTGCATGGTTTGATGAAAGCCGGACAGGGCGCTCCAGTCACCTTCACGTTCCGCAATGGGACGTAGCTGATGGTGAGCCAGGTATTTATGCCACCCGCTATGCCTTAACCTGGCGGAGACCGATGAGTGCGGCCCGGCCAGCAGGGCAATGCGCTGATGTCCGTGTTGAATCAGATGTTCAACGCCGAGTCGCGCGCCGTCATCATGGGAGAAAACGACGCTATTAATCGGCACCTGGTCAGAGACATCGAGAAACAATACGGGCACCGTGCCGCAGGTGGCGGCGACCATCATGGCGTCTTCTTCATCCAGCGGATAGTTGATGATAAGCCCGGTTACGCGTTGAGAAAGCAGGTTGTGTATCGCGGCTTTACACGCCTCAACGCCACTACGCTCAACCATGGCGATCACCACGCTGGCGCCGGACTGGTCGGCGCGGGATTTTATGGCGGCCACAATTTGCGAGGGGGCATGCAGAGCAAGATTCGATGTGGCTACACCAATCAACGGCGTCTGTTTGCCTGCCAGTTGCTGTGCGACGCGGTTAGGAATGTAATTGAGCTCCGCCATCGCGGCCTCAACTTTTTGCCGGGTTTTTGTGGAAACGTGGCTGGCCTGATTTACGACGCGTGAGACGGTCTGGTAAGAGACGCCAGCATGGTCTGCGACATCGTATAGCGTTACCGGTTTCACATTGTTCACCCTGATCATGACATTATCCACGCGCTATCATGCCACAGCGCAGACTATTTTTGGCTATTTGTGGCCGGGTTCTGCGAGTTGCATTCCAGGGACATGAATTGGGCGATGACAGGTCAACAGCCTTTATGCTTAACATAATGATAGAACAGCAGAAAAGTGAGGACATCGTGAGCGATGCTGCGGCAAACAACATTCTTTCTATCTACCGGCGTCATGCGGAGGCTTTTGCCCGCCAGCGTTCGCGCGCGCTGTTTGAAAAAAACTGGCTGGATAAGTTCATCGCGGTGATGGGCGGGCAGGGCCATATTGTGGACATTGGCTGCGGAAACGGTCAGCCGATTGCCGGTTATTTTATCCAGCAAGGTTTGCAGCTAACGGGGATTGACGGCTCGGCGGCGATGCTGGCGCGTGCCCGGCTCGCCTTTCCCGGGCAGCGCTGGCTGGAGCAGGATATGCGCGAGCTAACGCTTGATGAAACCTTTGACGGTCTGATCGCCTGGGACAGCTTTTTCCATTTAACCCAGTTGGACCAGCAAAAGATGTTCCCCATTTTTGACCGCCTCAGCCATCCCGGCAGCGCGCTGATGTTTACCAGCGGCACGGGCAACGGCATCGTCATGGGACAATTTGAGGGCGAACCGCTGTTTCACGCCAGCCTCGCGCCTGATGAGTACCATGCATTGCTGTCGGCACACGGCTTTACGGTGATAGAGAGGGTGATGGAAGATCCGCACTGTACCGGGCACACCATCTGGCTGGCGCAAAAAAGAGGTTAATCGCCGCGAAAGGTTTTACGCCATTCAGCCGGACTGACGCCGAAGCGGGATTTAAAATGCTGCCGCCAGGTGACAGGGGAGAGAAAACCTACCTGTTCGGCAATGCGTTCAACGGGTAGCTGACTGGATTCCAGCAAAATCTGGCTGCGGCGCAGACGCTCGGTAATCAGCCATTCCGCCACGCTTGACCCGGTGGCCTTCATAAAATGACGGGTCAGCGTGCGACGACTCATCATTACCCGCTGCGCCAGAACGTCGAGATTATGCGGCTCGTGGAGATGTTGGCGCAAATAGTCGAGCAGGGCGTTGATGCGTTGATCCCGGGTATTTTTCGCGACCGGTTGTTCGATAAACTGGGCCTGACCGCCCTCACGATGCGGTGGCACAATCATCCGTCGGGCAATCTGATTCGCCACCGTGCTGCCAAAACGCTGGCGGATCACGTACAAACAGCAATCCAGCGCGGCGGCGGTGCCTGCTGAGGTAATAATGCCGTCGTCATCCACGTACAGTGCGTTGATATCCAGCTGGGCCGCAGGAAAGCGCGCCTGAAAATCCTGCTCGAACTCCCAGTGTGTAGCTGCCCGTTTACCATCCAGTAACCCCGCATAGCCGAGGACAAACGCCCCCAGGCACAGCCCAACAATCTGTGCGCCGTTTTGTCGTGTACGGTTGAGCGCATCAAGCAGGCTTTGTGGTGGGCGATGCGCGGTGGTGCCCCACCAGGGGATCACCACGATATCCGCAGCCTCCACCGCGTCATAGCCATGGGTTGCGGTAACGGAGAAACCATCCTGCGAGGAGATGATGCCCGGAGTTTCGGCGCACATCTGTACCTCAAAGCGCTTTTTCGCCGCCATTTTGTCACTGAAAATGATGCACGGCACCGAGAAGTGAAACGGGCTGAAATCTTCCACGGCGACAATAGCGACGGTAAGCGGTTGCATACGATTCCTTTGTAGAGATTAAAATGTCAGGGTTTCCCCATCTTCCGGTACGTGGACACATTGCGCAATCTGGTTGTCGCGGGCGTATTCTTTCAGAGCCGCGCGGGTCAGCAGACAGTGGTTAATCGCCTCCATATGGGTCGCCACAATTTGCGCTTCGGGTAAAGTGAAGTGGGTTTTCAGCACATCTTCCGCGCCCATGATAATTGGGCCAAACCCGATGACGTGGGCAAAACCCGCGTTCAGAACCACCACGCCTGGCTGGAAGGTATGCATGTTGGCTTCCACCTCGTCGCGCCAGACGGTGTCCCCGACCAGATACAATGTTTTTTCCGCCGGATGCATAAAGATAACGCCACAGGCATCACCCAGGCGCTCTGCCATTTGTGGAATGGCATAGGCGCGATCTGAGCCGTGCTGGCCGCCGGTTTTACGCAGAGTGATAGCGCCGACCACGGTATTGTGCGTCAGCACGGTGAGTTGTGTGAAACCCTGCTCCCGCAGTACGTGTGCATCATGGTCATTTTGCACATAGATTGGTTTGTCTTTCGGCACGACTCGAGCGGCAACCTCGTCCCAGTGATCTTCATGCAGATGGGTCACGATCAGCGCATCGACATTTAGCAGGGTATCGATGTCGATGGGCAGGTCGACGGTTGGGTTGCGAATTTCGGCACGTGCGGTTCCGGCAAAACCCGGATATGCGCCTTTCGCGGCCAGCATAGGATCGACCAGAAAAGTCATTCCACCAAAGGTGATGTGCTGTGTGGCATTACGGATTTGCGTGATGTTCATGGTGTGCGCTCTACGTGTTGGGTTAGTGGTGTCATCGTAGAGTGTTGTCCAGAAGATGAATGTGGGCAAATGGGCGACTAACGATGGGATTGGGCCAATAGGCGGGTCATTGAACGTAACAGGAGAACGTATTTAATTGTGGACCGGGCAATTTTCCTAAAAAGCAATAGGAAAGCGGTTACAAATTGAATATCACCGTGTCATTTATTTACATTTTGTGCCTTTTAACCTAGTTTGCTCATTTTTTAACAGCCATGATGGATTATGGAAAATGGGGCTGCGGGTGAAGATCAGGGACGTCGGGATTACTTTTTTACTGTCAGGGTGGGCTCTGTTATTGACCACCACGGGGCACGCCGCGCCTTTATCTCCTGCCGATCGCAGTTCCGTTCAACAACAGCAGCAGCAATTGCTTGATGAGAATCAGCGCCAGCGCGAAGAGTTAGGCCGTAGCGTGATCCTCCCTGAATCAGAAAGGTCAACGCTTCCTGCCACGCCCTCTGGTGCCTGTTTTACGACCTCTCGTATCGATATTGAGGGGGCAAACCAGTTATCACCCAAAGCCGCCAGAAAATTAACCGCGCCGTGGGTGAATCAGTGTCTGGACATCGCTCGTCTGACGGCGCTGACGAACGCGATTTCTGACTGGTACATCAGCCGCGGTTTTATCACCAGCCGTGCTTTTTTAAACGAGCAGGATCTCTCCTCCGGTGTGCTGCACATTGCGGTACTTGAGGGAAAATTGCAGGAGATTCGTCTCGAAGGTGTCCCGTCACGCACGCTGAAAATGACCTTCCCGGGACTGGAAGGAAAAATCCTTAATTTGCGCGATCTTGAACAGGGCATGGAGCAGTTGAACCGGGTTCGTCAGACGCCAGTGGAAATAGAAATTTTACCCGGCAGCCAGCAAGGTTTCTCGATAGTTAACCTGACGGCTGCCCCTGAATTCCCCGTTAACGGCTCCGTCAGTTTTGATAACAGCGGACAAAAGAGTACCGGTACCGGACAACTGGGCGGGGCATTATTTTTCAATAATATGCTTGGGCTGGCGGATAAATGGTTTATCAGCGGCGGGCGTAGCAGCGATTTTTCCAGCAGTAAAGATGCGCAGAACGTTGCTGCTGGCGTGAGTGTTCCTTACGGCTACGGATTGCTGGATTACAGCTACAGCTGGAGTAACTACCTCAGCACTATTGATAACAATGGCTATGCCTGGCGTTCGACTGGCGACAGTGAAACCCATCGTCTGACCGGCTCCTGGGGGCTGTTTCGCAATGGCGATATCAAAACCGTGGCTGCGCTGGGCCTGACCCATCGAATAAACCGCAATAAATTGAACGAGGTATTGCTGGAGACCAGCAGCCGCAAACTTTCCAGTATTTCACTGGGTATCAACCATACGCAAAAAATCGCCTCCGGTGTTGCCACGTTCAACCCCACTTTTACCCAGGGGGTGCCGTGGTTTGGCGCAGAGAATGACAAGAATAAACAGGGTGATGTTCCGAAGGCAGAATTTCGCAAGTGGAGCGTCAGCGGCAGCTTTCAGCGACCGCTGACAGAGAATCTGTGGTGGCTGAGCAGCGTCTATTTTCAGTGGTCACCGGACCGGCTTTACGGCAGCGAACGCCTGACGCTGGGCGGTGAAACATCAGTACGTGGCTATAAAGAACAATACATTTCAGGAGATAACGGCGGCTACTGGCGTAACGAAGTGAATTATTCGCTGTTTACGCTGCCGGTATTCGGACAGATTGGCGCGATGGCGGCATTTGACGGCGGCTGGCTGAAACAGGATGGCTTTGATCGTTATGCCTCCGGCACGTTGTGGGGGGCCGCGCTGGGATTAACCAGTTCAGGGCGCTGGTTCTCCAGTCAGTTTACCGTAGGAATGCCAGTGAATTATCCGGACTGGCTGGCACCGGATCATCTCAATTTGTATTACCGTATGGCCGTGGCATTTTAAGGAAGCAGGATGATGAAAAAGGATCAGATTCGTTTCTCTCAGCGTGTACTTAGTGGGGTATTGAGCGCTCTGTTAGCCACGCAGCCGCTGTTTCCGGCCATAGCTGCCACCATCACCCCTGCCGGCAATACGCAAATGGATAAAGCCGCCAACGGTGTTCCGGTAGTGAACATCGCTACGCCGAACGCGTCCGGAATTTCACACAACAAATATAACGACTACAACGTGGGAAAAGAGGGGCTGATTCTTAACAACGCCACCGGGCAATTAAATCAGACCCAGCTTGGCGGCATTATCCAGAACAACCCGAACCTGCGTTCAGGAAAAGAAGCGACAGGGATCATCAACGAAGTTACCGGGAGTAGCCGTTCACAACTCCAGGGCTATACCGAAGTGGCGGGGAAAGCTGCCAACGTCATGATCGCCAACCCTTATGGCATTACCTGTAACGGGTGCGGATTTATCAACACGCCTAACGTCACCCTGACTACCGGTAAACCGGTGCTGGATGCTAACGGGAATCTGCAGTCGCTGGATGTAAGTAAAGGCAGCATTACCATTGAAGGCAAAGGGCTGGATGGTAGTCAGGGCGATGCGGTGTCGATTATTGCCCGCGCCACGGAAATCAACGCGGCGCTGCATGCAAAAGATCTCAGTGTGATCGCTGGAACCAACCGCGTAACGGCGAAGGGACAGGTGAGCCAACTACAAGGCGAAGGAGAAGCGCCAAAGGTGGCGGTGGATACCGGGGCGCTTGGCGGCATGTACGCCAATCGAATTCGTCTGGTTTCCAGTGAGAAAGGATTGGGGGTCAACCTCGGGAATCTGAATGCCCGTCAGGGTGATATCACGCTTGATGCGAATGGAAAACTAACCGTTAAGTCCAGCCTGGCCAGTGGGGCTATCTCCATGAAAGGGCAAGATATTGCGCTTTCTGGCGATCATAAAGCAGGGGGGAATGTATCCGTCGCCAGCCAGAGTGACATCGCCCTGAATGAAAGCGCACTGGTCAGTGATAAAACCCTGCTGCTGACTGCGCAAGGAAAGCTGGAGCAGAAGGGCGGCGCGCTTACTGCGGGTCAGGATATTGTGCTGACAGCCGGCGATATAGCCCAGCAGCGTGCGGCGCAAATGGATGCCGCCGGAAATGTTTCGCTGACCGGGCGCAATCATGTTGCCACGCAGGGAACGGTCACTGCCGGAAAACAGCTTAATGTTAACGGCGATTCGCTGAGTAACGGCGGCCAGTGGAGCGCGGGTGACGCCGCCCGTATTCAGGGCGGCAGCGTAACCAACAGCGGTGTGATGCAGGGGACATCGCTGGATATTGCCGCCACGCGTGATGTTAATCTTAGTGGCCAGCTCAATGCGGCAGATACGCTGACGATTAAAGGCCAGCATATCTCTACAGCCACGGATGCTCAGATGCAAAGCGGGAAGAATATTGCCCTGCAAGCCGGGACGGTAAGTCTGAATGGCACCCATGCGGCGAAAAATAACCTGACCGTGACGGCAAACACACTCACCCATAACGGTAAATCGAGCGCCACGCAAATGAACCTGAACGTGGCGCAAACTACCACTCAAAACGGTACGCTGGTGGCAGATAGCCTCAAACTCGACAGCCTGCATATCGCCAACAGCGGTCTGCTGCAGGGTAACGCAGCGTTGAATCTGCAGACCGATAATCTGCAAAACCTGAGCGGCGGTACTATCTACAGCCTTGCCGCTCTGGCGCTGGATATTCCTTACCTGACTAACGACGGGATTATTGCTACCGATGGCGATCTGCGCCTTGGTGGTCTTCAGTTGATTAACGCAGGCGACATTCAGGCTGACACGCTTGAGCTGCAACTGCGCGACGCGATAAATAATTCCGGGCGTCTGCTCGCACATCAGAGCGCACAACTCACGGCGCAAGCGCTGGAAAATAACGGCATGCTGGTGGCGAATACTCTCACTCTCGACGGAAACACTATTCATAACGGTGGCCTGGTTCAGGGTAATGACAGCGCCTTGATTTCTGCGGGTACTCTGACGACGGAGACGACGGGGCAATGGTTAACCGGTAATGCGCTGACGGTGAACGCGGGTACGGTAGAACACGCCGGGGTGATGCAGGGTGATACCCTTACATTGACAGCCGATGCGCTCAATAACAGCGGTGTGCTTAACGGCTTACGTGGCCTGAAAGGGACACTGACCGGGCAACT
This sequence comes from Citrobacter sp. Igbk 16, assembly GCF_028069755.1. Classification (NCBI taxonomy): domain Bacteria; kingdom Pseudomonadati; phylum Pseudomonadota; class Gammaproteobacteria; order Enterobacterales; family Enterobacteriaceae; genus Citrobacter; species Citrobacter sp. Igbk 16. The sequence goes on along the minus strand of NZ_JANEWJ010000023.1, from coordinate 45,339 downwards.
GACCAACGTCGGGCAAATTCAAAGCGGCGGTGGGCTCTCGCTCACCGCAAACAACCTGATCAGCGCCGGGCGTATCGTGGGGGATTCGCTCACGCTTGCGGCAACGACGCTACGTAACAATGGCTTGTGGCAGGGGGCTAACGGACTGACTTTACGCAGCGATACGCTCAGCACGGACACAACGTCACTGACGCTGAGCGGCGGCGCGCTGACCGTTGATGTGGATACTCTGATCACGCAGGGCACGTTGCAGGGACAACAGGTCGCGGTGACGTCTGATGACTGGCGGCACGAGGGGGCGTTGGTCAGCCTTGGCGCACTGACGGCTGACATCAGTAACCGATTTACCCTGCCGGGCGAATTGATGAGTCAGGGAGCTCTGTCGTTAGCTGCACAGCAGTTGAAGAACGACGGAAACATCCTCAGTGAAAGTGACATTACGCTCAATGGTCAGCAATTTACAAACAGTGGGGTGGTACAGGGAAATACCCTGACGCTAAGCCAGGATCGTATTCATAACCAGGGCGTATTGATTGGCCTACAAAACCTGACGGTGGCAGCCCCGCAGCAGGAGCTGATGAATGCGGCGGGTGGGTCGCTACTGACCCAGGGAATGCTGAAAGTGACGTCCGGCGATGTGACCAACGCAGGAACGTGGCAGGGGCAATCGATTCTGCTCAATGCGCAGTCGCTGACTAACAGCGGAGCAATCCAAAGTGCGGATGCGTTACAGCTTATGCTCGTCAAAAATTTCACGTCTGCAGAGGGCAGCAAAGTCACCGCACTCGGTAATGCCACGCTCCAGGCGCTATCCCTGACGAATAACGGGCAATGGGCGGCGAGTCATTTGACGTTAAACGGCACCACGCTGGATAACGCCGGGGCGATCAGCGGGGTCAATGGCCTGACGTTAGCCATGAATGGTGAGGTCAACCAACAGGTGTCGGGTAGCATGCTCACCGGCGGCGCATTGGATCTCAATGCGGCATCGGTGGCTAACGCAGGCAGCATTCAGGGGACGACGCTAAGCATAACGTCCGGTGTGTTAACCAATAGCGGACGACTGCAGGGGGATAATGACGCCACGCTGGCGCTGAACGGTGAACTGACGAACCTGGCAGGGGGGGAAATTGTAAGCCGTCAGGGACTGGCGATCGCCACGCCCGTAATGTTTAACTACGGCTTCATTCAGAGCGGCGGCAACACACGTATTAACGCCACAACCCGCGCGCTGAACGAGGGGAAGCTGCTTTCCGGCGCCGAGTTGAGACTCGCCACGCCGCAGTATTCCGGCGCAGGCTGGTTACAGGCGACAAATCTCATTCTGAATGCGGCAACGGCCACCAACGACGGAAACTGGCTTGCCGACAGCGCAACGCTGACGGGGAGTCAGTTCACTAACCAGGGGACGACGCAGGCGGGACAACTAACACTCAATTACCAGCAGTTGACCAATAACGGTACGGTGTTAGGAACGTCTCAACTGACGGTTAATGCCGAACGCGTGAACCAGAATGCGGCTGGCAAACTGTTCAGCGGTGGCGATTTGACTCTCACTAGCCAGTCTCTGGAAGCGCTCGGGCAGGTGGTTGCGCTGGGTAATCTGACGCTGAAACTGGTGAATGCGTTCACCGCCAACAGCACGCTTGCTGCGGGCAACATCCTCACGATTAACAGCGAGGGTGCCATCGACAACCGCAACGTTATGCAGGGACAGACGGTAAACCTGACGGCTGGCTGGCAGTTGAGCAACAATGGGCAAATCACCACCGGCAGCGGTACGAGCAGCCTCAGCGGCAGCAACGTGGCGCTTAATGCCGCCGGAACGGTACAGGGTGGGGGTGACATCATGGTCACCAGTCACGGCAATATTACCGTAGACGGTTTTACCGGCACGCGCGGAACGCTCACGCTCAATACGCCGGGGGCGATCATCAACACGGCGCTGCTGTATGCGGCAAATAACATGGCGCTGTATGCCGACTCTATTACCAATCAGCGCGGCGATATTCTTGCGGGCAACAGCCTGTGGATGCAGAAGGATGCGGCGGGAAATGCCAACCGCGAGGTCATCAACACCTCCGGCACCATCGAGACGCAGAGCGGCGATATCACGATTAAAACTGGGTATCTGCTGAATCAGCGAGATGGGCTGGTGGTAAGCAAGGGTAACACTGAAGATCTGACACAACAGTATGCATGGCTGAATGAGGGATATGCCGACATTCCTCTGTCAGAGCTTACTCTGGGAATCGACTATGGCTATGTTGTTAGCGAATCCTGCAGCGGAGGCGGTAGCCCAGGGCACGGAGCTGCCCCCAGCTGTCGCGATATCGCAACACCCCGGGCGATGAAAAACAGCCCTGCGAAAGAGATCGCTATTTCACGTTCTACTCTTTCAGTCTCCGCAAACGGCGGTGCCGGGCGCATCAGTGCCGCGCGCGGGATGGTAATCCAGGCAGATCATCTGGAAAATAATGCCAGCACGTTGCTTGCGGGCGGGGATATGTCCCTTTCCGGTTCAACCCTGCAAAATCAGTCCTGGACTGACGGGACGATCACCCGTTATCGGACGTATGTTGCTGATCAGCAGGGCAACCGCTGGGAGACTCCTGCCGCTTCGGTAGACGCGGATAGATATAATAGCGGCCCGATTCACTATATCGCTCAGGGTAATGACAGGGAGGAAACCTCTGGAGGAACGGCATACCGCGCGGTTATTCAGTCTGGTGGAACTGTTCTGGCTAATTTTTCGCAAGATATCAGTAATACCACTACCACTCCCAGTGCGGGTGGGGCGATAAACACCCTCGTTACCCCTACCCTGAACGCACTCAGTAACCAGACCATCGACGCTGGGGTGCAAAAGCAGACACTGGCAGATAGTGAAGCGGTTAGCGTTAATTCGCCGCAGTGGAACGATCAACTGCAAGATGCCCTGCAGCAGATTAACGGCGGTACGCTGGATGCCGGGAATGTCGCGGATACCACGCTGGACACGGTCTCTACCGATAAGAACAGCCAGATTAATCAGGGGAAAATGGTGGATACCAGCGCGTATCCATTGCCTTCTGGTCAACACGGCTACTTTGTTGTCTCTGACGATCCGCAAAGCCCGTACCTGATCAACATTAACCCCAAGCTCGATGGTTTGGGTCAGTTGGACCCGGCTCTGTTTGCCGAGTTGAACGCACTGCTGGGGATTATGCCTGGCGATGCCCCACGTGAAACCAACAGCGCCTATACCGATCAAAACCAGTTTCTGGGATCGGCGTATATGCTGGACCGTCTCAACCTGAACCCGGAATTCGATTACCGTTTTCTTGGTGATGCAGCGTTCGACACCCGCTACGTCAGTAATGCGATGCTGAATCAGACAGGAAGCCGTTATATCAACGGTATAGGTTCCGATCTGGATCAAATGCGTTATCTGATGGACAGTGCCGCCGGCGCACAGCAGTCGCTGGGGCTGAAATTTGGCGTGGCCCTGACGGCGGAGCAAATTGCCTCTCTTGAGCAGAGCATGCTGTGGTGGGAAGCGGCGACCGTCAACGGTGAAACGGTGATGATACCGAAGCTCTATCTGTCGCCGAAGGATATCACCGTCAATAACGGGAGTGTCATCTCCGGGAATAACGTCCAGTTGGCAGGCGGTACTATCACTAACGCCGGTAGTACGTTGCTGGCGAATAACACACTGACCCTCGACAGCCAGAACAGCATTAACAATCTCAACAATGGCCTGATGCAGGCCGGGGGCAACCTCGACCTGAGCGCTATTGGTGATATCAATAACATCAGCGCCGCTATTAGCGGAAAAACGGTTCAGTTGACAAGTCTCGACGGCAGCATCAATAACCTGACGCAGGTGGAGCAGATTGACATCAATGCGTGGGATAAATACGGCAATGTGAGTTTTAAAGACACGCTGCTGGGCACGACGGCGTCGATTACCGCACAGGATGGGCTGTCGCTATCGGCAGGCACAAATATCACCGTCACGGGCGCAACGCTTTCGGCGGGCGATTCACTGCAGATGAATGCTGCGGGAGATATTGCGGTGAATGCGAATCACATTAACGATGCGCAGAGCCATGCCGGACGCTGGACTGACGAGACCAGCCGTTCATCACAGGGCTGGCAGGGAAGCAGCATCAGCGCGGGAGGGGACCTTGGCATCAATGCCGGGAATAATCTCAACCTGACGGCAAGCGACGTGAACGCTGGCGGTAGTGCGGTGCTGACTGCGGGTAACGATCTCAACCTGAATGCGGCCAGCACGCGTGAGAACAGCCGCGACGGGGGCAGCGAATCACACCGTTCCGGGCTGGATCGCACCACTATTTCTGCGGGCGATAACCTGGTCCTGATCGCGGGTCAGGATATTAACGCCCACGCGGCGGGCCTGGCGGCGGAAAATGATGTGGGTCTGCAGGCCGGACGTGATGTCAATTTGCTGGCCGAGGCCACGGCTGAAGGCGACAGTTACCACGCGAAGAAAAAAACCATCATCAATGAGTCCGTGCGCCAGCAGGGTACGGAAGTTGCCAGCGGTGGCGACACGGTCATTATCGCCGGGCGCGATGTGAATGCGCAGGCAACCGATGTGATTGCTCAGGGAGATATCGGCGTAGCGGCGGGCCGGGATGTGAATCTCATCACGGCGACGGAAAGTGACTACCACTACGAAGAAACCACCAAAACCAAAAAAGGATTCCTCAATAAAAAGACCACCCACACGATTGAGGAGGACAGCGCCACGCGTGAAAAAGGCGCGTTGCTGAGCGGTGACAATGTGACTGTAGCTGCCGGGAACAACATTCTGGTTCAGGGCTCTGCCGTCGTCGGTGATGGTGATGTGGCGCTCGGTGCCGGAAACAACGTCGACATTATTGCCGCAACCAATACCGATACCTCTTGGCGGTTTAAAGAAACGAAAAAAAGCGGCGTGATGGGAACGGGCGGGATCGGTTTTTCCATCGGCAGCAGTAAAACCACGCATGATTTGCGCGAGCAGGGCACCACCCAGAGCGAGAGCTTCAGCACTGTCGGGTCAACCGGCGGCAACGTCAGCATTTCCGCCGGTCAGCAGGTGCATATTGGCGGTGCGGATATCATCGCGCAGAAAGATATTGCTATGCTCGGCGACAGCGTGGTGATTGAGCCAGGCCATGACAAACGTACCCGCGATGAGACGTTTGAGCAGAAGAGCAGCGGCCTGACGGTGGCGCTGTCGGGGGCAGCAGGCAGCGCAGTAAACAGCGCAGTGCAGACTTCGCAGGATGCGAAGGGGGAGAGCGATGATCGTCTGGCGACACTGCAGGCCACCAAAACGGTGCTTTCTGGCGCACAGGCGGTACAGGCGGCAGCGGTTGCCCGGGCCAGCGACAAAGCGGACAGCGGGCTGGGTATCAGCGTCTCGCTGACGTCGCAGAGCGCCAAATCTGAACAACATGTTCAGACGGATACCGTGACGGGCAGTACCCTGAGTGCCGGTAATAATCTGATTATCGCTGCGACGGGCAGCGGCCAGAGCGGCAACAGCGGCGATATCCTGATCGGTGGCAGCCAGATAAAGGCGGGTGGTGACACCACGCTGGTGGCGGCGAACGATATTGTGCTGAGCGGTGCGGCAAACACCCAACAGACGACAGGCACAAACAGCAGCAGCGGGGGCGGGGTGGGCGTCGGTATCGGCGTCAACGCTGACAGTTACGGCATCAGCGTCTTCGCCAACGTCAACGGCGCAAAAGGCAGTGAAAAGGGCAACGGCACGGCGTGGACGGAGACCACGCTGGACAGCGGCGGTACGGTTTCGCTGGTCAGCGGGCGTGACGCCATCCTGAACGGGGCGCAGGTCAGCGGTGACCGCGTGGTGGCGGATATCGGTGGCGACCTGTGGATGAGCAGTGCCCAGGACAGCAATGACTACCGGTCGAAGCAGAGCAGCGCAGCGGCCGGGGGCAGCTTTACCTACGGCAGCATGTCCGGCTCAGGTTATATCAGCGCCAGCCAGGACCAGATGAAGAGCGACTACGCCTCGGTGCAGGAGCAGACGGGTCTGTTTGCCGGCGACGGCGGATTTGACGTAACAGTGGGCGGGCACACGCAGCTGGACGGCGCGGTAATTGCCTCAACGGCGACGGCGGATAAAAACAGCCTGGACACCGGAACGCTGGGTTTCAGGGATATTCATAACGAAGCGGACTTTACGGTCAGTCATGCGGGAGCCGGCATGAGCGCTGGCACCGGAGACACGGGCGGCGGGTTCAAAGGCAACATGCCGGTCGGGATGGTCACGGTCGGGGGCAACAGCGGTCATGCGGACGGGACGACGCAGGCGGCGGTAGCGGACGGGACAATAACGGTTCGCGACGCGGCGAATCAGCAGCAGGATGTGGCGGGTCTGAGCCGTGACACAGAGCATGCGAACGACAGCATCAGCCCGATTTTTGACAAAGAGAAAGAGCAGAAGCGGCTGCAGGAAGTGAGCCTCATCGGGGATATCGGCAGCCAGGCGGCGGATATCGCGCGGACGCAGGGGGAGCTGAATGCGCTGGAGGAAGCGCGGAAGGTTTACCCGGATAAAACGGTGGAAGAGCTGAAAGAGACGCAGACCTGGCGTGATGCACAGGCGGAATATGGTACGGGGAGTGATTTCCAGCGTGGAATTCAGGCAGCGACGGCAGCGCTTCAGGGGCTGGCGGGCGGAGATGCCGGCGCGGCGCTGGCGGGGACATCGGCCCCGTACCTGGCGAATATTATTGGTCATGATTTGGGATTAAGCGATGAAGCGGCGCTGATAGCGCATGCGATACTGTGTGGCGCGGCAGCGGCGATGCAGGGAAACAGCGCGGCGGCGGGAGCGGCAGGGGCTGTCTCGGGCGAGCTGGCTGCGAAAGCGATAATGGAGGCGATGTATCCGGGTAAGCGGGTCAGTGAGCTGAGCGAAGCGGAAAAGCAGACCATCAGCATGCTGGCAAGTCTCTCCGCGGGAATGGCAGGCGCTCTGGCGGGAGACAGCTCATCATCCGCAGCAGCGGGTGCGCAGGCGGGGAAGAATGCGGCGGAGAATAACCTGATGGGCGGGAGCGAGGATGCGCAGGCAGCATGGATACGTCAGCATGGGATAGATATGGCGAGTTGTTCTGATAACCCTGGCGGGGCCGCCTGTCAGAAAGCGATAAATGAGCGTGATGCGGTAGGGTTGGCGCTTGCTACAGGTAGTGTTGCTCTGTTACCGGGTGGCGCTCAGGCTATGTGGGGTCTTGGAGCCGGTGCGAATGCAGGCGTCAGTTATCTGGCGGATGGCACGATAGATCCGGCAAATGCGGCTATTGCTGGCTGGGTAAACGTTATCAGTATGGGTAACGGCTTGGCGGGTACCATTGGCTGGAATGCTGCGGGTGGTGCATTAGGAAACTGGATAGACGATAAAGATCCTATAACTGGAGCAATAACAAATGGTATTGGTGCAGGCATTGGTTACGGTATAGGCAAAGGCATTTCCTGGGGAGCAAATGCCGGAGCAAACTGGTGGAAAGGTGGCTGGAATCCGAAATTTAACCCGACACTTCAGAAGTATACTGAAGTAAAAGGTGATTTTGGTATTTCGAAGGAAATGACGCCAAGTAATTTCCCCAGTTCGATTGGTGATATTGGGGGAAGTATAACTTCAGAATTAGGAGGGAAGTATACAGAGCAAAAAATGAAACAAGGGGAAAAGAAATGAGGTCAATAGCGCTTCTTGTTTTCTTTGTTCTGATTAGCATGTTGTCTATTTTCATTACTGGGCTAGCTTTATATGTTTTTGGGGAGTTTTTCTTTCTTTTTTACAAACAAATCCCAATATCTTTTACCACATATAATTTTCTACTCATATGCAAAATTAGCGCCTATGTTGGTGGCTTTGTAGGGATAGTTATGTGGGCTGCGAGGCTATTTAAACTGAAAGGATTTTAAGTAGAAATACAATAAATTCAGCAAACCTCCGCTGGGCTTATTGCGGAGAATAACCTGATGGGCGGGAGTGAGGATGCGCAGGCAGCATGGGATAGATATGGCGAGTTGTTCGGATAACCCTGGTGGAGCCGCCTGTCAGAAAGCAATGAATGAACGTGATGCGGTAGGGCTGGCGCTGGCAACAGGTACAGTGGCTCTGCTTCCTGGCAGTGCTCAGGCGATGTGGGGACTGGGCGCGGGGGCAAATGCAGGAATTGGCTACCTGGCGGATGGCACTATAGACCCGGCAAACGTAGCTATTGCGGGCTGGGTGAATGTGTTCAGTATGGGGAATGGCCTGGTGGGAACTGTAGGCTGGAATGCGGCAGGTGGTGCATTTGGTAACTGGATAGATGACAAAGATCCGCTGTCTGGGGCGATTATTAATGGTGCCGGTTCTGGTATCGGTTATGGCATTGGTAAAGGACTTTCATGGGGTGTTAATTCCGGAGCAAACTGGTGGAAAGGTGGCTGGGATCCGAAATTTAACCCGACACTTCAGAAGTATACTGAAGTAAAAGGTGATTTTGGGATTTCTAAGGAAATTACACCAAGCCAAATTCCCGGCATTGCTGGTGATGTAGCCGCTTCTTTCGCATCGGAATATGAGAGTAAAAGAATTGAATCCCATATTCAGGGAGAAAAAAATGAGTAATCGGCAGACAAGTTTAACTGATTTATCGGTTATTTTTTTGATCGCATTTTTATCAATTATCCTTTCTTTTCTTTGTATAGATATCCTTTTCTCTATTTTTGAGTGGATAGTTACAGGAAAGCTGAACATTACATGGAATAGTGTAAGCCGTGTTTTATTCATGGGGTGTGTGATTGGCTCATTTATCGGTGTTGGATGTGTTATAGCCCGGTGTTTAGGATTAAAAGGGTTTTAATAGCTGTTTGTTGCCAAGAATAACCTGATGGGCGGGAGTGAGGATGCGCAGGCAGCATGGATACGTCAGCATGGGATAGATATGGCGAGTTGTTCGGATAACCCTGGTGGAGCCGCCTGTCAGAAAGCAATGAATGAGCGTGATGCGGTAGGGCTGGCGCTGGCAACAGGTACAGTGGCTCTGCTTCCTGGCAGTGCTCAGGCGATGTGGGGACTGGGCGCGGGGGCAAATGCAGGAATTGGCTACCTGGCGGATGGCACTATAGACCCGGCAAACGTAGCTATTGCGGGCTGGGTGAATGTGTTCAGTATGGGGAATGGTCTGGTGGGTACTGTTGGCTGGAATGCGGCAGGTGGTGCATTTGGTAACTGGATAGATGACAAAGATCCGCTGTCTGGGGCTGTTACAAATGGTGTCGGTTCAGGTTTGGGTTACGGTATAGGTAAGGGCATTTCCTGGGGAGCAAATGCCGGAGCAAACTGGTGGAAAGGTGGCTGGGATCCGAAATTTAACCCTGAGTTAAGGCAGTTTACTGAAATAAAAGGTGATTTTGGAATTTCAAAAGAAATAACCCCGAGTAAAATACCTAGCTCGCAAGGTGACATTGGTGCATCAGTTATTGCCGAAGGGAGTGGGAAAGGAGCAGAGGCCGTTGTAGATAAAATAAGGAAAAATAATGCAAATTAGCCCAAAAATAGTGTGGTGTTTTATGTTTTTGATATTGACAATAATTGGAATGGTTATTGTTTCTTTATTGGGGAAGTTATTTTTTGCTTCCTTGCTTTGGGTTGTTGGTGGTGACTTTTCCATGACAATACAAGACATAAAACAGTACATGAAAATTGGTTTTTATGGTGGAGTGATTGGTGGTGGTGGAATAATCCTGTTTAGGATTTTTAATGTAAAAGGTTTTTGAATTTGTTGAAATAACTCGGCTAGGTAAGCCGGGATCTTCTTTTTAGCCAACGCCTACAGATATTAAAGACATATAGGGCGAAATGGTTAGTAAACGCCCCAGGAACTGCACGAGCAGGGCACCATCCAGAGCGAGAGCTTCAGCACGGTCGGGGGCAACAGCGGTCATGCGGACGGGACGACGCAGGCGGCGGTAGCGGCAGGGGCTGTCTCAGGCGAGCTGGCGGCAAAAGCGATAATGGAGGCGATGTATCCGGGTAAGCGGGTCAGTGAGCTGAGCGAAGCGGAAAAGCAGACCATCAGCATGCTGGCAAGTCTCTCAGCGGGAATGGCAGGCGCTCTGGCGGGAGACTGCTCATCATCCGCGGCAGCGGGTGCGCAGGCCGGGAAGAATGCGGCGGAGAATAACCTGATGACGGGAGTGAGGATGCGCAGGCAGCATGGATACGTCAGCATGGTGTCGATATGGCGAGCTGTTCTGATAATCCTGGCGGGGCGGCATGTCAGAAAGCGATAAATGAGCGTGATGCGGTAGGACTTGCGCTGGCATCAGGTAGTGTGGCTCTGCTTCCGGGAAGCGCGCAGGCGATGTGGGCGCTTGGCACAGGCGCAAATGCCGGTATCAACTATCTGGCGGATGGCTCGGTAGACCCTTCCAGCGCGGTAATTGCGGGCTGGGTGAACGTGTTCAGTATGGGGAATGGCCTGGTGGGTACTGTTGACTGGAATGCGGCAGGTGGTGCATTTGGTAACTGGATAGATGACAAAGACCCGCTGTCTGGGGCGATTATTAATGGCGGTGGCTCCGCAATAGGGTATGGCGTAGGAAAAATTATCCAACGGCCATTAGAGAATATAATTAACCCGGGTTGGAAAAACTGGGAATGGGTCGATATAGGTAAAGGTATTAGCAAACCTTTACCACTAAACCCAGCTCCAGAAATTTCTGGGAATATTGGTTCTTCTGTTGGTTCTGAAAGCGCAGGTGTTATTCTTCAGGAGCAAATTAAAAATCAACAGGAGCAGAAAAAATGAAGTTATTCCATCCTCTATTGCGATTTTTTATGTCTTTTCTGTTATGGTTTATTTGTGTATTTATTACAACAATATCAATATTTTTTCTCTTGAGAGTGATTTCCTATTATTTGATTGGAGGTCATTTTTTATTCTCTTATAGTGATGTATTGAATGCTTTGAAAATTGGTGGATATTGCTCATTCTTATGTAATGCAGTAAGTTGGTTTTTACATTGGCGTAACAATTAAATTTAGTTGCGGAGAATAATAGCCTTTCCAGCGTTCTGGCTGCAGCCAATGTGGTAAAACCAGGAACAACAATGGAGGCGATGTATCCGGATAAGCGGGTCAGTGAGCTGAGCGAAGCGGAAAAGCAGACCATCAGCATGCTGGCAAGTCTCTCCGCGGGAATGGCAGGCGCTCTGGCGGGAGACAGCTCATCATCCGCAGCAGCGGGTGCGCAGGCGGGGAAGAATGCGGCGGAGAATAACCTGATGGGCGGGAGTGAGGATGCGCAGGCAGCATGGGATAGATATGGCGAGTTGTTCTGATAACCCTGGTGGAGCCGTCTGTCAGAAAGCAATGAATGAACGTGATGCGGTAGGGCTGGCGCTGGCAACAGGTACAGTGGCTCTGCTTCCTGGCAGTACCCAGGTGATGTGGGGACTGGGCGCGGGGGCAAACGTAGTCATTGTTGGCTTAGTGCATGAACGGTAGGCTGGAATGCAGCGGGGAGTTTGGTTAGCCTCTATTCGAAAGGGGACGGTGGCGAGTCACTGCCTGATGCGCTGCGCTTATCAGGCCTACGGGGTGAATCTTTATTTGCTTGCGTTAAATTAGCGGTAAATCGCTAAATCATGTAGCACACCAGGAAAGGTTTTTAACTATAGGGTCACTTTATGTTTATTAAGGCATCTTCGTACTGCGGTTAAAATAAAAACTTTCTTCATTACACTTTTATTTCACTAAAATTATTATACCGAACTGAATAAAATAAATGCGAAGCGGCTTCAGAAATATATTGGTTAAATGCAACATATTGCAACCAATAAAACAGATCGCGAACCATGAAATAACAATGCTATCATTCACCCCAGACGCGGCAGGCAACTGCTGGCACACGCATTTACCCCGGAGCACCTGATGAACAACGACATTCCGCTAAAATATTATGATATCGCCGATGAGTACGCGACCGAGGCCGCAAAGCCGGTGAGCGATGACGAACGCGATGCGCTGGCGCACTACTTCCAGCAACTGATCACCCGTTTGATGAACAACGAAGAGATCAGCGAAGACGCGCAGCAGGAGATGGCAACTGTGGCCGGCGTCGACGCACAGCGTATTGATGATATCGCGGAGTTCCTCAATCGCTGGGGTAACGAGTAGCCAAAGACGGGGCCTGTGTTTTACACTGCGCGCAAATTGAGTAGGTATACTCTACGAGTATTCGGTTTAATCAGGCGGAAACAGCAATGAACGGAACAATCACAACGTGGTTTAAAGATAAAGGCTTTGGATTTATCAAAGATGAAAACGGCGACAACCGCTATTTTCATGTGATTAAGGTTGCTAATCCTGAGCTGATCAAGAAAGACGCGGCGGTGACTTTTGAACCCACCACCAACAACAAAGGCCTGTCTGCCTATGCGGTAAAAGTCATACCCGACAGCAAGTACATCTATATCGCGGGCGAGCGCCTGAAGCTCACAGCGATCAAGTCTTACCTGGTGTACAGCGAAGAAGTACCGGTTGAAACCCGTATCGATAAAGAAAACGCGGTGCTGTCTGTCGGCGTGCTGATGAACAGCATCCGACCGAAATCAGATGTGAAGCCAGGCGAAATGCGCACACTGAAAAAGCTGGCGATCACAACCTTCCAGGGCACGACGCTGATCTTCTCGGAAGATGAAATTGACATCGACGAGACGGTGAAACTGCTGAAAGTCTGACGTCCTTCAGAGTGAATGAATGCCGAAACGCTGCGCTTTTCAAAAGCAGTGTTTCGGTTTTTTTTGCATTCAGTCAGACTGGGCAGGTATGTGGACGCAAAAGTGGCTTTGTGTCAGAAGAAAATGTGAGCGTTTTATATAAAAAGTGAACGCGGGACTATGCCGGGGTTATTACTTTTGATTCTCTTGTCTTATCTATTATTGCTGCGACTCCATTATTAAAAATAAAAACAGAAGCACCAGAATAAAATTTTGGAATAACTTATCCATAATGTTAATTATTGATGAAATTAAAGTAACACTCCGTAAGGTTTGGATGTTTTTATTTCTCATAGACGAGAATTTACATATGGTGATATAATATGGCGGGAAAAACAGGCAGGTTATTAACCTGCCTGTTATGTAAATAAATTTTCGAGGAGACTATTCCAGTGGGACGTAAATGGGCCAATATTGTTGGTAAAAAAACGGCTAAAGACGGTGCAACGTCTAAAGTATATTCAAAATTCGGTGTGGAAATCTATGCTGCGGCTAAACAAGGTGAACCAGACCCAGAATTAAACACAGCTTTAAAATTCGTTATTGAACGTGCGAAACAAGCCCAGGTTCCAAAGCATGTTATTGATAAAGCTATTGATAAAGCCAAAGGTGGCGGCGGCGAAACGTTCTTGCAAGGACGTTATGAAGGCTTTGGTCCAAGTGGTTCCATGATTATCGCTGAAACCCTGACTTCAAACGTTAACCGCACGATTGCTAATATTCGCTCAATTTTCAATAAAAAAGGCGGGAATATCGGGGCGGCAGGTTCTGTCAGCTACATGTTTGATAATACAGGTGTGATCGTATTTAAAGGCACTGACCCTGACCATATTTTTGAAATTTTGCTTGAAGCTGAAGTTGATGTTCGTGATGTCACCGAAGAAGAAGGCAACATCATTATTTACACTGAATCTACAGACCTCCATAAAGGAATTGCAGCCCTTAAAGCAGCGGGGATTACTGAATTCTCAACCACAGAATTAGAAATGATAGCTCAATCAGAAATTGAACTTTCACCAGAAGATTTAGAAATCTTTGAAGGACTTGTTGATGCCCTTGAAGATGATGATGATGTTCAAAAAGTATATCATAACGTTGCAAATCTCTAATTATAAATTAAAGAAATCTGTCATTATGGCAGATTTTATAAATTGTAAGTTTGTTATAATCAACATGTCTGATAAGATGTGTTGATTGTAAAAAAATAGATAAAGTACTATCGCTAAAAGAAACGCATTAGTTGAAATTTCTGGCCTTGGCTATCTGATGATAGATAGCGAAGGAGTTCCTGGAAATTCAGGTTTTCAATGCTGAGACGTATTATCTTGAGTAAGGACAGTGCTGATATGAATATTATTGAAAGTGGTATTCGTGACGTAAAACAAGGTAAAAATGTCACAATAGTCATGCCTGTGAATCTTTATGAATGCGACCTGGGCCATGATGTGTTTGTCGGACCATTTGTTGAGATACAAAAGGGATGCGTCATAGGCGATAGAACTAAAGTGCAGTCCCATACTTTCATCTGTGAGAACGTTACCTTAGGCGAGGACTGCTTTATAGGGCATGGCGTGACCTTTGCTAACGATCTTTTCAAGAGCGGAAGTCCTGACGCTTCTGCAAAAAGCTGGATTAATATTGTATTAGGCAATGCAGTAACGGTGGGGAGTGGAGCCACAATTTTAACAACGGAAATTTGCAGTGGTGCGGTGATTGGTGCCGGTAGTGTGGTGACAAAGCCCGTGCTGGTAAAAGGCGTGTATGCTGGTAATCCGGCCAGACTTTTGCGAAAGCTTTAGGTATTACCTTTGCCATCGTGAACCTAAATTTATGTTCTTCCCAGACCGTTCATGTCGACCCCGCTTGTTCGCAGACATGGCGATTATTCTTGCTGTTCACGCTATATAAAGAAACGTCTGCTGCATCAGACGTTGCGTTCCTCTGAATGGTGCCGTAGGTCATGACTCATTTCCTGTAGTTCATTGATTAGTCTTGCTAAATGAAAACCATCGCACACGGAGTGATGTACCTGAACGGCGAGAGGTAACACTACTTTCCCATCTTGTTCATAGTATTTTCCAAGTGTGAACATGGGGGCAAAAAAGTTCTGCATGTTCGCAATGTTGATATTAAAACTGGTAAAACTTACCCAAGGAATAGCCGATACGAAAAATACATTTTCCGGAGACTCTCCCTTCGGCCAATAAGAAAGATTATTACAATAGCGTGCAACGTCTTCTGAATAAGTGTTTTGGAAGTGATGAATATTGCCATCGTAGCGGCTCCATAATGATGAAAAAGTCTCAGTTTCATTATGGAAAATGGTATAACTTGGATGAATTTCATTCCATATGACAAGCTCATTGTTTTTTATGGCCATACGGAATTCAGTATGCTTGTTGACAACGTTAGCAAGGAGGGAAATCATAGTAGGGTAAAATTTCCAGCCAACCTCTTTTATATGTTTTAGTACCGCGGTAATGTCTAACAGAACAGTTTGGTTAATGGTACTTTGAGCAAAAGACTGAAATACCTCAAAATGCTCTTTTCTTGCCCAACGAGATAAGTCAACAGTCGTATATTCTGGAGTCGTTTTTTTCATTTTTTATCCTTTGATTTGCAATCAAGTACCATATTTTAGCCTAAGTCTTTCCGTGACTTAATCAAGCTACATGTCCCGAAGCATGTTACCAGCGAACGCATTTGTGAGAGTAGCGTAACCTTATACAGGAGGAAAGATTAAAGCTTCTTCACAAGAGACTTTGCGCCCCTGGATTTACGATGTTATTCATCAATATGTAACGTGCTTCTTTGCGCGTGTATTGATCGATTAACGGCACAAGTCGTCTGAAATGCTCGCTCGCACAATGTTCATCAAGCGCCGCGTGGTTTGGCCATTCTTCTATAAAAATAAAATGGCCGGGATCTTTTTCATCAATATAGAGGTCATAAGCAAGACAGAGCGGTTCTTTCTTCGTGGCGGATATGAGTTCACGATACAAAGGGAGAACGGTTTCAATATATTCAGGTTTTATAAAATCTTCAGCAATGACCTTTAACATGTAGCCTCCTGGCAGAAAATGAATGCACACTCTGCAATGAAGATATCATTTAAGCAAGATGACACCGCGTGATATCGGCTGATGAGTGAATCATTCCAGCTATCAATCAGATGATGCGTATAACTGTGATCCACCTCACCTCCCGGCAACCAAAATCTCCTGCGATTCGACGCCATCTTCTATCTGTTTTGCCACCTTTTGTAAGGCCGGAAGATGTTTTTCCGCAGCCTGTTCGATGGTCATCGCGCTGGCCATATACACCAGGTTCAGGCAGCCGATCACCCGCTGTTCGCTGCGAATGGGGACGGCGATGGAGGCGATTTTTTCCTCCTGATCCCAGCCGCGATAGTTCTGGCCAAAGCCGTCTTTCCGTGCGCGGGTCAGGATGGCATTGAGCTTCAGTGGCTCACGCGCCAACTGGTATTCTTCTCCGGGTCGCGAGGCCAGCATTTCAATCAGTTCCTGACGCTCATTCTCCGGGCAAAATGCCAGCCAGGTCAGGCCGGAGGCGGTTTTCAAGAGCGGTAAGCGACGTCCAACCATCGCGCGGTGAAACGATAAGCGGCTGAAGCGGTGGGTGGTTTCGCGCACCACCATTGCATCCACATCCAGGGTGGAAACATCGGTCGGCCAGATGACCTCGCGCAGCAAATCGCCCAGCAGCGGGGCAGCCAGGGCAGAAATCCACTGCTCGTCACGAAATCCCTCACTGAGCTGGCGGACTTTAATGGTTAAACGAAAGCTGTCATCGGAAAGGCTGCGCCGGACGTAACCCTCATCCTGCAACGTTTCCAGTAGTCGCCTGACCGTGGTGCGGTGCAGGCCGCTCAGCTCAGCCAGCAGGCCAACGCTGGCTCCACCATCGAGCCGGTTTAACATATTTAATAACATTAATCCGCGCGTTAATCCGCGTACGGTTTTGTATTCGGCAGCGTCGTCATTTTTCATATTTATTGACAAATCTACAGGTAAAACAACGTTGTGCACTTAGTGCACATCCAGGCATGTTTTGATTGTAGCGCAAAAACTCACTCCTATACTGACCGCACAATAAAAAATTATTCACATCTTTTTAACAAAATGAGTTGCGCCTCGCCAGGGTCTGCAATTGCGTTTTGTCCGAGTAGTGAGGTTCTGAAATGACAACGATAAACCCGGATATCCAGCCTGCTGTACAGCACACCGTGCAGGTGGCGATTGCTGGTGCCGGCCCGGTAGGGCTGATGATGGCCAACTACCTTGGTCAGATGGGCATTGAGGTACTGGTGGTGGAGAAACTCGACAAACTGATCGACTATCCCCGTGCCATCGGCATTGACGATGAAGCGCTGCGCACCATGCAGTCCGTTGGCCTGGTCGAAAACGTTCTGCCGCATACCACGCCGTGGCACGCGATGCGCTTTCTTACGCCGAAAGGCCGCTGCTTTGCCGATATCCAGCCGATGACCGACGAATTTGGCTGGTCGCGCCGCAACGCGTTCATTCAGCCACAAGTGGACGCGGTGATGTTGGAAGGGCTGTCGCGTTTTCCCAATGTGCGCTGCCTGTTCTCCCGCGAACTGGAAGCCTTCAGCCAACAAAACGGCGAAGTGACGCTGAACCTGAAAACGCCAGACGGTCAGCGCGAAACAGTGAAGGCGCAGTGGCTGGTGGCCTGTGACGGCGGCGGCAGCAATGTCAGACGTTCGTTGAATGTACCGTTTGAAGGCAAAACCGCGCCGAATCAGTGGATTGTGGTGGATATCGCCAACGATCCGCTCAGCACGCCGCATGTCTATCTGTGCTGCGATCCGGTGCGTCCGTATGTCTCTGCCGCACTGCCGCATGCGGTGCGCCGTTTTGAATTTATGGTGATGCCGGGGGAAACCGAAGCGCAACTGAGTGAGCCGCAGAATATGCGCCAGCTGTTGAGCAAAGTGCTGCCGAACCCGGACAACGTCGAACTGATCCGCCAACGCGTGTATACCCATAACGCCCGTCTGGCCGAACGTTTTCGCATTGACCGCGTGCTGCTGGCGGGCGACGCGGCGCACATTATGCCGGTCTGGCAGGGGCAGGGGTACAACAGCGGCATGCGCGATGCCTTCAACCTGGCGTGGAAACTGGCGTTGGTGATCGAGGGCAAAGCCGGTGATGCGCTGCTGGATACCTACCAGCAGGAACGCCGTGACCACGCCAAAGCGATGATTGATTTGTCCGTTACCGCAGGCAACGTGCTGGCTCCGCCGAAACGCTGGCACGGTGCGGTGCGCGACGGAGTCTCCTGGTTGTTGAACTACCTTCCGCCGGTCAAACGCTACTTCCTGGAAATGCGCTTTAAACCGATGCCGCAGTATCACGTCGGGGCGCTGGTACGTGAAGGCGAGGCGAAAACGTCACCGGTCGGCAAAATGTTTATCCAGCCGAGGGTGACGCGGGAAACGGGCGAGGTGACGCTGCTCGACAACGTTATCAGGGCGAATTTTGCGGTCATTGGCTGGGGCTGTAATCCGTTGTGGGGCATGAGCGAGGCGCAGATCCTGCAGTGGCAGGCGCTGGGCACCCGGTTTATTCAGGTGGTGCCGGATACGCAGATTGCCACCGATCAGGATAACCATGACGGCGTTATCCGCATTGGTGATACGCAGAACCGTTTGCGTGCCTGGTTTGCTCAGCATAACGCCGCGCTGGTGGTGATGCGCCCGGATCGCTTTGTTGCTGCCGTTGCCATTCCGCAAACCCTGGGCAATACCCTGAATAAACTGGCGTCGGTGATGACGCTGACTCGCGTCAATGCCGATCTTCTTGTTGAAAAGGTAGCCTGATATGCACGCTTATCTTCACTGTCTTTCCCACTCACCGCTGGTGGGCTATGTCGACCCGGCGCAGGCTGTGCTCGATGAAGTCAACGGCGTGATCGCCAGCGCGCGTGCACGCATTGCGGCGTTCGATCCTGAACTGGTGGTGTTGTTTGCCCCCGATCATTACAACGGTTTTTTCTATGACGTGATGCCGCCGTTCTGTTTAGGCGTAGGTGCCACGGCAATTGGCGATTTCGGCAGCGCGGCGGGGGAACTGCCGGTGCCGACAGATCTCGCTGAAGCTTGTGCCCATGCGGTGATGAAAAGCGGCATTGATCTCGCCGTTTCCTACAACATGCAGGTCGATCACGGCTTTGCGCAGCCGCTGGAGTTTCTGCTCGGCGGCCTGGATAAGGTGCCGGTGTTACCCGTGTTTATTAACGGTGTCGCCACGCCGCTACCGGGCTTCCAGCGTACTCGTATGCTCGGCGAAGCGATTGGTCGTTTCGCCAGTTCGCTGAATAAGCGTGTGTTGTTTTTAGGTTCCGGTGGGCTGTCGCATCAGCCGCCGGTACCGGAACTGGCAAAGGCTGACGCGCATATGCGTGACCGTCTGCTCGGCAGCGGCAAACAGCTACCCGAAAACGAGCGAGAACTGCGCCAGCAGCGGGTAATCAGCGCCGCCGAGAAGTTCGTGACCGATCAAAACACGCTGCACCCGCTTAACCCCGTCTGGGATAACCGCTTTATGACCCTGCTTGAGCAGGGACGTTTGCAGGAGCTGGATACGGTCAGTAATGAAGAGTTGTCCGCGATGGCGGGCAAATCAACACACGAAGTTAAAACCTGGGTTGCCGCCTTCGCCGCCATTTCTGCCTTTGGCAACTGGCGCAGTGAAGGCCGTTATTACCGCCCGATCCCGGAGTGGATCGCCGGGTTTGGCTCCCTGAGTGCCACTACACAGAACTGAATATGCAGGAGAACATGATGACTTACCAACCGCAAACCGAAGCCGCCACCAGCCGTTTTCTGGAGGTGCA
Organism: Citrobacter sp. Igbk 16; assembly: GCF_028069755.1. Classification (NCBI taxonomy): domain Bacteria; kingdom Pseudomonadati; phylum Pseudomonadota; class Gammaproteobacteria; order Enterobacterales; family Enterobacteriaceae; genus Citrobacter; species Citrobacter sp. Igbk 16. Next base: position 25,644 of record NZ_JANEWJ010000023.1, on the reverse strand, counting down.
GGAAGCAGGTGAAACCCTGCGTGTGCATTTTAATGACTGTGGGCAGGGCGAAGAAACCGTCGTGCTGTTACATGGTTCAGGACCGGGGGCGACGGGCTGGGCGAACTTCAGCCGTAATATCGATCCGCTGGTGGAGGCGGGTTATCGGGTGATCCTGCTGGATTGTCCTGGCTGGGGAAAAAGCGATGGGATCGTTAACCGTGGGTCGCGATCCGATCTCAATGCCCGCATCCTGAAAAGTGTGGTTGATCAACTGGATATTCAGAAAATTCATCTGCTGGGTAACTCGATGGGGGGCCACAGCTCTGTGGCATTTACCCTGAGCTGGCCTGAACGCGTGGGCAAACTGGTGCTGATGGGCGGTGGGACGGGCGGCATGAGCCTGTTTACCCCGATGCCGACCGAAGGAATCAAGCGCCTGAATCAGCTGTATCGCGAACCGACCATCGAAAACCTGAAACTGATGATGGAAATCTTCGTTTTCGATACCAGTGATTTGACCGAAGCGCTGTTTGAGGCGCGTCTGAACAACATGCTGTCGCGCCGCGACCACCTGGAAAATTTTGTTCAGAGTCTGGAAGCTAACCCGAAACAATTCCCGGATTTCGGTCCACGTCTGGCGGAAATCAAAGCTCAGACCCTGATCGTCTGGGGGCGCAACGACCGCTTTGTGCCGATGGATGCGGGGCTGCGTCTGCTTTCCGGTATTGCTGGCTCTGAGCTGCACATTTACCGCGATTGCGGGCACTGGGCGCAGTGGGAACATGCGGAAGCCTTTAATCAACTGGTGCTGAACTTCCTCGCACGCCCTTAAGGAACGGACATGACGAAGCAAAATCTTGAGCAGTTAGCCGCCGATTTACGTCAGGCGGAGGAAAAGGGCGAAGCGATAGGGCCATTGCGTGAGTTGATTGGCATGGACAACGCCGAGGCGGCTTACGCTATTCAGCGCATCAACGTGCAGTACGATGTGGCGCGCGGGCGTCGCGTGGTTGGGCGCAAAGTGGGATTGACGCACCCGAAAGTGCAGCAACAGCTGGGTGTCGATCAACCGGACTTCGGCACACTGTTTGCCGACATGTGCTACGGCGACAACGAAACCATCCCGTTTTCCCGCGTGCTGCAACCGCGTATTGAAGCCGAAATTGCGCTGGTACTGAACCGCGATTTGCCTGATGCCGACACCACCTTTGATGAGCTGGTCAACGCCATTGAGTGGGTATTACCGGCGCTGGAAGTGGTCGGTAGCCGTATCCGCGACTGGTCAATTCAGTTTGTCGATACCGTGGCGGATAACGCCTCCTGCGGCGTGTATGTGGTCGGTGGTCCGGCGCAACGTCCGGCGGGATTAGATCTGAAAAACTGTGCGATGACAATGACGCGCAATAACGAAGAGGTCTCCAGCGGACGCGGCAGCGAATGTCTGGGGCATCCGATCAACGCCGCCGTCTGGCTGGCGCGCAAAATGGCCAGCCTCGGCGAGCCGCTGCGTGCGGGAGACATCATTCTCACCGGGGCGTTAGGTCCGATGGTGGCGGTGAATGCGGGCGATCGTTTTGAAGCCCATATCGACGGTATTGGTTCAGTCGCCGCCACCTTTTCTGCGGCGGTTACAAAAGGAAGTCAGTCATGAGTAAGCGTAAAGTCGCCATTATCGGCTCCGGCAACATCGGCACCGATTTGATGATTAAAATTCTGCGTCACGGCACGCATCTGGACATGGCGGTGATGGTCGGTATTGATCCGGAGTCCGATGGTCTGGCACGCGCCCGGCGCATGGGCGTTGCCACCACTCACGAAGGGGTGATGGGGCTGATAGCGATGCCGGAGTTTGCCGATATTGACATCGTCTTTGATGCCACCAGCGCGGGGGCGCACGTGAAAAACGATGCCGCCTTACGGGCGGTGAAACCAGGCATTCGCCTGATCGATCTCACACCCGCGGCCATTGGCCCATACTGCGTACCCGTGGTGAATCTGGAAGCCAACGCTGATCGGCAGAACGTCAATATGGTGACTTGCGGCGGGCAGGCGACGATCCCAATGGTCGCGGCGGTTTCTCGTGTGGCACGTGTCCATTACGCCGAGATTATTGCCTCAATTGCCAGTAAATCGGCGGGGCCGGGCACCCGCGCCAATATCGATGAGTTTACTGAAACCACGTCGAAGGCGATTGAAGTGGTGGGTGGCGCGGAAAAAGGTAAAGCCATTATTGTGCTTAACCCTGCCGAGCCGCCGCTGATGATGCGCGATACGGTGTATGTACTGAGTGAAGCGGCCTCGCAGGCGGAAATTGAGGCGTCGATTAATGAAATGGCTGCGGCGGTACAGGCGTATGTGCCGGGCTATCGCCTGAAGCAACGTGTGCAGTTTGACGTCATCCCTGAGGATAAACCAGTGAATCTGCCGGGTATCGGCCAGTTCTCCGGGCTGAAAACTGCGGTCTATCTGGAAGTGGAAGGTGCGGCGCATTACCTGCCAGCCTACGCCGGCAACCTCGATATTATGACCTCCAGTGCGCTGGCGACCGCAGAGAAGATGGCGCAGTCACTCACCCGTCAGGCAGGAGAAGCAGCATGAACGGTAAGAAACTTTATATCTCTGACGTGACCCTGCGCGATGGCATGCATGCCATTCGTCACCAGTATTCACTGGATAACGTGCGCCAGATTGCCAAAGCGCTGGACGACGCGCGAGTCGATTCCATTGAAGTGGCACACGGTGACGGTTTACAGGGCTCCAGCTTTAACTATGGCTTTGGTGCACACAGCGATCTGGAGTGGATTGAAGCCGCAGCGGAGGTGGTGAAACACGCCAAAATCGCCACGTTATTACTGCCGGGTATCGGCACCATTCACGATCTGAAAAATGCGTATCAGGCCGGTGCGCGGGTCGTGCGCGTGGCGACCCACTGTACCGAAGCAGATGTGTCGGCCCAGCATATACAGTATGCGCGCGAGCTGGGTATGGATACGGTCGGTTTTCTGATGATGAGCCACATGACCACGCCAGCGAACCTGGCGCAGCAGGCGAAGTTGATGGAAAACTACGGTGCCACCTGTATCTATGTGGTTGATTCCGGCGGCGCAATGAATATGAGCGATATCCGCGACCGCTTCCGCGCGCTGAAAGCTGTACTGAAACCGGAAACGGAAACCGGGATGCACGCCCACCATAACCTGAGCCTCGGTGTGGCGAACTCAATTGCCGCGGTGGAAGAGGGCTGCGATCGTATCGATGCAAGCCTGGCGGGGATGGGCGCAGGTGCAGGTAATGCGCCGCTGGAGGTGTTTATCGCCGCAGCGGATAAGCTCGGCTGGCAGCACGGCACCGATCTGTATGCGTTGATGGACGCCGCCGACGATCTGGCGCGCCCGCTGCAGGATCGCCCGGTGCGGGTGGATCGTGAAACACTGGCGCTGGGCTATGCCGGAGTGTACTCCAGCTTCCTGCGCCATTGCGAAGTGGCGGCAGCGCGTTACGGTCTGAGCGCGGTCGATATTTTGGTTGAACTGGGCAAACGCCGAATGGTCGGCGGCCAGGAAGATATGATCGTTGATGTGGCGCTGGATCTGCGCAACAGCAAGTAAAAATGATTACGCGGCTGGCAATGTATCAGCCGCGATTCACCTGCATCGTGACCTCTGAGGGACATCTTATGACGACCCGTACCCCCGCCTCCGCTTCGCGCCTGACGCTGACCGTCGGGCTTTGCTTTTTAGTCGCCCTGATGGAGGGGCTGGATTTACAAGCCGCCGGTATCGCTGCCGTTGGTATCGCTCAAGCCTTTGCGTTGGATAAAATGCAAATGGGCTGGATCTTCAGCGCCGGGATTTTGGGATTACTGCCCGGCGCGTTGGTGGGCGGCATGCTGGCCGACCGCTATGGGCGCAAGCGCATTCTCATTGGCTCCGTGGCGCTGTTTGGCCTGTTCTCTCTGGCAACAGCGCTGTCATGGGACTTTTCAACGTTAGTCATCGCCCGCCTGATGACCGGCGTCGGGCTGGGAGCCGCACTGCCGAACCTGATTGCGTTAACCTCCGAAGCAGCGGGCCCGCGTTTTCGTGGTACAGCGGTGAGCCTGATGTACTGCGGTGTGCCAATTGGTGCAGCGTTGGCGGCGGCGCTCGGGTTTAGCGGCCTGGCGTCTGCCTGGCAAACGGTATTCTGGGTGGGAGGCGTGATCCCGCTGCTGCTGGTGCCGCTGTTGATGCGCTGGCTGCCGGAATCACAGGTTTATACCCAGCAAACACAGGTGGCCGCTGCGCCACTGCGCGCGCTGTTCGCACCTGCTACCGCGACCGCTACGCTGCTGCTGTGGCTGTGCTATTTCTTCACCTTGCTGGTGGTGTACATGCTGATTAACTGGCTGCCGATGCTGCTGGTGGAGCAGGGCTTTCGCCCATCGCAGGCGGCAGGCGTGATGTTTGCTCTGCAAATCGGTGCGGCCAGCGGCACGTTAATCCTCGGGGCGTTGATGGACAAGCTACGTCCGGTGGTGATGTCGTTACTGATTTACACCGGGATGCTGGTCTCGTTGCTGGCGCTGGGGACGGTTTCGTCATGGAGCGGCATGCTGATGGCCGGCTTTGTTGCTGGCATGTTTGCCACCGGCGGACAAAGCGTGCTGTACGCGCTGGCACCGCTGTTTTACAACACGTCAATTCGCGCTACCGGCGTAGGCACTGCGGTGGCGGTTGGGCGGTTGGGTGCGATGAGCGGCCCGCTGCTGGCGGGGAAAATGCTGGCGCTGGGCACCGGAACGGTGGGGGTGATGGCGGCTTCTGCGCCGGGCATTCTGCTGGCCGGTCTGGCTGTTTTTATCCTGATGAGCCGTAAATCGCAGATGACGGTCCAGGCCAGCGGTTCCTGAGGGTCATCCGGTTGTATGAACGGGAACATTCGCTTCCTACTTCCGGATGAACGCAAGTCGGCGGCTCTGTTGCCAGAGTTTACATACAGTCTGGCAACGGAGGCGTTATGAGCTGGCGGCCCTTTTTATATCTCATTATTAACCCTCATCCAGTGTTAAGCGCCCGACGCGGGCATCTGCATCTGGTGCAGGGTTGACTTTGCATTCTTTTAACAAACACGGTATAACAAACCTTCTTTGGATGTTTAGATGTCCATACGTTTAGAAGGTTATATGCAAACAACACAACAAAATGCGCCACTGAAGCGCACGATGAAAACGCGTCACCTGATTATGCTCTCCTTAGGCGGCGTGATTGGCACAGGGTTATTCTTCAATACCGGGTACATCATCTCGACCACGGGGGCGGCGGGAACGCTGCTGGCTTATCTGATAGGTGCGCTGGTGGTCTGGCTGGTGATGCAGTGCCTGGGCGAGTTGTCGGTCGCGATGCCGGAAACCGGGGCGTTTCACGTCTATGCTGCGCGCTACCTCGGACCCGCGACGGGGTATACCGTCGCCTGGCTCTACTGGCTGACATGGACTGTGGCGCTGGGTTCGAGCTTTACTGCTGCCGGATTCTGTATGCAGTACTGGTTTCCTCAGGTGCCGGTATGGATCTGGTGTGTGGTGTTCTGCGCGATTATTTTTGCCCTCAACGTTATCTCTACACGCTTTTTTGCCGAAGGGGAGTTCTGGTTTTCGTTAGTGAAAGTGGTCACCATCATCGCTTTTATTCTCCTCGGCGGAGCGGCTATTTTCGGCTTTATCCCGATGCAGGATGGTTCACCCGCACCGGGACTGAGTAACATCACGGCGGAAGGCTGGTTCCCGCACGGCGGCCTGCCGATCCTGATGACCATGGTCGCGGTGAACTTTGCCTTTTCGGGGACTGAGCTTATCGGTATTGCCGCCGGCGAAACGGAAAATCCGCGCAAGGTGATCCCGGTGGCGATTCGTACCACCATCGCCCGGTTGATTATTTTCTTTATCGGCACTGTGTTTGTACTGGCGGCACTAATCCCAATGCAGCAGGCCGGCGTGGAGAAGAGCCCGTTTGTGCTGGTGTTTGAGAAAGTGGGCATTCCGTATGCCGCTGATATTTTTAACTTCGTGATCCTGACCGCCATTCTTTCTGCGGCGAACTCCGGGCTGTATGCTTCCGGGCGCATGCTGTGGTCGCTGTCGAATGAACGAACGCTGCCAGCCTGTTTTGCGCAGGTCACGAAAAATGGCGTACCGTTGACGGCGCTGTCGGTCAGTATGCTTGGCGGTGTGCTGGCGCTGTTTTCCAGCGTCGTGGCCCCGGACACGGTGTTTGTCGCATTGTCGGCGATCTCCGGATTTGCGGTAGTGGCGGTATGGCTGAGTATCTGCGCCTCGCATTTTGTGTTTCGCCGCCGCCATCTGCAGCAGGGTAACGCATTGAGTGAATTGCATTATCGCGCCCCGTGGTATCCGCTGGTACCCGTACTGGGTTTTGTGCTGTGCCTGGTGGCCTGTGTGGGACTGGCATTCGATCCGGCGCAGAGAATTGCGTTGTGGTGCGGGTTACCGTTTGTCGCGTTGTGTTATGGTGCTTATTTCCTTACTCAACCCCGTAAAGCAAAACAGGAGCCAGAACATGTCGCAGAATAATCCGTTACGCGCCCTCCTCGATAAACAGGATTTCCTGTTGCTGGATGGTGCTCTGGCGACGGAGCTGGAAGCGCGAGGGTGTAACTTAGCCGACAGCCTGTGGTCTGCCAGGGTGCTGGTAGAAAACCCGGCGCTTATCCGCGAAGTTCACCTGGATTACTTCCGGGCAGGGGCACAGTGCGCAATCACCGCCAGCTATCAGGCAACTCCCGCGGGTTTTGCCACGCTCGGCCTGGATGAGGCGCAGTCGAAAGCGCTGATTGGCAAAAGCGTGGAGCTGGCGCGCAAAGCGCGTGAGGCGTATCTGGCGGAAAATCCGCAGGCTGGGACGTTACTGGTGGCGGGTTCCGTCGGACCTTACGGTGCCTTTCTGGCCGATGGCTCCGAGTACCGTGGCGATTACGCGTTAAGCATTGAAGCGTTACAGGCATTTCATCGTTCGCGTGTTGAAGCGTTGCTGGATGCCGGGGCCGATCTGCTGGCCTGTGAAACCCTGCCAAATTTTGCCGAAATTCGCGCACTGGCTGAGTTGTTGACCGCGTATCCACGTGCGCGGGCATGGTTCTCGTTTACCCTGCGTGACAGCGAACATCTGAGCGACGGTACACCGCTGCGCGACGTGGTCGCTTTCCTCGCGCAATATCCGCAGGTGGTGGCGTTAGGCATTAACTGCATTGCGCTGGAAAAGACCACCGCTGCGTTGCAGCATTTACACGACTTAACGGCGCTGCCGCTGGTGGTGTATCCCAATTCTGGCGAGCAGTACGATGCGGTGAGCAAAACCTGGCATCATCACGGTGAGCATTGCGCGCAGCTGGCGGATTATCTACCGCAGTGGCAGGCCGCTGGCGCACGGTTGATTGGCGGGTGCTGTCGCACCACGCCTGCGGATATCGCCGCGCTAAAAGCGCGAAGCTGAGCGTTATTGCCCGATGGCGGCTTACGCCTTATCGGGCCTACAAATAGCACGAATTGTAGGCCTGATAAGCGCAGCGCATCAGGCACAAATCATGCCGCATCCGCCAGGATAAACATGCCGTACGGGTGGATTTCGAGGTAATACTGTTCGCCAACGTCCGGCTGCAGACGCGTGGCGTTAACCTGCAATAGAATCTCCTGCCCGTGCCACTCCACCGTGACCTCATACTGCGGCCCCATATAGGCCACGTGGCTGATCACGCAGCGCTGACTCTCTTCGCCGCGATCGCTAAGCGTGATGGCCTCCGGGCGCACGCCGACCATGCCTTCCCCCTGCGTGCCAAAGTGCAGCGGGCGCGGCAGATGATAGCCGTGGATATCCACGTATTTGTCGCTGAAGGTCGCCGGAAACAGGTTGGCATCGCCCATAAAGCTCGCCATAAAGCGTGAGGCCGGCTGGCGATAGAGATCCTGCGGTGAGCCAATCTGCATGATGTGCCCCTTGTTCATGACCAGTACGGTATCGGACACCGCAAAGGCTTCGCTCTGATCGTGGGTGACGTACAGCGAGGTGATATCAAACTGTTTTTGCAGCTCGCGGATCTTATCGCGCATGCTGCGGCGCAGGTTGGCATCAAGGTTACTTAGCGGCTCATCAAACAGCAGTACCTTTGGTTTGAGGATCAGCGCGCGCGCCAGTGCCACGCGCTGCTGCTGCCCCCCGGAGATTTGATCGACATAGCGGTCTTCGAAACCCTCCAGATCGACCATCGCCAGCGCTTCTTTGACGCGAGCCTTCACCTCTGAGCGCGATACGCCAAGCATTTTCAGACCATAGCCGACGTTTTCCCCCAGCGACATATGCGGAAACAGGGCGTAGGACTGAAATACCATACAGATATCGCGCTGCTGAATAGAGCGGTGGGTGACGTCTTCGCCATCAATAAAAATCTGCCCTTCGCTCGGTTTTTCCAGTCCGGCAACCAGGCGCAAAATGGTGGTTTTGCCACAACCGGACGGGCCGAGCAGCGTCACCATTTGCCCCTGCGGGATGGTGAGGTTGATATTGTCGATAACCGTGTTGCTGCCAAATCGTTTGGTGACGTTGCGCAGTTCAACGAAATTTTTCTGAGTCATAGTGCGCTCCATTACGCCTGGTTTTTGGCTTTTGAACGGGAAGTACGTGATTCACCGATCAGCCAGTCAAAGATAAAAATAATCGCCAGCATCACCACGATCAGAATTGAACCGTAGGCAATTGCCACGCCGTATTCGCCGTCTTCTACGCGGTTCAGTATGTAAGCCGTTGCCACACGGGTATCCGGTGTGACGAGGAACACAATGGCGCTGACGGTGGTAATAGCACGGACAAAGCTGTAGATAAGCGCCGAGAGGATTGCCGGGCGCAGCAGCGGCAGCAGGATATGCGTAATAGTACGCAGCGAACCGGCACGCAGGCTGAGTGAGGCTTCATCCAGTGATTTATCGATCTGGCCTAAGCCCGCGATACCCGCACGAATACCGACCGGTACGTTACGCATCACCATCGAGATAATGACGATGGCTGCGGTACCGGTGAGGTATACCGGGGCGCTGTTAAAGGCCAGAATATAGGACACACCCGCGACGGTACCCGGTACGGCAAAGCACAGCATGGTGGTGAACTCGATGGTCTTCTTACCTTTGAACTGCTGACGCACCACAATCCATGCGATAAGCAGACCGAAGATGGCGGTGATCGGTGCGGCAATCCCGGCGTAGAGTAGGGTATCGAGCAGTGAAGGCCATGCACCGTCGCTCATTCCCTGGCCGAACAATTTGGTAAAGTTCGCCAGCGTCAGGGTGTAGTCCACGCCCCAGTTGACGGTGAAGCTGCCGTAGAAAATACTGCCGTACAGCAGGGCGTTAAAGGCAATCCACACCGCCAGCAGGGCAACCACGCTCCACACCAGCGTGACAGGTAGCGGCTGCACGTCGCCACGATAGGATTTACCAGAAACGGTGACGTACGAGCGTTTACCGATCCACATGTACTGCACGCAGAATACCAGCAGTGAGAACAGCAGCAGGAAAGCGCCCAGCGTACTGGCGGCCTGGTAGTCGAGCTGTGAGCCGGTGATATAGAAGTAAATTTGCGTTGCCAGCACGTCGAAGTTGCCGCCGAGCACCAGTGGGTTACTGAAGTCGGCCAGCGACTGCACCACCACGATCAAAAAGGCGTTCGCCAGCGCCGGTTTCAGCAGCGGGACAAATACACCGTTAAAGGTCTGCCAGCGGCTGGCACGCAGGGTGTATGACGCCTCTTCCAGCGAGGGATGAATGGTTTTGATCGCGCCGTCGAGGATCATAAACGCCATCGGGGTAAAGGCCAGTACCTGCGCCAGCCAAATGCCAGTAAAGCCGTACAGCCAGTTGGTGTTGGTTAAGCCAAACCACTCGACCATAAATTCGGTGATGTAGCCGGAGCGTCCCATCATCAGGGTGACACCCAGGCCAACGACAAACGGCGGGGTGACGATCGGCAGAATCGAGAAAATACGTCCGATAATGGCGCTGCGTTTGGCGATGCGGGTGGTGTAGATCGCCAGCACCAGACCGAAGAAGGTACAGCCAATACCAACGGCAATCGACAACATAATCGAGTTGAGGATCACCTGAATAATATGCGCCTGGGACAGCACATTCATAAACGCCAGCGGGGCAAACTCCCCGGCGTCGTTGGTGAACATCGGAATGAAAATGGCGATGCTCGGCCAGACGATAAAAATACCGATCAGCGCGACAATCGCGGTGAGCGAACCGATGACGAAACGGTCACCACCTAGCCATTCCAGACGGGTAAGCGCCAGGGTCATGATTGCGCCCAGGGCGACAAACAGTACGATGGTGGCATAACCTAAGCCGCGCCCTTCAAGGGTGGCGCTGGCAACGATAAAGGCCATGCAGAAGAATGCCCAGCCCGCGTCAAGATAATGGCGGCTGCGCTGTTCGCGTCGGGCTTCATTAAACGGACGCACCAGCAGCAGGCTCGGCAGCAGATACCATAGCCAGCTAATGTTGAAATGTGACCAACTGTAGGCGTCGAGAATTTCGTCGCGCGTGGACTCCAGCAGGCCATAGTCCAGGCTCCAGCTTGGCAGCAAGGCAAATGCCAGCCAGCCGAGCAAAACCCAAAGGAATATCGCATCCCGTTTTTTCACGGGATGGAGTGCAAGTGTCTGTGACATAGCGTTTCCGGTGTTCAATCCTGATGTAGGCCGGATAAGCGTATGCGCCATCCGGCATTCAGGGTGACAATCGTTGCCGGATGCGGCGTTGCCTTATCCGGCCTACGTAACCTTATCCGAAGAAGGTCATCATGTTTTATTTACCCATCTTCACTTCGCTAACCCACTTATTGATCAACGCTTTACGCACGTCAGTGGAACCGTACTTATCCATGTCGTAATTGATAAGCTTCAGATCGTCGAGTTTCAGCGAGTTTGGCGAGGTCTCGGCGGTGGTGTTGGTCAGGATCTGATAGGACTTGCCTTTCTTCCACGCCAGCTCCTGAGCCTCTTTTGACAGTACCCAGTCAACGAACAGTTTGGCGTTGTCGAGGTTACGCGCACCTTTCAGAATGCTGACACCGCCAATTTCATAGCCGGTACCTTCGCATGGGGAGATGAGCTCCAGCGGGGCACCTTGTTCTTTTTCCAGCGAGTAGTCGTGCAGGAAGCCAATGCCAATCGCCGTTTCGCCACGGGCGGCGTTACGCGCTGGGGCAATGCCTGATTTAGTGTATTGAGAGACGTTGGCGTTGAGCTGTTTCAGGTAGTCAAAGGCCTGATCTTCACCCCACAGTTGGGCAAAGGTCGCCAGTGCGGTGTAGGCGGTACCGGAGCTTTGCGGGTCGGCAATTTGGATTTCGCCTTTGTATTCCGGTTTGGTCAGATCCTTCCAGCATTTTGGCACCGGCAGGTTTTTCTCTTTCAGACGCTGAGTATTGACGCCAAAGCCCAGGATACCGACATAAACCGCGGAGGAGAGGTTGCCTTTTACTTTTGCCGGATCGCGGAATTTCTCCATGATTTGTGTGAGGTTTGGTGATTTATACGGTTGCAGCAGACCCATTTCGCCCGCCTGAGACTGCGGGTCCAGCGTACCGCCGTACCACACATCCGCCTGTGGGTTTTTCTTCTCGGCATCGACTTTCGCCAGCGTACTGCCGGAGCCGTTGCGAATGAACGACGTCTTCACGTCATATTTGTCGCCGAAGGCTTTGGTTTCGGTTTCACACATCTCGTTCGTGGCGCTGCAATAGACCACCAGACGACCTTGTGCTTGTGCCGCACTGCTGAAGGCAGCCAGCGTCAGAGTAGAGGCAATCAGGGTAGAGGTAAGCGTCAGTTTCATTGTTTTATCCTTTGACTGAGAGAAGGGGCGATACCCGCGATGAGCAGCGGCATCAGCAATAAACCCATAAAGACAGCGGCAACCGAGAGCAAACTGAACATCCCCGACCAGCCGTAATGTTCTATGACCAACGACAGCGGCCAACCCGCTAACGCGGCCCCCAGATAGGCGAAGAGCCCGAGAAAACCGGTGATTGAACCTGCTGCCGCCTTGTGTCCGCATTCGACGGCCGCCAGACCAATCAACATCTGTGGGCCAAAAACGAAAAAGCCCACGGTAAAGAAACAGACAGCCAGCAGCGCGTAGTGGTGAACCGGCGCCAGCCACAACGCGGCGACGGAAACCATCAGCCCCAGCGTGAACAGCAAAATCATCGGCGCACGCTGGCCGCTGAACAGCAAATCCGATCCCCAGCCGGCAAACAGCGCACCGAGCAAGCCGCCGACCTCAAACAGCATCACCGTGGCATTAGCGCTGAGCAGATTCACGCCGTGGCTTTCCGTCAGCCAAATGTTGCCCCAGTCGTTGAGCGCGATGCGGATCAAATACACCAGCACATACGACACCCCCAGCAGCCAGATCATCGGATTCTTCAGCATGGTGGTGCGTAACATTTGCCACAACCCCATCGGTGGGCTTTGCTGCTCCTGACGACGTTCCAGCGGGTCATGCCGCCATTCTCCAACGGTAGGGAGTCCCTCTTCGCGGGGCGTGCCTTTCAGTTGCAGCGTCAGCCAGATACCTAATGCCATGCTGATGATCCCTGGTGCCAGCATCGCTGCCTGCCATCCCCACCAATGGGCGGCAAAGGCGCTAATCAGTGGGATGATGGCCCCACCGATGTTGATTGACATATTCCAGCAGCCCCACCAGAAGCCGCGTTCGTTACGCGAATACCAATGGGTCAGCAGGCGGGCGCAGGGCGGCCAGCCCCAGCCCTGAAAAAATCCGTTGAGCGTCCAGACCGCCAGCAGCAGCGTTAGCGATTCACCAAACGCGAACACCACGTTCAGGATGCCGGTAGCGAACAGGCCTATTCCCATAAATGCGCGCTGCCCGTGGCTGTCGTGCCAGAGTCCCGCGGTAAACTTCGACAAACCATAGGTCAGGTAAAACAGCGATCCCAACAGACCGATATCACTTTTATCCAGTCCCAGATCCGTTTGCAGTGCCGGGAGCACGTAGTTAACGCTTTTGCGCGTCAGGTAAAACGCGGCGTATCCCACCACCATACACATCAGCAGCCGGGGACGTAGTGCCCGATAGCGTTGGTCTGTTTCGCTGGCTGAGCGTGCATGCATAGCTGTCTCCGTTTGTGCTGACTATAGGTAAGCGAAAGCAAAAGGGGATGAGAGAAAGTCCGGAGTGACTAAGACTTTTTCCTGGTTAAGGGGCGGTTTGTTGCAAATTTGTGGGCAGGTTAACAATTACCCGCGTGCCGTGGTGAGACTCGAGGGTCAGCTCGCCGCCGAGCGCGCTGACCCGTTCACGCATCCCCTGGATACCAAAGCCGGGAATTTTTTCAGGAAGAATGCCCACGCCGTTGTCCGTGACTTCCAGCAACAGGCAGCGATCCCGTTGGCGCAGCGCAATCGACACCTCGCTGGCATCGGCATGTTTACAGACATTATTGAGTAACTCCTGCAACAGACGGTACAGCGTAAAGCGCACCGTTTCATTTTCAGGCGTATTTGCCAGTCGGTAATCAAACCGGCAGTGAATACCCCGTTCGGCAAAGGCAAATTCATTGACCAGATGGTGTAGCGCATCTTTAAAAGACAGCTCGTCAAGCGCGGGCGGGCGTAGCTGGCGCAGTAATTGGCGGGTCGAGTGGTGGATACGCCGGGCAAGATCGTTGATCTGGTTCGCCGCGTCGAGCGCTTGCTCAGGACCCTGCGAACGTTTAACCAACTGAGACTGAATTTGAATGGCGGTAATGTTCTGGCCAATTTCATCATGCAGTTCCCGCGCCAGGCTTTTGCGCGTGTTTTCTTCCGTGCGGATCAGTTGTTCAGTCAACGCGCGGCGGGCCGCCAGTTCGCTTTCCAGACGCTGGCGATAATGGTGCAGGTTTTGCGCCAGATGCTGCTGGCGGCTGATGGCGATTCCCAGCCCTATGCCCAGCAGCGCCTGGGTGGCGAGGAAAATCTCCAGTTCGACGAGGTTGCTAAACCCCACGCCTATCTGGCGGGCGATGGTGATCATCATACTGCCGAGCAGTCCGGACAAAACGCCGCCCTGCCAGCCGAATTTCCATGCCATCACCACGTTGGGCAGGAACACAACAATCAGCAGCAGGCGTTCGATGTCTGGCGAGAGCACCATCTGCGTGCCAATACCAATAATAAAGAACAGGCTGCACCAGATGATAAGTGAAGTGCGCAGCGGCGGATTGGTCGTATCCAGACCGAGTAAATGATAGCGGTGTTGCTGGCGCAGAAATTCGTAGATCAGATAAACAAACGGGGTGAGCAGCACGCCACCGGTAAACGATGCCAGCCCAATCAACATCGCCGGGCTTTGAATAAAGGGAGACAGCAGCGTGGTATTGAGCAGCGACGTGACCGTCACGGCAGCCAGCAACAAGGTGAGCCGCTGCCAGTAGAGCGGGAAGCGGTGCCAGTATGACTGACCGATACTGGCCGGTATCAGGCTTATCAGCGGTGCGGCCAGCAGAAGATAACCATTGAGTAACTGTTCGTTGTGCAGCCAGAACAGGATCAACACTGGCGGCAATACCAGCGCGGGCCAGTAGCGGCGGGACAGCAGGATCAAGAGCGCGAGATACACGCCGTGCGGCAGAAATAATGCCGCCTGCTGACCGTTATGGGTCAGGTAAAAACCTAACGTCCACAGCATTAGCCAGCCCGAACCCCAGGCCAGCAGAATAAACAGAGAGATAACCCAGTGGCGAGCAGAGCGAGACATTAATGCCCCGTCAGCAACTGGTGGTCGAGAGCAAAATGCACCAGATCGATGGTGCTTTGACATTGCAGCTTGCCCAGTACATTCGCACGGTGGACGTGGACCGTTTTATGACTGAGGTCGAGCTTAAAGGCGATCTCTTTCACGCTGTCACCTTTGACCAGCAGATCAAACACTTCGCGTTCGCGTGGGGTTAATACCTCCAGCACCTGTGCAGGTTGCTCACCACCGCGTAACGCCCGCAGCGCGTCGGCGCACAGGTAATGGCCTCCCATACCGACTGAGCGCACCGCCTGTACTAGCTCTTCCGGTCCACAGCGTTTGGTCAGATAACCGCTGGCCCCGGCATCCAGCGCGCTTTGTACAAACGTCGGCGCGTCATAAATACTGAGAATAATGGCGCGAAAGCCGGGTTTTTGCGCCCGCAGCCGTTTTAGCAGACTCAGACCATTTTCATCCGGCATGGCGATATCCATGACCGCGACATTGACGTCCTCGCGCAGTAATGCCGGCCAGGCCTCTGCCGCACTGCTGTACTGGCCGATAACGGCGAGATCCTCTTCAAGACCGAGTAATTGCGCAAAGCCGGAACGCACCACCACATGGTCATCCACCAGCACAACATGAATCATGATATTGCTCTCTTGCCTGACAAGGATATCTATGATGCCTGCCAGCGCCACGCTGGCAATCATCCAGGCGCAGTTATGTAACGAATGTAACAAAATCGCAATAATTTGCCGGGTGTTGTAGCGAGTGTAGGCCTGATAAGCGCAGCGCATCAGGCATTGATTGCCGGATGGTGGCGTGAGGGCCTTATCCGGCCTACGTTCTGTAATGAGCGAAATAGCTAACTATTGCCGCTTTTTTTCTAAAAACGCTTTGTTCTTAGCCAGAATTTTTAATTCCTTTATCAAATTGTGCCGCAACGAAATACTGCCTCCATAACAAGACAGGGGAGCAGACAATCATGGTTATTTCATCGCGTAACACACTTCTTACCGCACTGGCATTCATCGCATTTCAGGCTCAGGCGGTAAACGTCACTGTCGCCTATCAGACTTCCGCCGAACCGGCCAAAGTGGCGCAGGCGGATAACACCTTTGCTAAAGAGAGCGGAGCCACCGTTGATTGGCGCAAATTCGACAGCGGGGCGAGCATCGTGCGTGCACTGGCTTCCGGCGATGTGCAGATTGGCAATCTCGGCTCCAGCCCGCTGGCCGTAGCTGCCAGTCAGCAGGTACCTATTGAAGTTTTCCTGCTGGCGTCAAAACTGGGTAGCTCTGAAGCGCTGATAGTGAAGAAAAATATCAGTAAGCCGGAGGATTTGATCGGCAAACGCATTGCCGTGCCGTTTATTTCCACCACCCATTACAGCCTGCTGGCTGCACTGAAACACTGGGGTATCAAACCCGGTCAGGTGGAGATTGTGAACCTGCAGCCACCGGCAATTATTGCCGCCTGGCAGCGTGGCGACATTGATGGTGCTTACGTCTGGGCACCGGCCGTCAATGCGCTGGAAAAAGAGGGCAAGGTATTAACTGATTCTGAAAAGGTTGGTGAGTGGGGTGCGCCGACGCTGGACGTGTGGGTGGTGCGCAAAGATTTTGCCGAGAAACATCCCGAGGTGGTGAGAGCCTTTGCCAAAAGCGCGATTGATGCGCAGCAACCCTATATTGCTAACCCCGATGAATGGCTGAAACAGCCGGAGAATATCAGCAAGCTGTCGCGCTTAAGCGGCGTGCCGGAGGCAGATGTGCCGGGGCTGGTGAAAGGGAATACCTACCTGACTGTGCAACAGCAAACCGCCGAGTTTACCGGACCGGTAAACAAAGCGATTGTCGATACTGCGCAGTTCCTCAAAGAGCAGGGCAAAGTGCCTGCTGTCGCGACGGATTACAGCCAGTACGTTACCGATCGCTTCGTGCAATAAAAGGAGGCGCTGATGCTGCAAATCTCTCATCTCGCAGCCAGCTACGGTGGAAAACCGGTGCTGGACGATATCAACCTGACGCTTGATAGCGGTGAACTGCTGGTGGTGCTCGGGTCTTCCGGCTGCGGCAAAACCACGCTGCTGAATCTGATTGCCGGGTTCGTGCCGTATCAGCACGGCAGCATTACGCTGTCAGGTCAGAAGGTGGAAGGTCCGGGTGCGGAACGCGGGGTGGTATTCCAGAATGAAGGTCTGCTGCCCTGGCGTAACGTGCAGGATAATGTGGCCTTTGGTCTGCAACTGGCAGGGGTAGAGAAAGTGCAGCGTCAGCGTATCGCCCAGGAGATGTTGCAGAAAGTAGGGCTGGACGGTGCCGGAAAACGTTTTATCTGGCAGCTTTCTGGTGGCCAGCGTCAACGTGTTGGCATGGCCCGGGCGCTGGCGGCTAATCCACAGCTCCTGCTGCTCGATGAACCGTTTGGTGCGCTCGACGCGTTTACCCGCGAGCAGATGCAAACCCTGCTGCTGAAACTCTGGCATGAGACCGGCAAACAGGTGTTGCTAATTACGCATGATATTGAAGAAGCGGTATTTATGGCCACCGACCTGGTGCTGCTCTCATCCGGCCCTGGTCGGGTGATGGAGCGTCTGCCGCTTAACTTTGCCCGGCGCTTTGTGGCCGGGGAAGCGAGCCGCAGTATAAAGTCCGATCCGCAGTTTATTGCCATGCGCGAGTACGTGTTAAGCCGCGTCTTTGCGCAACGGGAGGCGTTCTCATGAGCGTAGTTATTAATGATAAGCCGCGACAGCGCACGCTGAACTGGCGCTGGCCGTTTTCACGTCAGATAACGTTAAGCCTTAGTACGCTGGTCGTCATTCTGGCGGTGTGGTGGACGGTGGCAGCGCTGCAATTAATCAGTCCACTGTTTTTGCCAGCGCCCGGTCAGGTACTGCAAAAGTTGATCACCATCGCTGGGCCACAAGGATTTATGGATGCCACGCTGTGGCAACATTTGGCAGCGAGCCTGGCGCGAATTGTCATCGCCCTGCTGGCCGCCGTACTGCTGGGCGTTCCGGTCGGGATCGCGATGGGCCTGAGCCCGACAATTCGCGGCATTCTCGATCCGATCATTGAATTGTACCGTCCGGTTCCGCCGCTGGCCTATTTACCGCTGATGGTGATCTGGTTTGGTATTGGTGAAACCTCCAAGATCTTATTGATCTACCTGGCGATTTTCGCGCCTGTTGCGATGTCGGCGTTGGCTGGTGTCCGCAGCGCGCAGCAGGTAAGAGTACGCGCCGCACAATCATTGGGGGCCAGCCGTGTGCAAGTGTTGTGGTTTGTTATCTTACCCGGTGCATTGCCTGAAATTCTGACCGGGCTGCGCATCGGACTGGGTGTCGGCTGGTCAACGCTGGTGGCCGCAGAGTTGATTGCTGCCACGCGAGGTTTGGGTTTTATGGTCCAGTCCGCCGGTGAATTTCTGGCAACGGATGTGGTGCTGGCGGGGATCGCGGTCATTGCCGTTATCGCCTTTATTTTAGAACTGGGTCTGCGCGCGGTTCAGCGTCGTCTGACGCCCTGGCATGGAGAAGTACAATGAGTGAACGTCTGAGCATTACCCCGCTGGGGCCGTATATTGGCGCACAAATTTCCGGTGCGGACCTGACGCGTCCGCTAAGCGATAACCAGTTTGAGCAGCTTTATCATGCGGTGCTGCGCCATCAGGTGGTGTTCCTGCGTGAGCAGGTGATTACGCCGCAGCAGCAGAGAGCGCTGGCGCTACGTTTTGGCGATCTGCATATTCATCCGGTCTACCCGCATGCCGAAGACGTGGAGGAGATTATCGTGCTGGATACTCACAACGATAATCCGCCAGATAACGATAACTGGCACACCGATGTGACCTTTATCGACACACCGCCAGCCGGGGCAATTCTGGCAGCAAAAACGCTGCCTTCGACCGGAGGTGATACGCTGTGGACCAGTGGAATTGCCGCTTATGAGGCGCTCTCTGAGCCGTTTCGTCAGTTGCTGAGCGGCCTACGGGCGGAGCATGATTTCCGCAAATCGTTCCAGGAGTATAAATACCGTAAGACGGAAGAAGAGCACCAGCGCTGGCTGGAAGCGGTCGCCAAACATCCCCCGTTGCTGCATCCGGTGGTGAGAACGCATCCGGTAAGCGGTAAACAGGCGCTGTTTGTGAACGAGGGATTTACTACGCGGATTGTGGATGTCACGGAGAAAGAGAGCGAAGCGCTACTCGGGTTTCTGTTTGCGCATGTCACTAAACCAGAGTTTCAGGTGCGCTGGCGCTGGCAGCCTGACGATGTGGCAATTTGGGATAACCGCGTAACGCAGCATTACGCCAATGCGGATTATCTGCCGCAGCGGCGCATTATGCATCGGGCCACGATTTTAGGGGATAAGCCGTTCTATCGTGCGTCGTGACAGAGAATTACACCATTCGGCACGCTGCGACACCGTGCCGAATGGCGACACAAACGTCTTATTCTGGCTGCGAAACCAAATGCGGTCCGATATACCGCTGGTAGCGATTTGCCTTCAGATACGTTAAATCCACCAGTACCAAACCATCCACGCAGTTGTTAAAGTCCGGGTCGCTGCCAAAGTCGATAAACTGTACGCCACCTGGCTCACACACTTCGGAATATTGCTTGTAGAGTGGTGGAATACCACAACCAAGGTTGCCGAGCAGCGATTTCAGTCGCGTCAGGTCTTCGCTGTAATCTTCCCCGCCAAACTGCGCCAGTGCGTCGGGTAACGAGGCCGGGTACGGTCGACGCGACTCCGCCAGCGGATGTGTTGCCGGAAACCACAGGCGATAAAAGGCAACCAGCAGATCGCGGGCCGAAGGCGGTAGCCCACCAGAAATAGAGACCGGGCCAAACAGGTAGCGATAGTGTGGATGGCGCGCCAGATACGCGCCGATACCGGACCACAGATAGTCCAGCCCGCGGCGTCCCCAGTAGCGTGGCTGAATAAAGCTGCGCCCCAGCTCAATGCCGTGCTGGAGGATATCGTCCATCCGTTCGTCGTAATGAAACAGGCTATAGCTGTAAATTCCGTCCAGCCCGCGCTTTTCCATCTGCAGTGCGGTCGGCGTAAAGCGGTAGGCGCCGACGATCTCCAGATCATCTTCATCCCACAGGATCAGATGCAGATAGTCATCGTCATAACTGTCGATGTCGCGGCGTTTGCCGCTGCCTTCACCTACCGCACGGAAGGCGATTTCCCGCAGACGACCCAGCTCACGGAGCAACGGAACCTCTTCCTGACCGTTACGTTGCCAGAGATAGATAACCTTACCGTCTGCTGTACGTCCCAGGCACTCGGCCTGGTGTAGCTCGCGCTTGAGCAGGGCACGAGGTTCCGGGCGAGCGATCGCGCTTTCAGTTTTGAAGACGCCCGGCTGTCCTTTCCCCAGTAGCTGAACGTGCCGGTAGCACTTGTCTGTCATTTCTCGTGGTGTGGTTTGCGGCGTACACCATGTCGGCCACGCAATTTGCTCGCCAATGGTCACCGGCAGGTTGCTGTTACGGCGGCGGAACATCTGCTGCATTAACAACAGCATCGGCAGGTTTTGCGACACCAGAGTGCTGGCATAAAACAGCGTACTGTTGCGTGCCTCAATCCATGCAGGCAAGAGCGGTGCGCGGTATTTGGCGGCGAGCTTAATAAAGCCGGAGTGCCATTTTTTATCGTGAATGCCGCGCCGGGTTATGCGCGAAACCTCACCGGCCGGGAAGAAGATCAGCACACCGCCGTTTTGCAACTGTCGGTCCATCAGCTGTAGCGCCGCTTTAGCGGTGCGGCCATTGATATTATCCACCGGAATAAACAGCGAACTGAGCGGTTCGAGATGGGTGAGCATGCGGTTGGTGACGACTTTAACATCGCGGCGAACGCGAGAGACGGCGTACAGCAGGGCCAGACCGTCGAGTGTGCCGGTAGGGTGGTTGGCGATGATAACCAGCGGCCCTTGTTCGGGAATTTGTTCCAGACTACGGACCGGAATTTGACAGTGAATGTTGAGATGCTCCAGCACCTGTTCGACGGTATCTAACCCTTTCAGATGGCGGTGACGAGCGGCAAACTGTTGGAATTCCTCTTCATGTAACAGTTTTCTCAGTACTTTTTTTTGCCACGGGGCGGGCCTCGCTTCTGGCCACAGGTCGTCGATGACATTGTCGAGACTAAACATAGCGGCTCCTCCTCTGTCCTTTTGTGACAGTAGAAGGGCGATGTGTCGGTTAGATGGCGGTTTGGTGACGTTTTATGATAAAACGCCCCGCATTGCGGGGCGTTGAAAGGAATTAACGCAGGATTTTTTTCTCAGCCAGATCGCGTGCGAAGTAGCTGAAAATCAGATCTGCGCCAGCGCGTTTGATCGAGCCTAAGCTTTCCAGCACCACTTTCTCTTCATCTATAGCACCGGCCATGGCCGCGAATTTGATCATCGCGTACTCACCGCTGACCTGATAAGCGCCAATCGGCAGCTCGGTGCGCTCGCGGATATCGCGCAGGATATCCAGATAGGCACCCGCCGGTTTGACCATCAGGCAGTCTGCACCCTGAGCTTCATCCAGCAATGATTCACGGATTGCCTCGCGGCGGTTCATCGGGTTCATCTGATAGGTTTTACGATCGCCCTT
Organism: Citrobacter sp. Igbk 16; assembly: GCF_028069755.1. Lineage (NCBI taxonomy): Bacteria > Pseudomonadati > Pseudomonadota > Gammaproteobacteria > Enterobacterales > Enterobacteriaceae > Citrobacter > Citrobacter sp. Igbk 16. The sequence goes on along the minus strand of NZ_JANEWJ010000023.1, from coordinate 4,246 downwards.
CAGCGCAGTGCCGGCGGCTTCACGGAACGGGCCGTAGAACGAAGAGGCAAACTTGGTGGAATAGGACATGATCGCGGTATCGGTGAAGCCTGCGGCGTCCAGCGCCTGGCGAATCGCCTGCACCTGGCCGTCCATCGCGGCGGAAGGCGCGATGAAGTCAGCACCCGCTGCGGCGGCAACCACCGCCTGCTTGCCAAGATTGGCCAGGGTTAAATCGTTATCAACGCCGTGCTCGCATAATACGCCGCAGTGACCGTGAGAGGTGTATTCACAGAAACAGGTGTCGGACATGACGATCATTTCCGGTACGGTCTGCTTACAGATACGCGACATGCGCGCCACCAGACCGTCTTCTTTCCAGGCGTCGCTGCCAGTGTCATCGGTGTGGTGGGAAATACCGAAGGTCATCACCGAACGAATTCCGGCGTTGGCAATGCGTTCAATCTCGCGTGCCAGATGTTTTTCCGGAATGCGCATCACGCCTGGCATGGCCTCGATGGCTTTGTAATCGTCGAGTTCTTCTTCAACAAAGATCGGCAACACCAGGTCATTTAAGCTCAGTGTTGTCTCTTCAAACATAGCGCGCAGCGCAGGGGATTTGCGCAGGCGGCGAGGGCGTTGGATTAGGTCTGTCATGGTATGCCTGATGTTTGTGAAATCGAAGGCCGTAGTATACCCGAACCTGATGGCGGGGGGGTTACGAAAATTGGCTTTATGTCGGGGTTATGGCGGTGCTATGTGTGCTTTATATTATTTATCGTGTGTATTTTTCGTGATATCTACTATTTTTATTATGATTAATTGTGTTGTGAGGCAATTTGTTTAATGTTTAGATTAGTAACTTAGCTCGCTTTTAAATATATTTTTTAATTCTGTATTTTTCATTTAATCATAAAAATAATGTATGGTTTTATCCTTTGTTTTCTACGTAACCATTTAAAATAAATGGTTTTTTCATTTTTCCATTATTTAGTGGGTGATCTTATCTATTGTCTGTAATCGGACTTAAGTTAAAGAGTAATTGAACCTTTCCTTTGTGAAACCGCATAATCGCTTCTGTGAAACATAAAATGTTTTTATTTGCATTGATAATTGATGGATCAACAATATTACGTCCCTGAGGAGGGATGACAAATGCACACTTGGAAAAAGAAGCTGGTAGTCTCACAATTAGCATTAGCCTGCACTTTGGCAATTACTTCTCAGGCAAATGCTTCAACTGATATTTCTGGAAATACGTACACAACGTTCACTCATTATAATGATGTCTCATATGCTGATGGCGTTTATTATGATGGGTATGTTGGTTGGAATAATTACGGCACTGATAGTATTTATAATGGTGATATTTATCCGGTAATCAATAACGCCACAGTCAACGGCGTTATTTCGACTTATTACCTGGATGATGGACTGCCTACTAACAGCAATAACAACAGCCTGACGATTAAAAACAGTACCATTCATGGTATGGTGACATCCGAATGTATGGCCACGGATTGTACTAATCGTACGGCTACCGACTATTACTACGATCGCCTGGCGATGAACGTTATTAATTCAACGATTGATGACAACTACGAACATTATACCTACAACGGTACATATAATGACGCAGCTGACACGCACGTAGTCGATGTTTATAATCTGGGTACGGCTATCACGCTGGATCAAGAAGTTGATCTGTCTATCTCCGCTAACTCTCATGTCGCTGGCATAACCCTGACTCAGGGTTATGATTGGGCAGATATTGACGATAATACCGTTAGCACCGGCGTAAACAGCGGTGAAGTGTTTAACAACACCCTCTCTGTCAGCGATTCTACTGTAACCTCTGGTTCATGGTCTGATGAAGGAACCTCCGGCTGGTTTGGTAATACCAGCAATGCAAGCGACTACAGCGGCTCTTATACCGCTGACGATATTGCATTAGCGGCTATTGCAAACCCAAATGCGGATAACGCGATGCAGACGACGGCCACGTTGAACAATTCCACGCTGATGGGCGACGTGCTGTTCTCCAGCAATTTCGATGAAAACTTCTTCCCGAACGGTGCTGATACTTACCGTGATACCGATGCAGACCTGGATACCAACGGCTGGGATGGTACTGACCGCCTGGATTTGACCCTGAACAATGGCAGTAAGTGGGTGGGGGCGGCAATGTCCGTGCACCAGGTTGACTCCGATGGTGACGGTGTTTATGACAGCTATGCTGCGGGTACTGAAGCTACAGCTAGTCTGATAGACATCACCGCTAACAGCCTGTGGCCGGATTCAACCTACGGCATCGATAACGACACGACCTCTTATGACGAAAATGGTCATGTGGTAGGTAATGAGGTTTATCAGAGCGGTCTGTTCAATGTCACGCTGAACGGTGCTTCACAGTGGGATACCACCAAAACGTCGTTGATTGATACTCTGAGCATTAACAGTGGTTCGGTTGTCAATGTTGGTGATTCTACCCTGATCTCCGACACTATTGGCTTGACTGGTGGTTCTGCACTGAACATCAATGAAGATGGTCATGTTGCAACGGATACTCTGTCTATCGACAACAGTACTGTAACGATTGCTGATGACGTATCTGCTGGCTGGAGCGTGGGTAATGCAGCGCTCTATGCAAACACCATTAACGTCACTAACAACGGCGTTCTGGATGTGGGCAACAGTACCGGTAATGCGCTGCAGGTTGATACCCTGAATTTGACCAGCTACACCGACGCTTATAATCATGTTAACGCGGGTGTTTTCGACATCAACAGTACTGACTATGTGCTGAATGCTGACCTGACTAACGATCGCACTAACGATAAATCTCAGTCTAACTACGGTTATGGCGTGATCGCGATGAACTCTGATGGTCATCTGACTATCAACGGTAACGGCGATTCCGATACCTCAGGCGATCAGTCTGAAGTTGATAACTATGGTGACCACGTTGCGGCGGCAACCGGTAACTATAAAGTTCGCATCGATAACGCTACTGGCGCAGGTTCTGTTGCTGATTACAAAGGTAACGAGCTGATCTACGTTAACGACACGAACAGCACTGCGACCTTCTCTGCAGCCAACAAAGCTGACCTGGGTGCTTACACCTATCAGGCGCAGCAGCAAGGTAACACCGTTGTTCTGCAGCAGATGGAACTGACAGACTACGCGAACATGGCGCTGAGCATCCCGTCTGCGAACACCAATATCTGGAACCTGGAACAAGATACCGTTGGTACTCGTCTGACTAACGCACGTCATGGTCTGGTTGATAACGGTGGTGCATGGGTAAGCTACTTCGGTGGTAGCTTCGATGCGGATAACGGCACCATTAACTACGATCAGGATGTTAACGGCATTATGGTCGGTGTTGATTCCAAAATTGATGGTAACAACGCTAAGTGGATTGTCGGTGCTGCAGCAGGCTTCGCGAAAGGTGATATGAGCGACCGTACCGGTCAGGTGGATCAGGACAGCCAGACTGCCTACATTTACTCTTCTGCTCGCTTTGCCAACAACATCTTTGTTGATGGTAACTTAAGCTACTCTCACTTCAACAACGATTTGTCTGCCAACATGAGCAACGGTCAGTATGTTGATGGCAGCACCTCTTCTGATGCCTGGGGCTTTGGCTTGAAACTGGGGTATGACCTGAAGCTGGGTGACGCAGGTTACGTAACGCCTTACGGCAGCATATCCGGTCTGTTCCAGTCTGGTGATGACTATAAGCTGAGCAACGACATGAAAGTTGACGGCCAGTCTTATGACAGCATGCGCTACGAACTGGGTGTAGATGCAGGCTATACCTTCGTCTACAGCGACGACCAGGCGCTGACTCCGTACTTCAAACTGGCCTACGTTTACGACGACTCTAACAACGATTCTGACGTAAACGGTGACTCTATCGACAACGGTGTAGAAGGTTCTGCGGTACGTGTTGGACTGGGTACTCAGTTCAGCTTTACCAAAAACTTCAGCGCGTACACCGATGCTAACTACCTCGGTGGTGGCGATGTTGATCAAGACTGGTCTGCAAACGTAGGTGTTAAATATACCTGGTAAGAACTATATTGCAGATAAAATAAGGTAATTTATTCGTAATAATGCCCGTCACGGATTTGACGGGCATTTATTGCAAGGAATGCGAAAATGTTATCTACAAATAAGCCGCTTGTGGAGTTTGGGAAGTTGGATAAGTGTTTATCTAAGTATGGTGAACATTTCGAATGTGATAATAAAAAACAAGTTATAT